>JAXDGS010000203.1:0-6667 GCA_034664905.1 Solirubrobacteraceae bacterium | reverse complement strand
CGTTGGGCGATCCGCCCGACTGCGGCGTGAAGAAGGCGAGGACTGAGGGGAGCGCGTGGCCCAATTCGGCGGGGATTCTATTCAGGCCCGCGCAGGAGGCGCTTGATGACGATTGCAACGAGGCCCGCTAAGCGCCGGCGAGGCTCGCACGATCCCTATCGTGTGAAGCGTGAGACGCCCCGTGATCGGCATTTGCACAGCGCTCGAGCGCGCGGCCTGGAGCGTGTGGGATCAGCAGGCTGCGCTGCTGCCGCTCAGCTACGTGGAAGCTGTCCAGCGCGCGGGTGCGCTCGCGGTGCTGCTGCCGCCGGACGAGCAGCTGGTGGCCGAGCCGCAGCAGCCGCTCGAGCTGATCGACGGGCTGATGCTGGCCGGCGGCGCCGACATCGACCCGAGCTCCTATGGGCGCCAGCCCCATCCCGAGACGAGCGAGACGGTGCGCGAGCGCGACGCCTTCGAAATCGCGCTCACCCGCGCCGCGATCGAGCGTGACCTGCCGGTGCTCGGCATCTGCCGTGGGATGCAGCTGATCAACGTCGCCTGCGGCGGCACGCTGGTGCAGCATCTGCCCGAGCGCTATGGCCATCACGAGCACCGGCGCGTCCTCGGCTCCTTCGACGGCGCCGATCACGACGTGCTCCTCACCGCGGGCTCCGCCGCGGCGCTCGCCGCCGGCGAGGTCGCCCACGGGACCAAGTCCCATCACCATCAGGGCGTCGAGCGACTGGGGGAGGGGTTGGTGGTCACGGGCGTCTCGACGCTCGACGATCTGCCCGAGGCGATCGAGCTGCCCGGCCGGCGCTTCGTGCTCGGCGTGCAATGGCACCCGGAGGCCGATCCGCAGAGCACCGTGATCGACGCGTTCGTCGAGGCCGCGCGAGCCTCGATCAGCGCTCCCGCGCGCGAGGCGCCCGAGCCACTGGCTCTCGACGGCGACGGGCACCGCGCCGCTGCGAGCTCCCAGCCTCACGGCGAGCCCGTCTAGAGCACCCATATACTCCGCGCGCGTGCCGCTGTCGAGGGCGATGAGAGCAACCGCCTGGGGCATCGTCGCCGCGGGCGTCGCCGCGCCGCTCGTGCGCAAGCGCGTTCATGCACCGCCGATCGTGCCGCAGGCGGTCGCCTACGCGGCGCCGCTCGCCCTGTGCGTGGCGGTGCGCCGCTCGCGCGCGCGTGACGTGGCCACCTGCGCGCTGCAGATGTGGGCCTACCTGGCCGCGTACAAGTCGCCTCACGACGACGCCGAGACGCAGGCCGAGCGCGTGCACATCAGCTATCCGATTCTCGCCGACCGCGTCCTCGGCCTCGGCGAGCTGCCGTCGGTGCGCCTGCAGCGCGCGCTGAGCCGCCACGGCGAGCACGGCCCCGAGTGGCGGGCGCTCGACCGCGTGCTCGTATGGGCGCACTGGAGCTGGTTCATGGTTCCGCACGGCGCGCTGCTGTACATCCTCGCCCGCCACCCCGAGCGCTTCACCCGCGGCGCGTTGATGACCTACGCGGTGTTCAACAGCGGCGCGGTCGTCTACTGGCTCGCGCCGACCGCGCCACCCTGGTACGCGTCGAGCCGCTCCAAGGGTGCGCACGAGGCGATCGCGGTGCGGCGGATGATGGTCGAGTACGGCGAGTTCTTCTGGAGAGACGGGTGGGGCTCCCTCTACAGTGTGTTCGGAGGCAATCCTTTGGCTGCGATGCCGTCGCTGCACTTCGCAACATCCATAATGGCCGCGCTGCTGCTCACCGAGGTCAGCGCGCTCGCCGGCATGCTCGCTTTCGCATACACCGCGACGCTCGGCTTCGCGCTCGTGTACCTCGGCGAGCACTACGCGGTCGACCTGCTCGGCGGGGCCGCGCTGACGGCGGCGGTGCGCCGGCTGGCACCGCGCGCGAGCCCGCTGGTCGGCCGCGCAGGGCGGGCGATCGCGGCACTGGAGGCCAGAGCGCACGAGGCGATCTGAGAGCGGGCTGAGCAAGGGAGAAGAGTGCGGGGCGCGGAGCGTGAAGCAGCTGTGGGGGTGAGCGAGCAGTCGCCGGAGGAGCTGGCGAGCGAGCGCCTGCGCGCGATCGACGAGGAGATGCCGCGCATGCGCCTCACGCGCCGGCGGCTCATCGCTCTCGCCACGTTCATCCTCTCCGGCGTCGCGTTCCTGTACTTCGTGCTGCCGAAACTGACGGGTGTCGGCACGACGCTTCACCACCTCGAGAACGGCGACAGCTGGTGGATAGCGCTCGCCATCATCTTCGAGATGTGCTCCTTTGCGGGCTATGTGCTGCTGTTTCGCGCGGTGTTCGTGCGCGGGCAGAGCCGCATCGGCGCGCGCGAGAGCTATGAGATAACGATGGCCGGGCTCGCAGCGACGCGCCTGTTCGCCGCCGCCGGGGCGGGCGGGGTCGCGCTCACCGCGTGGGCGCTGCGCCGTTCGGGGATGACGCCGCGGCTGGTCGCCTGCCGCATGGTCGCGTTCATGGCGCTGCTCTACGTGATCTACATGGGCTCGCTGATCATCGACGGCATCGGGCTCGGCAGCGGCCTGTTCGCGGGTGGCGGATCGTTCGCGATAACGATCGTGCCCGCAATCGCAGCGGCCGTCCTGTTCGCCGTCGCCGGCGGGATCGCGCTGCTGCCCGGCGACCTCGAGCCGCGCCTTGAGCGGTTCGCCGCCCGCTCGAGCCGAAGCGCCCGCTTCGTGGCCAGCGCGGGCACGGTGCCGGCGCTCACCGCGAGCGGCATCCGCACCGCGATCAGGCTCGTGCGCGAGCGCGACCCCGGCCTGCTCGGCGCGCCGGCGTGGTGGGGCTTCGACATCGCGGTCCTGTGGGCGATGTTCCACGCATTCGGCTCGCCGCCGCCGATAACGGTGATCTGGATGGCCTACTTCGTGGGGATGCTCGGGAACCTGCTGCCGCTGCCCGGCGGCCTCGGCGGAGTCGAGGGCGGCATGATCGGCGCGTTCGCCGCGTTCGGCGTGCCGCTGCACGTGGTCGTCGTCAGCGTGCTCGCCTACCGCGCGGTGTCGTTCTGGCTGCCCACGCTGCCGGGCACGGTGGCGTACTTTCAACTGCGCCGCACCGTCGCGCGCTGGCGCGATGAAGAGCACGGCCGGCACGCGGGCGAGGCGCGCGGCCAAGGTGCCGAGCCGGCCGGCGCGCTCGGCTCATGAGAGACTGCGCAGCGGCAGAAACGGCCCCGGCTCTGCTACACTTTACAAAGTAAAGTGCCCTGTGTGACGGGTACTGGAACGGAGAGCAAGAAGATGGGCGACGTCGAGAACGTGATCATCGTCGGCAGCGGTCCCGCGGGCTACACCGCGGCGCTGTATACGGCCCGCGCAAACCTCAACCCGCTCGTGATCGAGGGCTTCGCATGGGGCGGGCTGCTGCAGCAGACCACCGATGTCGAGAACTACCCGGGCTTCCCCGACGCGATCATGGGCCCCGAGATGATGCAGAAGTTCCGCGATCAGGCCGAGCGCTTCGGCGCGCGCCTCGTGACCGACCAGGCCGAGCGCGTAGAGCTCGCGAGCGAGCCGGGTGGCCTGCACAGCGTGTGGGTGTCGGGCACCGAGCATCGTGCCCGCACGGTGGTGCTCGCGATGGGCGCCGAGCACAAGAAGCTCGGCGTGAGCGGCGAGGAGGAGCTCGCCGGGCGCGGCGTCAGCTACTGCGCGACCTGCGACGCGGCGTACTTCAAGGACGCGCCGACGATCATCGTCGGCGGCGGCGACTCCGCGATGGAGGAGGCGATATTCCTCTCCAAGTTCGCATCCAAGGTTACCGTGGTTCATCGCCGCGACGAGTTCCGCGCGTCGAAGATCATGCTCGAGCGTGCACGCGCGCAGGAGAACATCGAGTTCCTAACGCCCTACGTCGTGCGCGAGTTCGTCGCCGGCGAGCGCGGCGTTCTCGGACATGCGTCGCTCGTGCACGTCGAGACCGCGGAGGAGCGCGAGCTGCCCGCGTTGGGCACGTTCATCGCCGTCGGCCACGAGCCGCAGTCGCAGCTCGTGCGCGGGCAGATCGACCTCGACGAGAACGACTACGTGCTCACCGAGGGCTCCTCGACGCGGACCAACCGCCCCGGCGTGTTCGCAGCGGGCGACCTCGTCGACCACACCTATCGCCAGGCGGTCACCGCCGCCGGGACCGGCTGTCAGGCGGCGCTCGATGCGGAGTGGTACCTGCGCGACACGCCCGGCGTGCCGACGCCCGCAGGGATGGGAGTGGAGGACCCCGCGGTAGCTCAGTGGGCGCCCGCGGCGAACGTCCAGCCCTAGGCGCGGGAGCACTAGACGCGCGCGCCCTCGAGCTCCAGCAGCCAGCGCTTGCGCTCGAGGCCGCCGCCGTAGCCGCCGAGCGCGCCGCCGCTGCGAAGCACGCGGTGGCACGGGATCACGATCGGGATCGGGTTCGCGCCGAGCGCGTTGCCCGCGGCGCGTGACCCGCGTGGGCTGCCGGCCTCGGCCGCGACCTCGCGGTAGCTGAGCACGCTCCCGTAGGGGATCTCAGACGTGACGCTCAGCACCCTGCGTCCGAACGGGCCGATCAGCGACCAGTCGAGCGCGAGCTCGAACGCGCGCCGCTCGCCGAGGAAGTACTCCTCGAGCTGGCGGCGCACGCTATCGAGTGGCGCCTTCGCCTGCACGATCCGCGGCGAGAGTCGCCGGGCGATCGACTCGAGCACCGAGTCGAGCTCCTCCTCTGGAAACGCGACACGCACGAGACCGCGCGCGCTGGCCGCGACGAGCAGCGTGCCGAACGGCGAGTCGGCGGGCGCGTAGCTGACGTCGGCGAGGCCTTCGGCGAGCGCGCGCTCGACCACTCGTCGGGCCGCGTGCGCCGCCGCTTGCTCATCTTCAGGCCTGCGGCGCAGCGCGCCTGCGATCACCACCTCCGGGAGTCCTTGCCGATCGCTCATGCGGGCACCACCTTTCTTAGCTTCGAGAGCCCCTCGTGCAGCGAGCGTCGCGCCGCCTCCTCCGAGCAGCCGATCGCAGCCGCGATCTCGCGATGCGGCAGGTCGGCCACGTAGCGCAGCACGACCGCCGAGCGCTGCTTTGCGGGTAGCTCCACGACCGCCTCCCACAGCGCCTCGTCGCGCAGCGCGGTCGAGCCCTGCGAGCGGCTCTCCACGGCGTCGGGCTCGGCCACCGGCAGCGCCCTTCGGGTGCGCGCGCGGTGGCAGTCGAGCGCCTTGCGGTGGGCGATCGTCAGCACCCATGCGCGCAGGTTCGAGCCGGCATGCAGACGCGGGTAGGCGCGCAGCGCGGAGATGAAGGTCTCCTGGAAGCAGTCCTCCGCCTCCAGCGGCCCGACCGAGTGCACCAGAAAGCGCCACACGGCGTCGCGATGGGCGTCGAGAAAGCGCTGGAAGGGCGGCAGCTGATCGCTCACGGTCGTTTAACGTGCATGCGCCGCGAGAACGTGAGACTCATGCGCTGTAGTCGAAGAAGCCTGCTCCGTCAGTGCGCCCGGTGCGGCCCGCGCGCACGAGGCGGCGCAGCGCCGGTGCGGGTCGATAGCGCTCCTCGCGATACTCGTCGCACAGCGCGTCCAGCGTCGCGAGGACGTGATCGATGCCGATCTCATCCGCCCACTCGAGCGGACCGCGCGGATGGCTCAGCCCGAGAACCATCCCGAGATCGATGTCGCGGGCGCCGCCCACCCCCTCGCCGAGCGCGAATGCGGCCTCGTTGATCACCTGGCAGACGATCCGCCCGAGCACCAGCCCGGGTGCGTCTCCCACCCACGCCACCCGCTTTCCCAGCGTCGCGAAGAAGCGCTCCGCGCGCCCGGCGGCAACCGGCGAGGAGCTTTCCGCGCGGGTCAGCTCGACGAGCTCCGCCCGATCGAACGGCGGCAGCGCGTGAAAGCCAACCGCGCTGCCGGCGGGGTCGAGCGCCGCGAGCGACCCGCGCGCGCACAGGAGCACCTGCGCGCCGCCCTGGGGGGGCGCCTGAGCGCCGCGGCGGTCCGGCAGGCGCTGCTCGGACGCAGAGCCCGGAGCCCGCCGGTCGGGCCCGCGGTCGCATTCGACGACCAGCGCCGGCAGGACCCCGCCGGTGGGAGCGTGCGGCGCGCGCACCTCGTAGCCGGCCCGCTCGGCGGCGGCGCGCAGCTCCTCCGCGAGCACGCCCGCGCCCGAGACCACGACCACGCCCTCGCCGCGAACCGGTGGGCCGGCGTCGATCGGCTCGGGATCCTGCCCTCGGCGCGCAGCGCCGCCGCCGCTCTCCTCGCCGTAGTCGTAATAGCCGCGCCCGCTCTTGCGCCCGTGCAGCCCCGCGGCGACGTAGCGGGTGGTGATCGGCGAGGGCCGCCAGCGCGGCTCGCCGAAGCTCTGCTCGTAGAAGCTCTTGGCGACCTCGAAGCCGGTGTCGACCCCGACCAGATCCATGAGCTCGAACGGGCCCATGCGAAAGCCGCCCGCGAGGCGGCATATGCGGTCGATCGTCTCGATGTCGCCGACGCGCTCTCCCAGCAGCCGAAGCGCCTCGAGTCCGAACGGCCGGTTGCAGCGGTTGACCAGGAAGCCGGGGCCATCCTTGGCCCTGATCACCGTCTTTCCCATCGCCTCCCCGGTCGCGTGCGCGAGCGCCAGCGCCTGCTCCGAGGAGCGCTCGCCCGCGACCACCTCGAGCAGCGCCATCAGCGGGGCGGGGTTGAAGAAGTG
>JAXDGS010000202.1:0-5735 GCA_034664905.1 Solirubrobacteraceae bacterium | reverse complement strand
TGCTCTGGCGCGGCAGCTCGGCGTCGGTGACCGCGAGATCCTCGAGGCGCACGCCGACGACGAGGTGAACCGGGATCTCCGCGAGGCCGGCTGCGAACTCGTCGGCGCGGCGCACGCCGCGCACGCGAGCGGCGTCGAAGCCCTCCGGCTCGGCGAGCATTCGTGCGGCGCCGGTGCGCTCGAGGTACGCACGCCAATGCGGCAGGTAGAGGTCGCGGAGCGCTGCGCGGCGCGCGGCGTCCTCGACGACCACCACGCGCCAGCCCTGGCGGTTGCCTCCGCTGGGAGCGAAACGGGCGCTGTCGAGCGCGCGCACGAGCAGCTCGCGCGGCACCGGATCCGCCTTGAAGCGCCGGGTCGTCGGCGCGCTGCGCATGGCCTGGAACAGGTCCACGCCGCTACGCTACCCGGTCTCGCCGGCGTCCGCGGGCGGCTTTGCTCGCGACGCTTCGCCGCCGCTGTACTCGATGTGTCGCAGCACGCGTGCGGGTGCTCCGGCTGCGATCGAGAACGGCTCGATGTCGTGGGTGACGACGCTGTTGGCGCCGATCACGCAGCGCTCGCCGATCGTCACCCCGCTCGTGACGACCACGTTTACGCCGAGCCAGCAGTTCGCGCCGATTCGCGTCGGGCCGCCGCTGCGAAAGCCCTGCCACGGCACCGGTAGCTTCCGATCGTCAAAGCGATGGTCCGCGTCGGAGACGAAGCAGCCGTTGGCGAGCATGCAGTGATCGCCGATCTGCACGAGCTCCTGCGCAGCAATCATGACGCCGATGTTGAGGAAGCTCTGCTCGCCGATCAGAACGCGTGCGGCGCCGGGCGCGGTTATCCAGACGTGCGGCTCGAGCAACGTCCCCGCCCCGATCTCAAGCCGCCCCTCGCGCAGCGCCTCGAGCACGTTGCCATGCACCGGCCAGCGCGCGAACGCCTCGCGGCGCATGAACTCGACGTGGATGCGCGCGCGGTTCCAGGGCAGCGAGTTGCGCTCATACCAGCGCCACTTCTGCGCCCACAGCCGCGTGCGGCGCGCGGCCGCGTTCACGGGCTCGCGGCGCGCATGCGCCTACGCGGCGACCCTCGTGCGCGGGCGCCGAGACTTCTTGGCGCCCTGGGGCCCGCCGCGCCGCGCGACGGGCGTGAGGATGTCTGCGAGAAAGCGCCCCGTGTGCGAGCTCGGCTCGGCAGCGACCTCCTCGGGCGTCCCGGCGGCGATCGCGAGCCCGCCCTGCTCGCCGCCCTCCGGGCCCATGTCGATCAGCCGGTCGGCGCACTTGATGACGTCGAGGTTGTGCTCGATGACGACCACGCTGTTGCCCGCATCGACGAGCCGCAGCAGCACGTCGAGAAGGCGTTGCACGTCAGCGAAGTGCAGCCCGGTGGTGGGCTCGTCGAGGATATAGAGGGTCCTGCCGGTCGCCACCTTCGAGAGCTCCGTCGCGAGCTTCACGCGCTGGGCCTCGCCGCCGGAGAGCGTGGTCGCGGCCTGTCCGAGGCGCACATAGCCGAGCCCGACCGCGTTCAGCGTCTCGAGCCGGCGTCTGACCTTGGGGATGTGCTCGAAGAAGCCGAGCGCCTCCTCCACCGACATGGCGAGCACGTCGGCGATGCTGCGACCCTTGAAGCGAACTTCGAGCGTCTCGCGGTTGTAGCGCTTGCCATGGCACTGCTCGCACGGGACGTAGACGTCGGGCAGGAAGTGCATCTCGATCTTGATCTGCCCGTCCCCCCGGCAGACCTCGCAGCGCCCGCCCTTGACGTTGAAGCTGAAGCGCCCGGGCTTGTAGCCGCGCGCGCGCGCCTCCTGGGTCTTTGAGAACAGGTCGCGGATGACGTCGAACAGCCCCGTGTAGGTCGCGGGGTTCGAGCGCGGTGTGCGTCCGATCGGCGACTGGTCCACCGCGATGATCTTGTCGAGCTGATCGAGACCGTGGATCGCGCGGTGTGAGCCCGCGCGCTTGCGCGCGCGGTGCAGTCGATTTGCGACCGCCTTGTAGAGGACGTCGTTGACGAGCGTCGACTTGCCCGAGCCCGACACGCCGGTCACGCAGGTGAAAACCCCGAGCGGCACCTGCACGTCGATGTCGCGCAGGTTGTGCTCGCTTGCCCCGAGGATCTCCACGTAGCCGCTCGGCACGCGCCGGCCAGCGGGCACGGGGATCGTGCGCTCGCCGGATAGGAACTGGCCGGTGAGCGACTCGCCGACGCGCTGGACCTCCGCGGCGGTGCCCTGCGCCACGATCCGCCCGCCGTGCTCGCCCGCGCCGGGGCCGAGGTCCACGAGATGGTCGGCTGCGCGCATCGTCTGCTCGTCGTGCTCCACCACGATCACCGTGTTGCCGAGATCGCGCAGGCGCTCGAGCGTTCCGATCAGCTTCGAGTTGTCGCGCTGGTGGAGCCCGATCGAGGGCTCGTCGAGTATGTACAGCACGCCCACCAGCGAGGAGCCGATCTGCGTCGCGAGGCGGATCCGCTGCGCCTCGCCGCCGGACAGCGTCGCTGCAGCCCTGTTCATCGAGAGGTAGCCGATGCCGACGTTCTCGAGGAACCGCAGGCGCTCGGAGATCTCGCGCATGATCAGCCTGGCCACGTGCCGGTCGGTGTCCGAGAGCTCGACCTGCTCGAGCCACTCGAGCGCGCGGTGCGCCGACAGCGCGCAGAAGTCCTCGATCCGCGTTCCGCCGACGAGCACCGCGCGCGACTCCGCCCGCAGGCGGGCACCGCCGCACTTGGGGCACGGCCGTAGCGACATGTACTCCTCGATCTTCTCGCGCGTCCACTCGGAATCTGTCTCGCGGTAGCGGCGCTCGAGGTTGGCGAGGATCCCCTCGAAGCGCGTCGCGTAAGAGCGCCGACGGCCGTAGCGGTTGCGATAGGAGACGTGGACCGGCTCGCCGTTGGTGCCTTCGAGGAAGAGGTTGCGATGCTCCTCCGGGAGCTCCTCCCAGGGAACGGCGAGATCGACGCCGTAGCGTTCGGCGATCGCCTCGGTGACCTGCTCGTAGTAGTTGGAGGTGCTGTTGGCCCACGGCGCGAGCGCTCCTTCGCCGATCGACAGCGTGCGATCGGGCACGATCAGCTCGGGGTCGATCTCCATCATCGATCCGAGCCCCGTGCAGCGATCGCAGGCGCCGTGGGGCGAGTTGAAGGAAAAGATGCGCGGCTCGAGCTCCACCAGCGATGGCCCGTGCTCTGGACACGCGAAACGCTCCGAGAAGGTGAACATCGCTCCCGGCGCCGGCGCCATGCCCGGGACGATCTGGCCCTGCGCGGCACGGGTCCCCTTCGCGCCGGTGGCGTGCTCTGCAGCCTGCTGCTGCTCGCGCGAGCCGACGATCTCGATCTCGACCAGCCCGTCCGCCAGGCCCACGGCGGTCTCGATCGAGTCAGCCAGCCGCTTGCGCACGTCGTGGCGCATCACCAACCGGTCCACGACGACGGCGATGTCGTGCTTGTAGCGCTTGTCGAGCACGATCGACTCCTCGAGCATGCGCACGCGATCGTCGATCTTCACCCGCGCAAAGCCGTCCGCGCGAAGCTCCTCGAGCAGCTTGCCGTACTCGCCCTTGCGGCCCCTCACGACGGGCGCGAGCACCATGAAGCGAGTGCCCTCAGCGAGCTCCATCACCTGGTCGATGATCTGCTCCGCCGACTGCCCCACGATCGGGCGCCCGCAGATCGGACAGTGCGGCTTGCCCACGCGCGACCACAGCAGGCGCAGGTAGTCGTATATCTCGGTGACGGTGCCGACGGTCGAGCGCGGGTTGCGCGAGGTCGTCTTCTGGTCGATCGAGATCGCCGGCGAGAGCCCCTCGATCGAGTCCACGTCGGGCTTGTCCATCTGGCCGAGGAACTGCCGCGCGTACGCGGACAGCGACTCGACATAGCGCCGCTGACCCTCTGCGTAGATCGTGTCGAACGCGAGGCTCGACTTGCCCGAGCCGGAAAGGCCGGTGATCACCACGAGCGCTTCCCGCGGCAGCGCGAGCGAGATGTCCTTGAGGTTGTGCTCGCGCGCGCCCGATACGACTATCTGATTTCCCGCAGCCATCTGCGGACTCATTCTATGACTGCGAACAGACGTTCGCCTGCGCGGCCGCCATGATCGTCAGCCTTCGATCGCCGCGTACACCTCATCGACGAGCTTCGCGCGATCGGCCAGGTCGAAGTTCTCGGCCAGGTAGCGCTCGGTGTCGCCGCGTGACTGGCCGTTGAGCGCCATGTTCAGCGCCACGAGGCGCGCCCCGTCGAGATCGGCGGACGGCGCCGGCGCGGCGGGCTGAGCAATGGGCGGCTCCGCGCCGGGCGACTGCTCCACGGCGGGCGGCTGCACAGCGGGAGGCGGCTGCACAGCGGCGGGCGGCGGTGCAGCGGGAGGCTCCGGGGCACGCGGCTGCGGGACGGGCGGCTGCTGCGCGGCGAAGGGCCGAGCGCCCTCGGGGGCACCTGCGCGCGGCTCATCGGGGTCGGCGGGTGCGGTCGGCGCCGAACTGCGGCCGCTGGAGGCGTCGTAGAGCTCCTCCATGCCGGTCTTGACCGCGTCGAGGTCGCGTCCGAGCTTGCTGGCACCCGCCTGCAGGCTCTGGATCAGCCGGCCTGCCTCGCCGTCCATAGCTCCGACGCGCTCGAGCAGCTGCGCTGTCGCCTGCGCGACCGCCGCGACATGCGCGCGCGCCTTCTCGACGGCGTCGTCACGCGTGCGGCGAGCGTCCCGGTCTGCGTCATCGCGGGTCGTGCGAGCGTCCGCCAGCGCCTGGCGCTCGATCTCCGCGGCTGCGGTCTCGGCGGCCTGGATGATGCTCTGGACCTGGCTGCTGGCGGTCGCCGCGAGCGAGACGTCCGCTCCCGCGCCGCTCGCCGCGCGCTGAAGCTCCTCGAACTCCACCGCGAGCGATCTCAGGTGCGCATCGACCGCGACCGCGTCGTAGCCGCGCCGGGCGATCGGAAAGTCCCGGCGCTCGATCGCCTGTCGATCCAGATCCACGGCGGCCATCCTAGGCGATGTCGCTCTGCGCAGAGTCAGCCGCCGCGCCATGGGCGACCGGCGCTTCGGCGGAGGCGATCTCCTGCAGGTCGCGGCGCAGCTCGCGCAGCTCGTCGCGCAGCTGCGCGGCATACTCGAAGCGCAGGTCCTCCGCCGCCGCGAGCATCTCCTCCTCGAGCTCGACCACGAGGCGCTCGAGCTCGTGCCTCGGCACCTCGCCGCCTCCGCGCCGCTTCGTGTTTCGCCGTTTGCGCCCGCGTGGAACCTTGGACTCGCTCTGCAGGAACTCGGCGATGTCGGAGATCCCCTTCACGATCGTCGCGGCGGTGATGCCGTTGCGCTCGTTGTAGGCGAGCTGGATCTCGCGCCGACGGGTCGTCTCGGAGATCGCCGCGCGCATCGCCCGCGTCTCCTTGTCGGCGTACATCAGGACCGTCCCGTCGACGTTTCGCGCCGCGCGCCCGATCGTCTGGATCAGCGATGTCTCGCCGCGCAGGAAGCCCTCCTTGTCGGCGTCGAGGATCGCCACCAGCGAGACCTCGGGCAGGTCTAGGCCCTCGCGCAGCAGGTTGACGCCCACGAGCACGTCGTACTCGCCGAGGCGGAGGTCGCGGATGATCTGGATGCGCTCGAGCGTGTCGATCTCCGAGTGCAGATAGCGGGTCTTGAAGCCCATCTCCAGCAGGTACTGCGACAGGTCCTCGCTCATCTTCTTGGTCAGCGTCGTGACGAGCACGCGCTCGTCTCGCTCCAC
>JAXDGS010000201.1:0-2985 GCA_034664905.1 Solirubrobacteraceae bacterium | reverse complement strand
CTGGCGGGCAGCCCGCGCGGGCTGCCGGAAGCGTTCGTGGACAAGATGTACGACGAGTACGATCGCGCGACCCGTCGCGCGGTGCTCGCGCTGTACCGCGCAACCCCCGATCCGGGCACCACGGCGGAGCAGCTGGGAGCGGCGCTGGCAGAGCTGCGCAAGCCCGCGCTCGTGGTGTGGGGCGCGAGCGATCCGTTCATCGGCGTCGAGTACGCCGAGCGCCAGCGCGAGTACTTCGACGTGCGCGATGTGAGGATCCTGAAAGACAGCGGCCACTGGCCATTCCAGGACGACCCCGACGCGGTGGCGGACGCGGTGCTCCCGTTTCTGCGCTCCGAGCTCTCGGCGCACGCTCGGGCCTAGCGCTAGCGGAACAGGTCCTCCTCGAGCGGGCGCACGAGCGCGAGCGCGCCGGGGCCGTCGGCGTCGGAGACGAAGCGCTCGAGGCCCTCGAGGATCACGACCGGCTCGCGCGAGTCCTTGCGGCGCGCGAGGTCCGCGGCGCCCGCGGCGGCGTCTGCGACCGCGAGCAGGGTCGCGCGCAGCTCGAGGCCGTGCGCGTCGGTTCGCCCGCGCCAGTCATCCAGCGGCTGCATACCGGCGAGTCCGATCGCGACGTCGGTCTGACCGTGACGCCACGCTCGCCCGAAGCTGTCGCTGATCAGCACCGCCGGCGCGCCCACGCCCAGCTGCCGCAGCCCCGCGCGAATCCTGCGCGCGGAAGCGTCGGGGTCGCGTGGCAGCAGCAGCAGCGTCTCGGGCGCGGCGTTGGAGTTGTCAACGCCGGCGTTCGCGCAGACCAGCCCGTGGCGGGTGCGGCAGATCAGCACGCCGCGCTCCGAGCGCAGGACCTGCGCCGACTCATCGAGCACGACCTGGACCATGCGCGCGTCCTTGCCCTGCTCGGCGGCGAGCCGGCGCGCGCGCTCTTCCGGGCGCACCTGCGCGAGCTCGACGACCGCGCCCTCGGCCTTGGAGACGGCGCTATGCGCGACCGCGACCACCGCGCCGGCGTCGAGGCGCTCGCCCGCGAGCGCCGCGGCGATCAGCTCCGCGAGCTCGTCGCCGGCTCGAACCTCCGGGATGCCCGCCAGGCTGCGTGCTGAGAGGCTCGCCACTCGGGTCTTCGGCTCAGGCGCAGGCCGCGGCGGACGCGGGATCGGCGCGCTGCGGGGCGCCGAGGACGGTGCGCGTGCTCGCGGCGGACGCGCTGTGCGCTGCCAGCAGCTCGCGCAGCGCTGTTAGGTCGGCGCTGGTGTCGATGTCGAGCAGCAGCGAGGACGGCCGCTCCACGCGCACGGCGATGCCGGCCTGCGCGGCGAGCGTGCGGTGGCGCTCGCAACTGTCTGGGCCGAACGCGGGTGCGATTGCGTCGGGCGGCGTGAGCAGCAGCCCGTTCGTGCCGGTCCCGTGCCGGTCGGGGACGATCACGACCTCCGCCGGGTGCGCGCGGTCCTCGCCGCTTCCGAGCAGCACGTCCAGCTCGGCGGGATCGAGCGCGGGGCAGTCCCCGGGCACGCACAGCACCCGCTCGAACCCCTCCTCGAGGGCGCGTTTCACTCCGAGCGCAGCCGCCGCAGACTGGCTCGGCTCGCGCTCGTCGTGAACGACCAGCGCGCCCTGGCGGCGGGCCGCGGCGGCGACGTCCGGCTCACCCGTGACGACGATCGTGAGCTCGAGTGCGTCGGTCTCGCGGAGCGCCAACAGCACGTCCGCGACCATCGCGCGCGCGAGCTCGAGCCGCACGGCATCGCCGACGCTCGCGCCGAGTCGCTGCTTGGCGCGAGCGAAGCGCTTGACGGGGAGCACCGCGGCGGTCCGCATGGCAAGAGCGTATCCAGCGCGCGTGCGCCGGCGTGGTGCGCGCTGTCAGCCGGCGAGCGCTTCGGCGAAGGCGAGCGTCTCCTGCGCGAGGCGCACGCGCGAGGCTGCGTCGCTCATGCGCGTGTCGGTCTGCAGGCATGGCAGCCGGCCGACGTTTTCATCCGATACGAGCCCGTCGAGCAGCTCGCCGTAGAAGTCGGCGATGCCGTCGGCGCTCAGATCGAGCGCGGCGAACGCCATGAACGCCGCGGTCGGCCCCTTGAGCACCTCGCCGTCGACTATCGGGCTGACGGCGACGACCGGGGCGTCGGCGGCGCGCAGCGCCTCATAAAGAGCGGGCACCGCGATGATCGGCCCGATCGACGCGAGCGGGTTCGACGGCCCGATCACGATCGCGCGCGCACGCGCGATCGCGGCCAGCGCCTCGGGGCTCGCGGCGGCATCCTCCGCGCCGCGGTACTCGAGCCCGTCGATCAACCCCTGCGCGTCTTCGCGGATCATGTACTGCTGGAAGCCGCACCACCCCGCGGCCGCTGTGCGCACCCACGTCCGCACGGGGTCATCGCTCATCGGCAGCACCCGTGAGTGCACGCCGATCGTCTCGTTCAGCTGCGCGAGCGCGGTCGTCGGCGTGAGTCCCTCGTCGAGCATCCTCGTGCGCTCCAGGCACCACGCGAGATCGCTGTCGCCGAGGTTGAACCACACGTCGGCGCCGAGCCTGCGCAGCGCGCTCATCACCTCGAAGGTGTCACCGCGCAGGCCCCAGCCGCGCTCGTCGATCCGATCCGCCAGCCAGAAGGACACCAGATCGGCGTCGGGTGAGACGTAGGACCCGTGGATTTCGATGTCATCGCCGGTGTTCGCGATCACCGCGAGGCGCTCCGGCCCCGTCACCTCGGCCATCCCGCGCGCGAGCATGGCGCCGCCGGTGCCTCCGGCGAGCACGACGACCGCGCCTGCGCTCACTGCCACAGCTCCTCGGGCAGGCCGGTGAGCTTGATGCCGGCGTGTGCCTTGTAGCGGACGTTGACCGAGATCAGTAGTGCTGTGAGTGCCTCGGTGGTGCGGGCCATCTCGAGTGCGCCGCAGTCGATGCAGCGTAGTCCTGGGATGCGTTGGATGATGTTCGCTGCGCGTTGCTTCTCGGCGCGTTGGTCGCCG
>JAXDGS010000200.1:0-4071 GCA_034664905.1 Solirubrobacteraceae bacterium | reverse complement strand
GCTGCTGCTTGTAGCCGACCGCAATCCAAAAACCAATCGCGCCGACGTCATCGACGCTGACAATCGCGTCGACCCTAACGCCTCCACGGTCACGCAGGCGTTTTTCGCCCTCGCGCACTAGGTGAGTTGCAAGGCCGCGTCTCCGGAGGTCCGGGTGCACGGCCAGCCGATAGAAGCTTCCCCGCCATCCGTTCCATGCTGCGATAAGCGAGCCAGCGACCTCTCCGTGTGCATCGCCTATCAGGAGCGCGTGAGGATCGTGGGCGATCAGAGAGCGCAGTGACTCGATGCTGTCCGTAACCGTCGGCGGAGCAGCAGACACCTCCCACAGATCCAGCACGCGAGCGAGATCGTCGGGAGCGCCATCGCGGATCTTCCAACTGGTCAAGCCTTACCGGGCTTGTGCGCGCGTAGGCGCTCGACGATTCCCCACTTCGAGCGCTCAACCTCATCTATCTCAAATCCAACGCCGGGCAGGTAGTCCATCGGCTCGCGAACTAAATGATCGGCCTCGAAACGAACCGCGAGCGGCTCCAACAGCGTTTGGCCGGCTCTCACGATCGCGATCGGGCTGCGCACATGCTCCAGCAGCAGCAGCTGACCGCCCGGACGCAAGACGCGAAACGCCTCAGCAGCTGCGGCCCGAGTGTCGGGAATAGTGCAGAAACCGAGGGTGCAAGCAACCGTGTCGAAACGCTCGTCCGGAAGGTCAAGTGCTTGTACATCGCCAAGACGCAGATCCGCCGGGTGGCCAAGCCGCTCGGCGCGCTGTCGAGCGATCGCGAGCATCTGAGGGCTAAGCTCGATCCCGGTCAGCTCTACATCGGCGGGATAGAACGGCAGGTTGCGGGCAGTGCCGCAAGCCAACTCCAGAACTCTCCCGCGAGCCTGTGAGCAAACCCACGCCCTACCGTCGCCGAAGAGGACACGCTCGAAGAAGCTGATCTGGCGGTCGTATTTAGGCGCCTGCTTGTCCTGAACGGCGCGAACGCGTTCGGTCTCGGCAGCTGTCCTCACTGCAGTCCTTTCAGCCCGCATGGTGAGTGAACTTCGCCGCCTCGCCCGAGCCTCCGGTCGCGTCGCCCGCGCTGTAGGAGTGCGCACCTGCGCCCGCCAGCCGGCCGCCGTCGACGATCAGGTACTCCTCGCGGATGGGGCGCCCGTCGAGGAAGCACTCGAGGATCTCGCGCGCGCCGGCCGCATAGCGAGCCTGCGCCGACAGGCTGGTCCCGGAGGTGTGCGGAGTCATGCCGTGGTGCGGCATCGAGCGCCATGGATGATCCCGCGGCGCGGGCTGCGGGAACCACACGTCGCCCGCGTAGCCCGCGAGCTGGCCGCTCGCGCAAGCGGCCGCGACCGCCGCGCGATCGCAGATCTTTCCGCGCGCGGTGTTGATGAGGTATGAGCCGCGCTTCATCTTCGCGATCAGGCGCTCGTCGAAGAGGTTCTCGGTCTCGGGGTGAAGCGGCGCATTTATCGTGACCACGTCGCAAGCCTGCACGAGCGACTCTACGTCCGCGTGGAAGGTGACGCCGAGCTCCTGCTCGACCTCAGCGGCCAGGCGGTGGCGATCGGTGTAATGCAGGCCGACCTCGAACGGCACCAGTCGCCGCAGCACCGCCGAGCCGATCCGCCCCGCGGCCACGGTGCCAACCTGCATGCCCTCCAGGTCGTAGGAGCGCGACACGCAGTCCGCGATGTTCCAGCCGCCGCTCACGACCCACTGGTAGGAGGGGATGTAGTTGCGAACGAGCGCGAGGATCATCATCACCACATGCTCAGCGACGCTGATGCTGTTGGAGTACGTCACCTCCGCCACGGTCACGCCGTGCTCGATCGCAGCCTGCAGATCGACGTGATCTGAGCCGATGCCCGCGGTCAGCGCGAGCTTCAACTGCGGCGCCTTCGCGATCCTCTCCGCGGTCAGGTATGCGGGCCAGAACGGCTGTGAGATGACGATCTCCGCTCCCGGCAGCTCGCGCTCGAAGACCGAGTCGGGCCCATCCTTGTCCGAGGTCACGATCAGGCGGTGCCCGCGCTCCTCGAGGAAGCTGCGCAGGCCGAGCTCTCCCGAGACGCTGCCGAGCAGCTCGCCTCCCCGGAAGTCGATCTGCGCGGGGGTGGGCGTCGTTTGCCCGTCGTGGTAGCGCTCGATGCTCGGAATCTGATCGCGCGCGTAGGAGGGCGGATACCCCTCGACCGGGTCGTCATAGAGCACGCACAGAACGGTCGCCATCGCCACGAGCCTCCCTTGATCGTTTGCGCGATCATCTCACGCGAGCGAGCAGAGGCTACTTCGCGCAGCGCCGGCGTGCGAAACAGCCGGCCGGGGCACTCGAGCGCCCCGGCCCGCTGCAGTTCGCGACTATTCTTCGTATACCCCTTTGACCTCGAGGCGTTCTTCGCTCGTGATCGAGCCCGTCGACGTGAGCGTCGCCGCTCCGCCCGTTGTTGCAGTGCCGTTGTCGAACGCCGTGCTCAGCGTGTCGGTCGGCTGGCCTTCGAACCCTTCGGGGGACTGCTTGCCCGCCACCGCGGCGAACTTGATCGGCGCTTTCAGCGCCATTTTGTCAATCGCCGTGAGCGTCCCGACGACCGAGCCGCTGACCGCGACTTTCGTGCCGCCACATTCGGCTGTGATCAGCGTGGGTTCATGCTTGAGGTCCATGCCGACGACGGCCGTCAGCCCTTCGGTGCTCGTCCACGTGTCGCGAATGAATCCCAGCTGGCCTTCGAGTTGGCTGGTGACGATCTGACCCGCCCCTGCGCCGCTGCTCTGGCACGGCTGTTTGCCCGCAAGCAGGCTGCATCCATTGAACGTCACGACAGCACTCGTCGTTTTCGGGCTGGTGTATTCGCCTGTGAAGGCCGACGACGTGCACTTGATGCTCGAAGCGCCCGGGGTCGCCAGGGTCACCGTGCCGCCCGTGCTCGTGAACTTGTTGTTCGCGCCCGTCCCGACGAGCCATTCGTATTCACCTTTTCCTGAGGGATCTTCTTCCACGCAGTTCGATGCGTTGTAGAAGCCGTGGAATATGAGCCCGCCGCCTTCCCTGACACCTTTCAGCTTCACGCAGCGGCCAAGCTGTGGAAGCGACGTCTCGCCCTTCACGCTCCGCGGTGTCGAAGCGTCGAGCGTCCCGTTGAGGATCGCCGTATTGTGACCAGCGGCCGCAGGCAGCCCTGCGTCGAGGTCGATCGCCGGGTCGAGCAGGATCGAGAGCAGACCACCGCACCCGTTCACCCCGGGAGCCGAGAACGAGTTGTCGACCAGGGAGTTTTCATCGATGTGAATGATGACATTCGGCTCGAGTGAGATGGTGCCGGTTTTGCCGCTTATCGGTTTGTTCGGTGAGGGTGGGTTGGTCGTCCCCGTTGTCAACTGCAGGAACACCGGTTCTGCCGCCGAGCCGATGTAGCACTGTTCACCGAGTGCCGGGTTGCTCAGTTTGACCCTCAGCGGCAGCGCCGCGCCGACGCCACTGCCGCCGATCACGTTCGATGCGCTCAAGTGTGCGGTTCCGACGAGTTCGGCCGTTGCCGTGACTTCTCCGCCGATTTCAAGCCCCGGAATGCCGAGCAGGCCGCCGGGGAGGGTAAGTGGCGTTTTTGACAGGGTGTTGCCATCGAGCGCCGGCACGAGTTCACCAGATTCGGTGACGCCGCCCTGGATGGTGATCGTCTTGGTGATCGGCACCGCCCGACTGCCGATGACGAATTCGCCACTCGTCGTCTGCGCGTAGACGCACTGCTTCACCGCGGGATTCGCGATCGGGCACTGCGCAAACTTTGTGTATTCCTTCTGCACGCTGATAGCACTTGCGGTGGACGCGGTGGCGAACATCGCGACCAGCGCCAATGCGAGCACTGTGATGGGCGCCCGGCTGGACAACCGGGACGCACGACCGTTTACTCTCACCATGGCTCCTTACGATCCCTCTCTTCGCCGAGCCGGCGATGCACCCGACGCTGATTTCCCCCGAGGCGTCATCCTAGCGCGTCACCGGCTCAGTGTGAAATCACGCGTGGGTGACACGGGGCGTCCCCTTCAATAAATGGAGTGTTACACCG
>JAXDGS010000199.1:0-2707 GCA_034664905.1 Solirubrobacteraceae bacterium | reverse complement strand
CCGGCTCAACAGCCGGTTCACGGCGTTGGACTCGTCCTCGAACTCGCGCCACAGCACGGCCACCCGAGCCTCGACCGACGCGCGTTCACGGGCCAGGTTCGAGCGCCGCTGCTGGAGGTCGTCCTGACGCTCTACGGCTTCGGACTGCTCCTTGGCCTCCTGCGCGGAGCGAGCTGAGCCGGTCAGCACGCCCTGCGGTCCGACGTACACGTCAGCGAGTTCGATGCCCCGGTCGGTGAGCAGGAACTCCCTGACCTGGTTGGAGTGAGCCATGCCGCGGGACTTCAGGACCGACAGGACGCGGTTGTTCTCTCCGTTGCCCTCGAGCGCGCGGACGAGCAGAGCGGTGTCGATCAGCGACGCGACCAGCTGACCAGCCGGCTCTTGATGGCCATCGGCGGTCAGGTTGGTGAACATGGCGGTGATCCCCCGAGCCTTCAGGAAGTCGACCTGGCGGGTGAGCATCGCGGTCACTGACCGGTCGGAGCCGCTCCCGACCAGGTCGGATATGGGATCCATCACGACGACCGCCGGATCGAAATCCTCGACCAGGTTCTGGACTGCGAGCAGGTGGGCTTCGAGGCCGAGCAGGCTGGGACGCACGCATCTGAACCGCAGCAGGCCCTGATCGACCCATTGCGCAAGGTCCATGCCCACGGATGTCATGTTGCGCACGATCTGGTCCTCGGACTCCTCGAAGGCCAGGTAGATCGCCCGATCACCGCGGGCGCACGCCGCGTCGCAGAACTGCGCGGCCAGGGTGGACTTGCCGGTGCCGGCGGTCCCGGTGACGAGCACCGAGCTGCCGCGGTACGGCCCGCCGCCGTCGAGCATCGCGTCCAGACGGTCGACACCGGTCGAAATCCGCTCGTGCGAGACCGCGTGGTGAAGGCCCAGCGAGGTGATCGGCTGGACCGAGATGCCGTGCTCGCCGATCAGGAACGGGTACTCGTTCGTCCCGTGCAGGGAGCCGCGATATTTCAGAATCCGCAGCCGACGGGTCGACGTCTGCTCGGTGACGACGTGATCGAGCACGATCACACAGTCCGAGACGTATTCCTCGATGCCGTGACGGGTGAGCTGGCCCTCGCCGCGCTCCCCGGTGATCACGACGGTGACCCCTCGGGCTTTGAGCCAGGCGAACAGGCGCTGGAGCTCCGAGCGCAGCGTCGCGGCGTCAGTGAAGGCACCGAACAGCGTCTCGATCGTGTCGATCACGACCCGGCTGGCTCCGACGGCGTCGATCGCGGCGCCCAACCGGATGAACAGACCCTCGAGATCCCAGTCGCCCGCCTCAACCAGCTCCGAGGCGGTGACCTTGACGTGGTCCAGGACAAGCTTCCCATCGGCCTCGAATGCGGCCAGGTCAAAGCCCAGCGACGCAACGTTGGCAACGAGGTCATCGCGCGTCTCCTCAAAGGCCATGAACACCCCGGTCTCACCGAACTGCGTGATCCCGCGGACGAGGAACTCCATCGCGAGCAGGGTCTTGCCCGATCCGGCCGGGCCGCAGACCAGGGTCGGGCGACCCCGAGGCAGCCCTCCGCCAGTCACCTCGTCGAGACCTCTGATCCCGCTTGGCGCCTTGGGCAGTGGTGCCAGACCGTGGTCCGCTGGTCGCGGTGTCGGCTGCTCGGTGCTCGGCGCCATGGTGCTCTCTCTCGGTTGGAACAAGCCGCAACGGGATGCGCCCCCGTCAGGGTCGCGAGCGAGTCACGCTATGTGGATCGCCGATCGTCACGTGAAAGCGCATTGCGCCTCACGCCCGGCGCCCGACGACGCTTCGAACAGACCTCGTCGTGCCGTTCGACATCGGCAATACGTCCGTTATCGACCAAATACCTCACGAACTTGAATAATCTCGCCAATGTGCCGGCGCCCCCGCGACCGGCGACCGGTTTCTCGATCCCGGACGACCCCCGCAGCTCGGAACCGGGGCACACCTGCCACCATCGGCTCTTGCGTCCACGACCCCGGAACTCCTCTGTGACCGAACCGAACGTCCTGTTGGCCGGCATCGCCTTCGGCGAGTCCCCGCGCTGGCGCGACGGCCGGCTGTGGTTCTCGGACTGGACCGCCGAGGAGCTGCTGACGGTCGATCTCGAAGGGCACCGGGAGCTGGTCGTCCGGGTGCCGTCGTTCCCGTTCAGCTTCGACTGGCTGCCCGATGGGCGGCTGCTGATCGTGTCCGCCCGGCGGCACGCGCTGCTGACGATGGAGCCCGACGGGTCGCTGGTCACGTACGCCGACCTCAGCGGGTTGTCGGACCGGCCACCCGGCAACGAGATCGTGATCGACGGCCGGGGTAACGCTTACGTCAACGGCGGCGGCTTCGACCTGATGGCGGGCGAGCCCTTCGCGCCGGGGATCGTCGCGCTGGTGACCCCCGATGGATCGGTCCGCCAGGTCGCCGACGGCATCGCCTTTCCCAACGGCATGGCGATCACGCCCGGCGACGGCACCCTGATCGTCGCCGAGTCCTACGCCGGACGGCTGACGGCTTTCGACATCACCGACAGCGGTGACCTGGAGAACCGCCGGGTCTGGGCGCAGCGCGACCGCGCCGCCCCCGACGGCATCTGCATCGACGCCGGCGGCGCGGTCTGGTACGCCGACGTGCCCAATCGCCGCTGCGTGCGGATCCGCGAGGGCGGGGAGGTCCTCGAGGAGGTGCACGTCGATCGAGGCTGCTTCGCCTGCATGTTGG
>JAXDGS010000198.1:0-3188 GCA_034664905.1 Solirubrobacteraceae bacterium | reverse complement strand
ACAAACGCGTCGTCGGCCAAGAAGAATCGATCGAAGTCGTGACGCGAGCGATTCGCCGTTCGCGAGCCGGACTGAAGAATCCGAGCCGCCCGATCGGCTGCTTCCTGTTCCTGGGACCGACGGGCGTCGGCAAGACCGAGCTCGCACGCGCGCTCGCGGAGTTCATGTTCGACTCCCAGGACGCGATGGTGCGCATCGACATGTCCGAGTACTCCGAGAAACACTCGGTTTCGCGGCTCGTCGGCGCGCCGCCGGGCTACGTCGGCTACGAAGAGGGCGGCCAGCTCACCGAGGCGGTTCGCCGCCGCCCCTACTCGGTCGTGCTGCTCGATGAGATCGAGAAGGCGCACCCCGACCTCTTCAACACGCTGCTGCAGGTGATGGACGACGGGCGCCTGACCGACGGGCAGGGCCGCACCGTGGACTTCAAGAACACCGTGCTGATCATGACCTCCAACATCCCGGTGACCGCCGGCCTCTCAGACGCCGAGATGCGCGCGCAGCTGTTGCAGAGCTTCAAGCCGGAGTTCATCAACCGGCTCGACGACATCATCCGCTTCGACTCGCTCAGCCGCGAGCAGCTGGGGGAGATCGTCGACATGCAGGTCGCGCGGCTGCTCGAGCGCGTGGCCGAGCGCGGCGTGCAGCTGACGCTCACCGAGGACGCGCGCACGCTGCTCGGCAACATGGGCTATGACCCCATCTACGGCGCGCGCCCGCTGCGGCGCGTGATCCAAAAGCAGCTCGTGGACCGCCTCGCGCTCGCGTTGCTGGAGGGCGAGATCCGCGCCGGGGACTCCGTCAGGGTGGACGCCGTCGACGGCGAGATCGCGCTCGAGAACGTGCGCACCGCGGCCGTCGCTTAGCCGCGCGTATGCTGCGGGCGTCCGCAATCGAGGAGGATCCAATGCCGACCTACATCATGCTCTCGACCCTCACGCCCGAGGGCGTTCAGACCGTCAAGAACAACCCGCAGCGGATCAAGGAGGTCAACAAGGAGGTCGAGCAGTTCGGCGCCAGCGTCAAGGCTCAGTGGGCGACGCTCGGGCACGTCGACTTCATCTCCGTGATCGAAGCGCCCGACGAGGGCACGATGGCGCGCATCTCCCTCGAGCTCGGCTCACGCGGCACCGGCCGCTACGAGACGCTCGCCGCGATCCCGATCGAGGACTTCATCGCCTCGCTGTAGCCGCGTATGCTTCGCGCGTGAACGAGCCCGATCAGCCCGATCAGCCCGACGTGCCGGAGCCCCAGGCGCCCTCCGGGCAGGAGGGCAGGCCGCAAGGGAGCCCTGGCATATCGCTCGTGCCCGAGCCCGTCGACGAGTCCGAGGTCCAGCGCGAGTTCGAGGACATCGACGTGGACGCCCCTCGCGTCGGCATCGTGATGGGCTCCAAGAGCGACATGGATGCCATGCAGAAGGCCGCGCACGAGCTCGAAGAGCGCGGGATCCTGCACGAGATGCGCGTGATGTCCGCCCATCGCGAGCCCGACGTGGTCGCCGAATACGCCAAGAACGCGCGCATGCGCGGCCTGCGCGTGATCATCGCCGGCGCCGGCATATCCGCGGCGCTGCCCGGCGCCGTCGCGTCGCACACCGACCTGCCCGTCATCGGCGTGCCGCTGTCGGGAAGGTTGACCGCCGCCGGCGGGCTCGACGCGATCCTCTCGATCGTGCAGATGCCGCCCGGCGTGCCCGTGGCATGCGTCGGCCTCGACAACGCGCGCAACGCCGCGATCCTCGCCGCCCAGATCCTCGGCGCCTGAAACTCCCACCGAGCTCGAGCGTGCAACCGACCTACCGGGAGACGCTGAGCGCTCCGCCGCCGCAGGGCGGCGATAATCCAGGGAAGTGATCGACCGCTACACCCGCGCCGAGCTTGGAAGCCTGTGGAGCGACGAGGCGCGCATGCAGGCCTGGCGAGCGGTCGAGCTCGCCGCCTGCGAGGAGCTGGGAGCGCTGCTCGGCGACGACGGCCCGAGCGAGGCCGAGCTCGAAGCGATCCGCGCCGCTCACTTCACGGTCGCCGCGGTCGCCGAGCGCGAGCTCGTGACCGACCACGACCTCGCCGCGTTCGTGGACGTGCTCGGCGCCTCCGCAGGCGACGCCGGGCGCTGGCTGCACTTCGGGCTGACTTCCTCAGACGTGCTCGACACAGCGCTCGCGCTGCAGCTGCGCGCGGTCGGCGAGGTGGTGCTCGACGGCTCGCGCGCGCTGGTCGCAGCGCTCGCCGCTCGCGCGCGCGAGCACGCGCAGACCCTCTGCGTCGGGCGCACGCACGGCGTGCACGCCGAGCCGACCACCTTCGGCGTGAAGCTCGCCGGGTTCGCCTTCGAGGCCCATCGCAACGTCGTGCGCCTCGAGCGCGCGTTCGCGCAGGCGAGCGTCGGTGCGCTCTCCGGCGCGGTCGGCACCTACGCCGCCACCAGCCCCGAGTTCGAGGCGCGCGTGCTCGAGCGCCTCGGCCTCGAGCGCGAGGACGTCTCCACGCAGGTCGTCGCGCGCGACCGGCTCGCGGAGCTCCTCTGCGCGATCGCCGTCGCCGGCACCGGCCTCGAGCGCCTCGCCACCGAGGTGCGACACCTGCAGCGGACCGAGGTGCGCGAGCTGCAGGAGCCGTTCGCCGCCGGGCAGAAGGGCTCCTCCGCGATGCCGCACAAGCGCAACCCGATCAAGAGCGAGCAGATCGCGGGGCTCGCACGGGTGCTGCGCGGCAACGCGCAGGCAGCGCTCGAGAACGTCGCGCTGTGGCACGAGCGCGACATATCCCACTCCTCCGTCGAGCGCGTGATCCTGCCCGACTCCACGATCCTGCTCGACTACCTCCAGCACCGCGCGATCGCGCTCGTGAGCGCGATGACCGTCGATGCCGCGCGGATGCGCGCCAACCTCGAGCTCACCCACGGCGCGATCTTCTCCCAGCGCGTCCTGCTCGCGCTGATCGAGCGAGGCGACTCGCGCGATGACGCCTACCGCATCGTACAGGAGCTCAGCCAGCGCGCATGGGACGAGGCGATCCCGCTGCGCGAGCTGCTCGCAAGTGACGAGCGCGCGCGCGGCCTCGATCTCGATCGGATCTTCGACTACTCCCACTACGTCCGCCACGCCGGCGAGATCATCGCCCGGCTCGAGACGATCGCCTGATCGCCTGAGCGCCTGCCGCGGCGCGCCGAACGCCACCCGGCAG
>JAXDGS010000197.1:0-5379 GCA_034664905.1 Solirubrobacteraceae bacterium | reverse complement strand
ATCGTTGTGATGGGACCTTGACTGTGGTCAAGCGCGGCCGTGTGCGCGTGCTTGATTTCGCTCGTCGCAAGACGATCACGGTGCGGGCCGGCCATAGCTATCTCGCCAAAGCCCTCCAGCGACTGCGCAAACACTGACCGCTCAGCCGGGAGCTTGCGTGATCTGAGTCGGGCGCAACTACCTTGCCCGACCCGATCCGCCAGTGGCTGCGAATGGGCTAGAGTCGGCCGCGGGGAGAATGGAACGGGGCAACGCAGACATATCGTCCTCGCCGCTCTTCGCAGGATTCTCCGGAGAGGTGGGCGCTCGACTGAGGACCGAGCCCGACGTTCTTCGACTCTCGGCCGGGGAGTGGCTATTCCACGAAGGGGACCGGGCAGATAACGCGTACCTAGTCCGCTCGGGGCGTCTGGAGGTCGTGATCGAACATCCGACCGAGGTCGTGGTCAGGCAGATGAAGCGCGGCGCGATGGTCGGCGAGCTTGCGTTGCTGATGAAGGGCCTGCGCTCG
Source organism: Solirubrobacteraceae bacterium (assembly GCA_034664905.1). Lineage (GTDB taxonomy): Bacteria > Actinomycetota > Thermoleophilia > Solirubrobacterales > Solirubrobacteraceae > Palsa-744. The sequence continues at coordinate 4,868 of JAXDGS010000197.1, read as the reverse complement.
GCCTCCGTGCGCGCTAGCCGTGACAGCGAGGTGACCTCGCTAAGCCGTGAGCAATTCGAGCAGCTCGTAATGGGGTCGCCCGGGTTCGCGTTGGGTCTGCTCCGCGCGATGGCCGAACAGGTCGCCGCGAACCGGGCGCCCTCGGGCGCTCCGACGCCACCCGTCACGATCGCCGTGGCAGGGCTCGATCCTGGTGCGCCGGCGGCTCGGATTGGCGCCCAGCTCGCCGCAGCGCTCGCTGCGTATCGAAGCGTCGACGAACTGAAGCCTGACCCTGAGCGTCCGGAGTCGGACTTCCGTGCGCTGTTGAAACGGGCGGAGGCTACGCACGACCAAGTCGTGCTGACGACGGACTCGTCCACCGGCAACGATACGTGGACGAGCTTCTGTCTCAGAGAAGCTGATCTCGTTATCGCCGTCACCACCGGCGCGCCGAGTCCGGCGTGGCGGCAACGATCGGCGGTACTTCAGGACTGTGAGCTGATCGTGATCGATGCCCCACTCAGCGCGGGTGTGAACGCGGCACTGGCGCCATGCGAGGTGCAGGTGGTACACGGCGCGAGCGCGCTGACCGCGTGCATCGCCGCCACAGCCCGCCGCCTCGCCGGCCGCTCGATCGGGCTTGTGCTGTCCGGGGGTGGGGCACGCGCACTCGCCCACCTCGGCGTGCTGCAGGAGCTCGAGCAGACCGGCATCGCGATCGACCGGTTCGGCGGCGCGAGTATGGGGGCGATCGTCGCGGGCCTCGCCGCGCGGGGGTCCACCGGAAGCGAGATGATCGAGCTGTCCCGCCGGTTGGTGCTCGACTCGAACCTGTCGAACGATTACACAGTTCCGGCCTACTCGCTGATCAGCGGCAAAAAGACCCGGCGCGCTCTCGAGCAGGTGTTTGGGGATCTCAGGATCGAGGAGCTGCCACGACGGTGGTTCTGCGTCGCCTCCGACCTTGTAGCCCGTGAGCTGATCGTGCACCGAACTGGGCGGATGGCGGATGCGGTCTACTCGAGCATGGCGCTGCCCGGCATCTATCCGCCGATCCCGACCATGGACGGACGTTTGCTGGTGGACGGCGGCGTCATGGACAACCTTCCGGTCGAGACGATGGCTCGCCGGGCAGAGGGTCCGATCATCGCCGTCGACGTCTCGCAGCGACTCAGCGGGGCCCCTTCCGCGGCTCGGCCCGGTCTGGAGCGGTTGGCGCGACGGGCGCGACGTTTGCTGACCGGCCACGAACGCCCGATGCCACCGCTGCGGGAGACGATCCATTGGACCATCGCGCTCGGCAGCAGTGACACCGTCGCTGCGGGGATGAGGCACGCTGACCTCGTGATCTCGCCACGAGTGGAGGGGATCGGGATACTCGAGTGGAAGCAGTTGCCGCGGGCGCTCGAGATCGGCCGCCAAGCGGCGCGCGAGGCGCTCCAGGCGGCGCAGCCACTGATCGACTCGTGGCGGCTTTAGTGGCTCAGTCGGCGGTGCCACCGATGCGGCGAAGGCCAGCTGATCATTGCCCCACAAGCCCGAACCGGAGCATATGATGCCGTGGTGGCCATCACCGTCCCCGAGATCGATTGGTTTAACCCAAGAATCCTGCAGCGGCAACTTGACGGCGCCTATACAGAGGTGCGCGAGCGGGTCCGCGAGGTCCTCTCCAGACCAGAGTTCGCACCGGCAATCGCGCTTCCAACTGCCGATTACCGCGAGCGCGTGCTCGAATGGTGCAAGACGTTCGCACGCGAGGGCCTCACGACATTCGGGTTCCCGAAGGACTTCGGCGGTGAGGACGATCCCGGTGCGACGGTCGCCATGTTTGAGACGCTCGCGCTCGGCGATATCTCGCTGTTGATCAAATTCGGGGTGCAGTTCGGCCTCTGGGGTGGCGCCATTCACCACCTCGGGACCACGAGCCACCACGAGCGCTACCTGAGACAGATCATCAGCCTGCAGCTCCCCGGCTGCTTCGCGATGACGGAAACCGGGCACGGGTCGAACGTCCAGCAGATCGAGACGACCGCCACCTACGACCCGGGCACGCAAGAGTTCGTGATCGACACGCCTGTCGAGGCGGCGCGCAAGGAGTTCATCGGCAACGCCGCGCGTCATGGCCAGATGGCGGCAGTATTCGCTCAACTCATCGTCGACGGTGAGTCGCGCGGTGTTCACTCACTGGCGGTCCCCCTCAGGGACGATCAGGGCAACCTGCAACCCGGGGTGGAGATCGAGGACTGCGGCGAGAAGTTGGGCCTCAACGGCGTCGACAACGGGATGATCTGGTTCCGCAAGGTCCGTGTCCCGCGAGAGGCCCTGCTCAACCGATACGGCAACGTGACCCCACACGGCAAGTACGAGAGCCCAATCGAGGATCCGAACAAGCGCTTCTTCACGATGCTCGGCACGCTCGTGCAAGGACGCGTGTGCATCTCCGCCGGCTCGATTAGTGCAGCCAAGACCGCGCTGACAATCGCCGTCCGTTACGGGCTGCGCCGGCGCCAGTTCGGACCCGCCGGGAAGATGGAAGTGCCGGTGCTCGACTACCGAACACAGCAGCGTCGCCTGATGCCACGGCTGGCGAAGACGTTCGCACTGCACTTTGCCCAGGAGGAGCTTTCGGTCAAGTTTCACAGGGTGTTCTCAGACCCCGATGTCCCCGACCGCGAGAGGCGTCAGCTCGAGTCGCTCGCCGCAGGGATGAAAGCGATCGCCACCTGGCACTCGATCGACACCATCCAGCAGTGTCGCGAATCCTGCGGCGGCGCTGGTTACATGGCGGTCAACCGGTTCGCGGCGCTGAAGGCCGACATCGACATCTTCACGACCTTCGAAGGTGACAACATGGTGCTGATCCTTCTCGCCGCGCGGGGTCTGCTTACCGACTACGCCAACGACTTCGGCGGCATGAGCCCAGCTGAGATGGTGACGTTCGTGGCGAGTCAGGCCGTCGAGACCGTCGCCGCGCGGCTGTCCCCCCGCAAGATCGGGCAGGTGATAGCCGACGCGGTGCCGACCCGGGACGGGAGCGAGAACTGGCTCGACCGCGACCACCAACTCGATCTGTTCCGCTGGCGACAAGCGCACACGGTCTCATCGGTCGCCGGCCGGTTCCGTCGCGGCTTGTCGGAGGGGTATGACCCATTCGAAGTGTTCCGAGCTGTGGCCGACCACGCCGCTAACGCGGCTCGTACGTACATCGACGTGGTGGCGCTTGAGGCGTTCATCCGCGCGATCGACGAATGCGAGGACGCACAGGTCAAGCGCTGTCTGAGCCTTGTCTGCGACCTGTACGCGCTCTACAACATCGAGTCCGACGCTGGGTACTTCCAGGCCCACGGCCGGCTCAACGCGCCACGGTCCAAGGCGATCACGCGCGAGGTCAACCGCCTGTGCAACCGGGTGATGGCGCACTCTGAACTGCTGGTGGACGCCTTCGGGATCCCAGACGCGATCATCAATGCGCCGATCGGGCTCCGTGACGTGGGGACCGTGGGCGCGAGCGTATGACGGACACGTTCAGCGGTCGGGACTGGTCGGCTGCTGTTGAACTGCCTCGGTTTCCTGTCGCATAGGAACATCGAGCTATGCGAGCTTGATAAGCCGCGGTTCTCGTGGCCAGCTGAGGCGGCGGGCGCTCTGAATGTCGATTGGAACCGTGTGCACACACGTGCATACGCTTCTAACGGGCCTCGTCGGCGTGACGATAGGAATGACGATCGGCAGCGGCGGCCGTACGCTCTCGATGTTGCGTGAGCCCTCTCGTGAACCGACCGTCGGCTAGCCGAGAAGCGGATAGTCGGCTGCGAGGAACCGCGAGAACCCGCGCGGCGGCGAGAGCGCATCGGTATGCTGCGTGGTCGATCTCGGTCGGCTTCGGGACCTGGGAAGAGAGGGCGTTGGTGGATACGGGAACGAACGGGGTATCGGCGTCGCGGGCATTCCTCACTGCGCGGCGACTGCGCGTGGGCGTCCGCGCGATGGGACTGGTCGTGGCCTTGCTGGCGATGTGGGTGCTCGGCGCCGCTCCGGCGGTGGCCGACACGGGCCTGGCGGGCGAATGGCATCTGGATCAGGTCGATCCAGGCAATCCGCCGACGACTCCGGACAGTTCCGGTCATGGATTGACAGGCACGGACGTGCGCGGCTCACTCGTGCCCGGACGCTTCGGCAGCGGGCTTCAGCTCATGGCGACCGGCGACGGCGTCGACGTTCCGGACGCTCCTGCTCTCGAGCCTAACCGGATGACGGTGATGGCGTGGGTCAAAGAGAACGGCAACCCGCTGCAGTTTCGGACGATCGTCGGCAAGGGCGCAAGCGGCTGCTCGTCTCGGTCATACGTGTTGGACGTTGGCTCCACCCCGGGGGGCTTGCGCTTCGCGGTGACGTTTAGTCCGTCTGCCTTTGTGGCCGCTGAGGTTCAGGCGGCGGGGATCTGGGACGGTCAGTGGCACGCGATCGCGGGCACTTACGACGGCGCTACCGTCGGGCTCTGGGTGGACGGCGTGGAGATCAGCTCGGCTCCGGTGCCGGCCGGGTTCACCGACGTTGACTATGCCGATTATGGCCCTCCGGGCGACACGCGGCTGGCATTCGGGCGCTACGTCCAGCCGCAGGGCGGCTGCGATCAGAACGGCTTTCAGTTCCTTGGCGCACTCGACGAGGTCCGCATCTACGGTCGCGCCCTGAGCGCCTCGGAGATCAGCTACCTCCAGACCGCGCCGGGGCCGACGCCACCCGAGCTCCCGCCCGCCGTGACCGGTATCAGCCCATCCTCTGGCCCGGCCGCGGGTGGCACCAGCGTGTCGATCACCGGCACCAGCTTCACCGGGGCGACGGCGGTCAGGTTCGGATCGGCCGCGGCGTCGAACTTCACAGTC
>JAXDGS010000196.1:0-11154 GCA_034664905.1 Solirubrobacteraceae bacterium | reverse complement strand
CGGCGACCAACGCGCCGAGAAGCAACGCGCAGCGAACATCATCCAACGCATCCCAGGACTACGCTGCATCGACTGCGGCGCACTCGAGATGGCCCGCACCACCGAGGCACTCACAGCACTACTGATCGATGTGAAGGTTCGCTACACCGCGCATGCAGGCGTCCGCCTGACAGGCCTACCCGACGTCCTCTGGAGCTGATCGCGCCGCGGCACCACCCTGCGGATCTGAGACGATGGGCCGCGGATGGCGTTGCGTGTGGGAACAGACCTGGTGCTCATCGACACCGTGCGCGAGTCGATCGAGAACCATGCCGAGCACTACCTCAAGCGCATCTACACCGAGCGGGAGATCGCCGACTGCCGTACCGCGAAGGGGATCGATCCGGAGCGCCTGGCGGCGCGATTCGCCGCCAAGGAGGCGACCTTGAAGGTTCTTCGCCCGCGCGATCAGGGCATCCCCTGGAACACGATCGAGGTCCTCCGCGACCCCAACGGATGGGTCGAGCTCGAGCTGAGCGGCGCCGCAGCAGCGCTCGCGAGCGAGGGGCGCATCAGCGATCTGTCGCTCAGCATCGCCCACGAAGGCGGCTTCGCCACGGCCGTTGTGGTTGCGCACTGCGCTTGAGATTCGCCCACCACCGACCGATACTACGCGCGTGAACGAGGAGATCCGAAAGATCATCGCCGACCACGCGCGCCTGCCGGGCGACGTCGGCGCGCTGGCAGACGGCGCCAATCTGTATGAGGCCGGGATGACCTCGCACGCGAGCGTCAACGTGATGCTCGCGCTCGAGGACCGGTTCGATATCGAGTTTCCGGACCGCATGTTGAAGCGGAGCGTCTTTGAGAGCATCAGCGCGATCGCTGCTGCGCTGCTCGAGCTGCAAGCCCAAGCCGCCGCATGAGCGTCGCGGTCGATCGCGACCAGATCTTCCTCACCGGCATCCGCCGGATCGGCGAGGAGGTGGCCGCAGCCAATGCCGACGACGTGGATCGCGAGGCGCGCTTCCCAGCGGAGACGATCGCAGCCCTGCGCGAGAGCCACGCGCTGTCGGCATTCATCCCTGTGGAGCTGGGCGGCGCAGGCGCGTCCTTCCAGTCGCTCGCGGGCGCGTGCCTGGAGCTGGGCCGCCACTGTGGCGCCAGCGCGATGGTGTTCGCTATGCACCAGATACAGCTTGCAACGATCGTTCGCCACCTAGATGACGCCCCGTGGTTCGAGGATTACCTTCGCGACGTCGCAAGCGAACAGCGGCTGATCGCCTCCGTCACCTCCGAGGTAGGCACCGGAGGCGACATGGGGAGCTCGATCGCCGCCGTCGAACATGCCGGCGCCGACGGCCTGGCAACGTTCGAGAAGCAGGCGCCGACTGTCAGCTACGGAGCGTACGCGGACGATCTGCTCACGACGCTGCGCCGCTCACCCGAGAGCGAGCCCGGTGACCAGGTCTGTGTGCTGACGCGCAAGGATCAGCACACCCTCGAGCAGACGAGTTCGTGGGACCCGCTGGGGATGCGCGGAACGTGTTCCCCGGGCTACATCGTGCGCGCGCGGTTCCCGCTCGAGCAGGTGCTCCCCACGCAGTTCGCGCGCGTGATGAACGAGTCGATGGTGCCGATCTCGCACATCCTCTGGTCGCACCTGTGGCTCGGCATCGCCACCGACGCGTTTGCGCGTGCGCGCGCGTTCGTGCGCGCCGCCGCCAAGCGTAAGCCGGGTGAGCCACTGCCGGTCGCGATCCGCCTGTCGCAGCTGATGAGCGAGCTCTCGCTGCTTCGCGCCGAGGTTTCCTCCGGGCTCGCGGAGTTCATCGCCGCAACCGCCGATGACCGCTCGCGCCTGTCGGAGATGGCGACGATCCTGCGCTTCAACAATCTCAAGATCGCCTCCTCCGAGCAGGCGCCGCGCGTCTGCCAGGGCGCGCTCGGCGTGTGCGGCATCGTCGGCTTCAAGAACGACACGCCGTTCAGCGTCGGGCGTCACCTGCGCGACACGATGTCCGCCTGCCTGATGGTCGCCAACGAGCGCATCCATCAGACCAATGCGAGCCTGCTGCTGATCGCCAAGGAGGTCTAAGCCCGTGAGCGAGTTCCGTCCCGGGACCCCCGAGCAGGCGGCGTTCCTTTCCGAGCTGATCGCCCGCGGGCTGCTCATCGAAAGCGGGGTCGCGGGCCTCTACGGACGCGGAGAGCAGTTCGAGCGCGTGCGAGCAGCCCTCGACGCGATGCTCACCCGCGCGGCCGTCGTCGATTCGCCGCAGCGGATGGCCTTTCCGCCGCTTCTGCCCCGCCGTCAGCTCGAGCGGATCGGCTACCTGAAGACCTTTCCGCATCTGGCCGGTGCGGTGTTCGCCTTCGCCGGCGGCGACCCCGAGGCCGTCATCCAGGAGCAGCGGGCCGCACGGCACGAGGACTGGAGCGAGTTTCAGTCGATGACCGAGCTGGTGCTGACCCCGGCCGCGTGCTACCCGGTCTATCCGGCCGTCGCGGCGCGCGGGCCGCTGCCGCCAGGCGGCATCACCGTCGATGCCGGCGCGTCATACGTCTTTCGCCACGAGCCCTCGGGTGACCCGGCGCGAATGCAGATGTTCCACCAGCGCGAGATCGTGCGGCTGGGTGAGCCCGAGACCGTGGCCGCCTGGCGCGACGCGTGGCGCGAGCGCTCGCTCGCACTGCTCGCAGCGGTCGGGCTCGACGTGCGGCTCGACGTAGCCAGCGACCCCTTCTTCGGCCGCAGCGGACGCCTGCTCGCCCGCAGCCAGCGCGCGCAGGAGCTGAAGTTCGAGCTGCTCGCCCAGATCGCGGGGCCCGAGCCGACGGCGCTGGCTTCGTTCAACTATCACCAGGACTACTTCTCCTCGACGTATGCGATCACGATGCGCGACGGCGACGCGCGCGCGCATACCGCCTGCCTCGGATTCGGCCTGGAGCGGGTGACGCTCGCGCTGCTGCGCGAGCACGGGCTCGACGTCGACGCGTGGCCCGCGCAGACGCGCGAGGAGCTCGCTCTCCCATGAACGGCGCAGACCGTGGCTTCGTGAGCCTGCTCGGGCTCGACCCGGCCGCATACAGGCCCCACATGCTCCATGCGCCCGAGCGCTCATACACGGAGACCAACTGCTACACGGACATCCTCATCGAGTTCCTGCATGCGCGCGGCAGCGAGCCGCTCGCGATGATGGGCTGCACGCTGCGGGTGGACTTCGAGGGCGACCAATGGACGTTCTTCAAGCCCTACCCGGAGCATCTGGAACGGCTCTATGGCGTGGACATCCACGAGATGCAGCCCTATCGCGCGCTTCCCGAGCAGATCGCCGAGCAGATCGAGCAGGGCCGCACGATCATCGTCGAGCTGGACTCCTGGTATCTGCCGGACACCGCCTCCACCAGCTACCGCCGCGAGCACGTCAAGAGCTCGATCGTTGCCGAGGCGATCGACCGCCGCAGCGAGCTGCTTCGCTACTTTCATGGACCGGGCTACTACGAGCTCGCGGGCGAGGACTACCGCGGCGTCTTCCGCCAGGGGCGCGAGCTCTCGGCGGACGTGCTGCCCCCCTACACCGAGCTGGTGCGCCTGGATGCCGGGCACCCCCTCCAGGGCGAGCAGCTGCGCGCGACCAGCAGCGAGCTGCTCGCGGGCCATGTCGCGCGCCGCCCGCGGGAGAACCCCTTTTCGAGCTTCGGCGCGCAGCTCACGGTCGAGCTGCCGCGCCTGCTCGACGGCGACGACGCCGCCTATCACGACTACGCGTTCGCGACCGTGAGGATGGTGGGGTCGGCGTTCGAGGTCGGCGCGTCGCATGTCGAGTGGGTTCTCGGCGAGCCGGCCGCACCGGCGGCCTCGGCGATGCGAGCGATCGTCGACGGGTGCAAGATCCTCTCCTTCAAGCTCGCCCGCCGCCGCCCGTTCGATGCGACGTCGGCGATCGATGAGCTCGCACAGGCCTGGGAGCGCGCATTCGCAGAGCTGGAGCGGGCCCTTGCATGAGCCACGCGCTCATCGTGCGCCGCCCCGCGTGCGCGTTGGATCCCACGAGCAGCTCGAGCTCTGCGATGGGTGGGAGGCCGCGGCCTGCGCGCCCGATGCCCACGCGGCGCCGAGCGAGCTCGCACAGCTCGAATGGGTGCCGGCGCGCGTACCCGGCACGGCGGCCGCTGCGCTGCTTCAGGCGGGGCTTTGGGATCAGTTCGAGCACAGGGACTTCGACGCCGAGGACTGGTGGTTTCGCACCCGCTTTCAGGCGCCGCCAGCCGCCGACGGCGAGCAGGTGGTGCTCGAGCTCGGCGGCATCGCCACCGTCGCCGAGGTCTTCCTCAACGGGGCGCTAGTGCTCAGCAGCGAGACGATGTTCGCGGCGCACGAGCTCGACGTCGGCGCGCTGCTTGCCGGCGAGAACGAGCTCGCGATCCGCTGTCGCGCGCTTGCGCCGATCCTCGCTCAGCGACGCAAGCCGCGGGCTCGCTGGCGCACCCGGCTCGTGGCAAACAACCTGCGCTTCATCCGGACGATGGCACTCGGGCGCGCGCCCGGCTTTGCCCCCGGCCCGGCCGCGGTCGGGCCGTGGCGAGCGTTGCGGCTGGTGCGCCGGCGCAATCTGCGCGTCGAGGAGCTGCGACTACGCCCGAGCCTCGACGGCGACGGACCGCACACCGACGGCGTGCTCGCGGTGCACGCGCAGCTGCGATCGCTCGACGCGGGGTCGATCGACTCGGTCGAGCTCGAGCTCTCTGGTCCTTCAGGCAGCCACCGCGCGGCGCTCGGCCTCGAGCACAGCGGCTCCGCCTGTGTCGCGAGCGGAGCTTTGCGCGTGGGCGCCGTCGCGCGCTGGTGGCCGCACACGCACGGCGAGCCGGCCCTGCACGACGTGGTCCTCCATGTCGAGAGCTCCTCGGGCAGCGTCTCGCTCGACGCCGGGCGCATTGGCTTTCGCTCGCTGACGCCGGGCCCCGTCGCGGAGCACGACCTCGAACGCGATGGACTGCATCTGCACATCAACGGCACGCCGATCTTCGTTCGCGGTGCGGTATGGACGCCCGCGGACTTCATCGGGCTGGCGCCGGGCAGCGCACGGCTGCGCGCGGCGCTCGAGCGGGTCTGCGGGGCGGGCATGAACATGCTCCGGATCCCCGCGACCGCGACCTACGAGAGCGACGAGTTCCACGATCTCTGCGACGAGCTCGGGCTGCTCGTGTGGCAGGACTTCATGTTCGCGAACCTCGACTACCCGATAGCCGATGAGCAGTTCCGCGAAACCGTCGAAAACGAGGCTCGGACCCAGCTCGGCCGGATCGCCGGCCGGCCGAGCCTTGCGGTGCTGTGTGGTAACAGCGAGATAGAGCAGCAGGTCGCGATGCTGGGGCTCGACCCCCGGCTGGGTCGCGGCGAGCTCTTCGGCGAGCTCCTGCCGCGGATCGTCGTCGAGGCAAGATCCGACGCGGTGTACGTGCCATCGGCGCCATGCGGCGGAACGCTGCCCTTCCGCAGCAACCGCGGCATCGCCAACTACTACGGCGTCGGCGGCTACCGCCGTCCACTCGAGGACGCGCGCCGCGCGGAGGTCCGGTTCGCGGCCGAGTGCCTCGCGTTCTCGAACGTTCCAGACGAGACGGCCGTGGAGGCGATGCTGCCGCCGGGCGCCGCTGAGGTGCCCGTGCATCACCCGCGCTGGAAGGCCGGGGTTCCGCGTGACGCGGGCAGCGGGTGGGACTTCGAAGACGTGCGCGACCACTACCTGCGGCTGCTGTTCGGCGTGGACGCGAGCGAGCTGCGGCGCTACGACCACGAGCGCTACATCGAGCTCTCACGTGCCGTCAGCGGCGAGGCGATGGCCGAGGTCTTCGGCGAGTGGCGCCGCACGGGCTCGCCGTGCGGCGGCGGCCTGGTGCTCTGGCTTGCGGACATCATGCCCGGCGCGGGATGGGGCGTGCTCGACCACGCCGGGCGGCCCAAGCCCGCCTACCACCACCTTCGCCGCGCGCTCGCGCCGGTCGCGGTGTGGACCACCGATGAGGGGCTCAACGGGATCTGTGCGCACGTCTGCAACGATCTCACCGAGCCGCTGCAGGCGCGTCTGCGCGTTGCGCTCTACCGCGACGGCGAGCACCTTGTGGAGCAGGCCGAGGAGGTGCTGAGCCTGCCGGCGCACGGTGCCTGTGAACGCGACGTCGAGGAGCTGCTCGGGCGCTTCGCCGACGCTTCCTGGGCTTACCGCTTCGGGCCCCCGCCGCACGATGTCCTCGCGGTGAGCCTCGAGCGCGACGATCGGCGGTCCGGTGAGCTGCTCTCGCAGGCATTCCGCTTCCCGGCTGGACGTCCGCTGCGCCAGCGGGCCGCCGAGGAGCTCGGCCTGGAGGGGACGCTCCACCCGCGCGCGCAGGGCATGCTGGCCTTGACGTTGCGCAGCAGGACCCTCGCCTACGGCGTGCGCATCCACGTGCCCGGCTACAGCTCATCCGATGACGCGCTCAGCCTCGAGCCGGGCGTGGAGCGCGAGCTCATCCTTGATCCCGAGCCGCACCGGCGCGAGCGGGGCGCGCCGCCGTCGGGGTGGCTGACGGCGATCAACATGCGCGGTCGCGCGCAGCTCGCCGTCGCGGAGCCTTCCTAGCGCACGTAGCCGATGCCCTGCCGCGAGGTCGCCGCGACCGGAGCGCCGTTTCGCCAGTCGATCTCGAGCATCTTGCGCGTCTGGCGCAGGGTCGCGAGGCGCGCAACGACGCGAAAGCGGTGTGCATCGATCACGTCGCCCGAGTCGCCGACGTAGACGAAGCGTCCGTCGCGGCTGTGCTGGATCCAGCCGTCGCGCGCGCAGTCGTAGCTGCACGGACTCTCTTCGCCGCTCATCGGCTTCGACAGCTTGATGTTCGCGAGCAGGCGTGGCGGGGCCGCGGGCACGCCTGAGACGTCGAACACGTGGACATAGCTGTTGGGCGCGTCCATCACCCACACCTGACGCTCGTCCGGAGAGAGCGAGATGCCGTGGCTGGGCGCGCTCGGCGCAAAGCCCTTCGAGCTCCAGCCGAACCCCGGGAATGACTGGGTGTAGAGCACCCTGCCGGTGACGATGCTCGACACCTGAAAGCCGAGAAAGCCGGTGGCGGTCGTGAAGGCGAGCGTTCCGCGGCCGTTGATGGTGAACGGCCTCACGCCGCTGCGCAGCGGTCCGATGCGTTTGACCACGGCGTTGGTGCCCGTGTCGGCGACGTCCAGGTAGTCGAAGTTGCGACCGCCGAGGTACACCAGGCGACCGCCCAGTCCAACCAGCGTGTTGTGCGGCCCGGCGCCTGCCTGGATCGACGTCAGCACGTGCCCGTCGTGAGCATCGAGCACGTTCCAGGCTCCACCGGAATTGAGCTCTCCAGTGGGCATGTAGATGCGCTGCCCGTCGGCGCTGATGTCCATGCTGTCGATGCCGGTGCTGTAGTGGTGCTGCCACAGCACGCGCCTGGCGCGTAGGTCATACGCGAGCATCGATCCGCTCCCGTTGCCTCCGCCGTCCCCCCCGTAGCTGATGTAGAGCGTGTGCGTGGCGACGCTCGCGACGACTCCGCGAATGCCGCGAGCCATCGGAAGGGACACGTGAGCGATGAGCCGCTGATGCGCGTCCATGTCGTAGACGTACATCGAGCCGTCGGGAAAGACGTACTCCAGGTGACGCACCCCGCCGTTCGCCGCCGCGAGCCTGCCGACCGGCGCAGGCGGGGTCGAACCCCCGGCGCGCGCGCCCGAGGAGCAGCCGAGCATCGCCCAGAGGAGTGCGAGCGCCAGCGCCGGCGCGGCGAAGAGCCGCCACATGGTTCGCTCACGCTTCACGCGTCCCTTCCCAACTCGTGCGTACGTCCTTTAGGCGTCGCGCGAGCGCGTTTCAAACTGTCCGGCCCCGTGGCGGTATGTTGGCTTTCATGGCGCAGACCATTGCTCGCTCCGATGCTACAAGCCCTCCGGGAGGTCGGGTCGCGGTCGATGCCCTGTACCTGTCCGGGACGGCGGTGCCCGTGTTCGGGTTGATGCACACGCCCGCGCGGTGTACGCCGGGCGCGAGCGCCGTGCTGATGTGCCCGCCGTTTGGATGGGATGAGATCTGCTGCTACCGCAGCCGCAGGACATGGGCGCAGAGCCTCGCGCTCGCGGGCTTCCCGACGATGCGCATCGACCTCCCCGGGAGCGGCGACAGCGGCGGCTCGCCCAGCGAATGCGCCGGGCTGGCGCCGTGGAGCGACGCGCTGGGCGTCGCGGTCGGGCAGCTGCGCCGGATGACCGGCGTCGAACGCGTCGCGGCGATCTGCATCGGGCTCGGCGGCCTGGTCGCGTGCAAAGCGATCTCAGAGGGCACGCCGATCGACGAACTCGTCCTGTGGGCGGTCCCAGCGCGCGGGCGCGCTCTGCTACGCGAGCTGAGCGTGTTCGCAAGTCTCGAGGAGTCCGGCGCGCCAGGCGACGCGGGCAGCGAGCTCGCCCGACCGTCGCCTGACGATGGGTCCCTGTGGGCCGGCGGGTTCCTGCTGAACGCGGACACGGTGCGCGAGCTCGAGCGCCTTGATTTGGCGGAGCTCGAGATGCCCGGCGTTCGTCGCGCCCTGATGCTCGACCGCGACGGCATCAGGGCGGATGAGCGTTTGCGCTCGCATCTCTCAGGCCGCGGGGTCGCGGTGAGCGTGGCCTCAGGAGACGGATTCGGCGCGATGATGGCCAAGCCGCATCATGCGAGGGCGCCGCGCGCGGTATTCGCGCGTGTGCAAGCGTGGCTGGCGCAGGCGGCGTCAGGCGAGGAGGAGCGCGAGCGGGCCACCCATACCTCGATCGCGCCCACAGCAGTGGCGGCCGTGCGCGAGGGCGCAGCCCGGGCGGCGATCGGCGACCCGCTGGTTCACGAGAGCCCGATGAGGGTGCCGCGACCGTTCGGTGACCTGTTCGGGATTCTCAGCGAGCCCGTCGACGGGCGGTCGCGCTCGGATTTGTGCGCGGTCATGCTCAATGCGGGCGCGATCAGGCGCGTCGGCCCGAACCGCATGTGGGTCGAGGCAGCGCGCCGCTGGGCCACGCTGGGCGTGCCGACGTTGCGGCTGGACCTCGAGGGCATCGGCGACGCGGACGGCGATGGCGAGCGTTTCAGCGACCTGGGCGAGCTGTACCTGCCTGAGCTCGTCGAGCAGGTGCGCGCGGCGCTCGACGCTCTCGAGAGCCGCGGCGCGGGTTCTCGCTTCGTGCTGAGCGGCCTCTGCTCCGGCGCGTGCTGGTCCTTTCATGGCGCGCTGCGGGACGAGCGCGTCGCTGCGGCATTCATGCTCAATCCGCAGGCGTTGTTCTGGGATGAGTCGCTCGAGGCCGCCAGAGACCTCCGTCGAGGGCTGCGCAGGGCGTCCTGGCAGAAGCTGCTGCGCGGCGAGGTGCCGATCGCGCGGCTGCTGTCATTGGCCTGGAGGGCCCCGCTGAAGCTCCCGCTGCGCGCAGTCGCGCTGCGCGGCGAGCGCCGCCGCGGTCGCAGCGAGCTCGACGACGCCCTCGACCGCCTGCGCGACGACGGCAAGATCTTGCGCTTCATGTTCTCGGGCGGTGAGCCGCTCTACGAAGAGCTCGAGCGCGACGGATACCTGAGCCGACTCGATCGCTGGCCCAACGTCAACATAGAGCGGCTGCCCGGGGACGTGCACACGCTGCGCCCACTGCAGTCGCAGCAGCGTGCGCACGAGGCGCTCGATCGCGCGCTCGGGGAGATCCTCGCAAACACCTCCGTGAGCTCGCTGCTGGGCGCATCTCGCTAGCCGCGGCGCCGGCCGTCGGCTCCTCGCGCCGCGCGTGCCCCGAGCAGCTCGCGGTAGAGATCTTCGACCCTTCGCACCTGGACATCGATGTCGAACTCCGAGCGCCGGCGCTCGCGCGCGCGCGCTCCCATCGCCTTCGCGCGATCGGGGTCGCGCAGAACCGTGGCGATCGCCTCGGCAAGCGCGGCCGGGTCCTGCGCCGGCACCAGCAGCCCATGCACACCGGGCTCGATCAGGTCCGGGACGCCCCCGACGGTCGTCGCGACGATCGGCAGCGCCGCGTCCATGTACTCCATCACCGCGAGCGGGCTGCCCTCGAAGTCAGAGCAGCACACCGCGAGATCGAGCGCGGCAAGAACGTCGGGTATGTCGGTGCGATCGCCCAGAAAGCGAACCCGCTCCCCGACGTGGAGCTCGCGTGCAAGGGCTTCGAGCGCGCCCTGTTCGGGACCGTCGCCCGCGACCAGGAGCGTCAGCTGCGGCCAGTCGCGCGCGAGCAGCGCAAGCGCGCGCAGCAGCACCCCGTGCGCCTTCTGCGCGCGCAGCATCCCGACTATGCCCGCCACCGCCGTACCCGCCTCGATGCCGAGCTCCGCGCGGACGTCGTGACCGCTCGGCGGCGGCGGCGCCACGATGCCATTGGGAATGAAGAGCGTGCGCCGCGGGGGGATGCGCTCGACCTCGGTCATGCGACGCTGGTCCTCGAGCGAGACGGCGATGAAGCGGTCGGCTCCGCGGGCCACGAGCTCGCGATCCAGAAACCGGCGCAGTGGCTGCCCCTGATATGACCACGTGTGCTCGTGGGCGACGAGCACCGGCACCCGCGCCAGGCTGCCGGTGAGCATGCCCCACACATTCGAGCCGAACTTGTGCGTGTGGAGCACATCGACCCGTTCGCGCCGCAGGAATCGCTCGAGCCGAACCCAGGGCGCGATCTCCACCTTCCGCCGACGCCTGAGCGGCAGGAAACGCACGTGTGCGCGCTCGAGCACATCGAGTGCCCGCACGTCGGAGTGCCGCAGCCCGGTGGCGCGTGAGAGGGGGAAGCGGCTCACACACAGGATCGACTCGAAGCGCTCCGGGTCAAGCCGCGTGGCCAACTGCAGCGCGAGCCGCTCGGCGCCGCCCGCGAGCGTCAGATAGTCAACCAGCGTGACGACGCGAGCACGCGTGGACGGGTCCTGTCTTTTGGAGGAGCGCATGCGGAGAGGAATCCTAAGCACGGCGACGGCCGCGGCGGGGCCGACGCCCTCATCCTAGAGAACGGGACCCAAGTGCTCGCGACCCTGGTGCGTCGCCGAGCGGTGCGCAGTTAGGGTTGTGCTGTGTCGGGACCGTAGCCGAGGCAGGGCGAGCTCGGCTGCAGCTTGTAGTTGTGTTCCGCTGCGTTGA
>JAXDGS010000195.1:0-5064 GCA_034664905.1 Solirubrobacteraceae bacterium | reverse complement strand
GCATAGACGTGCGTCCCGGCGGCCGTGATCACGTCGGCGCTGCCGTTCTCGGCGAGATCGCCGATCACCGGCGCGCGCGGCGCCTCGCGCGGCAATCCGAGCGCGGCCAGGGCGGCCGAGCCAGAGTGCCCGAGCGCTGCCTGCTCGGTCTGCGTGTGCACCGGCCACCCGCGCAGCTCCGAGCCGCTGGGCTCGTACGCGTGGATCGTGCCGTCCTCGGCGGGGACGATCAGCTCCTGCACGTTGTCGCCGTTTATGTCGGCGTAGCGGGTGGGCGCTTCGCCGCCCGTGCCCATGCGCTTGGGGAAGCCGGGCGAGAGGCTCGGGTCGGTGAACGTGTCGAGTACCCGGCGGTCGATCCCCGTCAGCGGGATTCCTGCGCCGCTGACCTCGAGCTGCACGGTGAACTCGTGCTGGAACGGGTTCGGCTCGGCAGCCGCGAACACCGGTCCGCCCGCGTCGGGCGGCACCACATAGGTGGCTAGCGCGGAGCGCACCGCGGCGAGGTCGATCGAGCCGAAGTCGGTGACGGTGCCGCTCGAGTCCCCTTCGCGCAGCGTCGTCCACGACGACGGCGCCTGTCCCGGGCCCCACATGAGCTTCCAGTGCAGCTGTTGACCGGTCGCGTATCGCGCACGTGCCAAGCCGGTGATCTGCACGCTCGAGCCGGTCAGCGGCGCGTACCAGTCGGGCGAGTCGATCGCGGCCTCTGGCGGGATGTCGCCGCTCTGCGCCGCGGCCACCGCGGCGCCGACGTTGGCGCGACCCCAGCCGAAGTGGCTGGTCCACTGCTGATCGGGCGGGAGCGTCGGGTCGGCGCCGGGGTCGGGCACGCCCGCCCCTTCGGTGTTGCCGGTCAGCGCGCGCTCGGCGGTCTGCTCGAGCAGCGCGCGCGTCTCGTCGGGGCGCAGCGTGATGCCGCGGTCGAGGGCGGCGCTGACGAGCAGCGCCGCCGCGCCGGCTGCCTTGCTGGTGTTGACCGAGCCGGTCGGCCCCTCCATCGAGATCGAGCTCTTGCCACCGAACTGCGTGGTGTTGGCTCCTCTGAAGAAGGTGCTGACGGGCGCGTTGGAGCCGAGGCATGCGGGCTGGCCGCTTGCGCCACAGAGCTTCTCGCCTTCGACCCATTGGCGCTGGTCGGTGCCGAGCCCGACCGTGTCGGGGACGGTGCCCTCTATCAGCATCGCGTGGCCGTAGTTGGCGGGGTAGTTGTGGTTGGCGGTGTTCAGGTCGTCGCCGGAGTACGTCTGCACGACGCCATGGTCGTAGGCGTACTGCGAAGCCGCTTCAGCGAATGCGGAGTGGTACAGGCTGCCGTTGGCTCCCTCGACGACCTTGGCTCCGTTGTCTGTCGCGAACACGATCCCGAGCGCGAACGTGTTGGCGTCGGAGACGAACGTGTCCCAGATCCGCACGGGCATGACCTGACAGTGCGGGCAGACGCCGATCGAGCCCTGGCCGTCGTTGCCCTGCTCGACCGCGTCGGACGCACGACCGGTGCCGTGGTGATGCGCGGCGAAATAGCTCGAGAGGTCCGTCGGGTCGTTGTTGTTGTCGAAGAAGTTCCAGCCGGCGACGTCGTTGGCGTAGCCGTTGCCGTCGTTGTCGAAATGCTGGCCGGAGACGCACTGGAGGGTGAGATGGGTCGCGGAGTCGATCTGGCAGTCTCCGAAGGCGTGGATCAGATCCTGCGCGGTGATCAGCCCGGATGGCCCGATGCGCCCGGCGTAGGAGAGGCTCACGCGCGGATCGCTCGCGTAGTCCTCGACGTTGACGACGCCATCGCCGTTGCAGTCGTAGGTCGCGCAGGAGGAGCCGTCGGCGTGCTCGGGATACGGGAGCTCGCCGGTGTTGAGGTGGATCTGGTCGCGCAGCCCGCGCGCGCTCCAGTCGATTCCCGTGTCGAGGATCGCGACCACGACGTCGGGGCGACCGCGCGCGGCCTTCCATGCGCCGGCTGCGTTGAAGCCGGCGACCATCGGTTTGCCCGCGTTCGGGCCGACCGCGTAGACCGCGTTGGGTGTCAGCTGGGAGGGAAAGCCGAACAGATCGAAGCGCTCGTCGTAGAAGTTCGAGGAGCGATTGCCTGAAGGCTGCTGGGTGTCCGGCTCGGCCTGGTCATAGCTCGGGTCGTTCGGGGTGTCCTGTCGCTGGACGCTTCCGTAGCCGAACTGCTGAGAGGTTTCCTGCGAGCAGGGGTTTTCGAAGCCGCCGCAGCTCGCGGCGCTCGCGCCGCCGGCCAGCAGCGCCCATGCGAGCACCGCGATCGCGCATGCGCCGGCGACGCTCATCGCCAACAGCGCCGCTGCGCGTGTGCGCACCACGTCGAACCATCCCCCGTGCAAAGCTGCATCCCCCTTCGTCAAAGACGCCTCGGTACCTGGGCATCACTACCCAGAACGCAGCGCGCCGAAACCTCACGCGATACTGCGCGGGAGGTGCCAGCGGAGAATGCAGAGCGCGGAGCGTAGGCAATGGCGCAGAATCGAGTCCCTTCACGCCTGATCGCCGGCGTGCGCGCCATCAACAGGCACCCGCGGCTCGTCGGCGCGGCGAAGCTCGTGCGCGAGCAGGCGCTGGGAGACGATGAGCTCATCGACCGCCTGTCGAGCACTCGCGGGCGAGGAGTGGACCTCGCAGCCCGGGGGCTTGCTGCGGCCCGCAGCGACGCGCCGGGGATGCTGGGGGAGATCGGGCTCACCGCGTTGCAGGCTTGGCAGCGGCTCGCCGAGGCCCAGGGGCGCGGTCGCGGAGAGGTCGAGGTCGCGGTCCTGTTCACCGACCTCGTCGGCTTCTCGAGCTGGGCGCTCCAGGCGGGAGACGATCTCGCCGTGAGCCTCCTGCGCGAGGTGATCGAGGCGATCGAGCCGCCGATAATCGAACGCAGGGGCGAGGTCGTCAAGCGCCTCGGAGACGGAGTGATGGCGGCCTTCTGGGACGCTCGCTCCGCGATCGAGGCAGCGTTCGACGTGCGCGAGCGGGTCGCGACGGTCGAGGTCGGCGGGCACACGCCGCGCCTGCGGACGGGAATCCATCTCGGCCGCCCGCGCAAGATCGGCGGCGACTATCTCGGCGTGGATGTCAACATCGCAGCGCGCCTGACCGAAGCAGCGCAGCCGGGAGAGATCCTCGTCTCTGGCCGCGCGCTGGCGGCGCTCGAGAGCGGCTCGGTGATCGCCACCGAGCAGCCGTTCACGGCCGAGGGCATACCGACCGGGCTGACCGCGCATGCGTTGCAGCCTGCATAGCGCACGGCCCTTGACCGGCGCCCGCGCGCGAGCAGCTGGGCTTCACGGGTCTTTCAGGTAATCCGTCCTCAGCCAGCTGACGGTCTCCTGGAGCCCGGCGGCGTAG
The DNA here is from genome assembly GCA_034664905.1 of Solirubrobacteraceae bacterium. Lineage (GTDB taxonomy): Bacteria > Actinomycetota > Thermoleophilia > Solirubrobacterales > Solirubrobacteraceae > Palsa-744. Next base: position 1,710 of record JAXDGS010000195.1, on the reverse strand, counting down.
CCGACGCGCGGCTCCCAGCCGAGCAGCTCTCGCGCGCTGCGACTGCTGAAGTCCTGGTCGTTTCCGAGCACCTGCACCGCCTGGCGTGAGAGCAGCGGCGGCGCGCTCAGGCCGGTGCTCCTGCGCAGCAACCGGTAGCCCTGCTCGAGCGAGAAGCCAACGGCGCTCGCCAGCCGGTAGGGCAGGCTCCAGCGGACCGGCGCGCAGCCGAGCCCTGCAGCTAGGTCGTCGGTGAGCTCCTTCCAGGTGACGCTCTCACCGTCGCAGACATTGAAGGCGCGGCCGGGCGCGCACTCGTGGCCGCGCGCGAGGAGGGCAAGATCGATGAGGTTCTCGACATAGCACAGGCCGGCCACCGCGCGACCCCCATCTATAAGAAGCATCTTTCGCGCTCGGATCGCCCGCGCGATCTCACCGATGACAGCTGTGGAACCGGGTCCATAGACGGTCGCCGGACGCAGGATGACGGTCTCGAGCGCGTGCTCTCGCGCCGCGCGGCGGACCTCGGTCTCGGCTTCGAGCTTCGTCTGCGCGTACCAGTTGGCAAAGCGCGGCGCGAGGAAGTCCTCCTCGATCGCGGCGTGGTCGGGATGGCCGTAGACATCGGTCGTGCTGAAATGGATGAAGCGCTTCACCGAAGCTGCGACCGACACTTCGAGCAGGCTGCGCGTCCCCTCGACGTTGGTTCGCGTCATCTCCGCGGTGGTGGCCCAGTCGGAGACCAGCGCGGCGCAGTGGAACACGTACTCGCAACCGTCCACCGCGCGAGCGAGCGAGCGCGCATCCGTGAGGTCACCGACGACGGTCTGCACCTCGAGCCCGTTCAGTGGCGCGGTGTCGCTGCTCGCGCGCAGGAGACAGCGCACCGGGCGGCGCTCGGCGAGCAGGCGCCGCGCGAGGCGCGCGCCGATGAACCCGCTGGCACCGGTGAGGAGACAGACGCCCTGATGTGACGGATCGAGCCGCCCGCCTTCAGACGGCGCGCCTTCGCTCATGGGCCCCGCGTGGCTCGACGACGGAGCGTTGCGGTGGCGATCTCGCGGACGACCGCCCAGTTCTTGCTCGCCCCGCCGTGGCACTCCGCGAGCACGCTGTCGAGCGCGTCGAGGAAGCTCCTCGCCTCGGGCTCCGAGAGCGTCAGCGGCGGCAGCAGCTTGATCACGTCGTTCTTGCCGGCCGCCATCGTGATCACGCCGTGATCGCGATGCAGCGGTATCACGATCAGCTGGGGGAAGAGCCCCTCGCTTGCCATGTGAATCAAACGCCAGTTGAGCCGGCCGACGCGGGAGCTCGGCGCGCGCAGCTCGATCCCGATCATCAGGCCGCTGCCGCGAACCTCCTTGATCATCTCGTAGCGCTGCTGGAGCTCGGCCAGGCCTTCGCGCAGCAGTGCGCCCATGTGCGCGGCGTGCTCGATCAGGCTGTTGCGCTCGAGGATGCGCATCGTCGCGAGCCCCGCCGCTGCGGACAGGCGATTACGCCCGAAGGTCGACTGATGCACGTAGGAGCGCTCGAGCGTTCCCACAGCCTCCTGGTAGGTCTCGCGGCTCGTGACCATAGCTGCGACCGGCATGTATCCTCCGCTCAGCGCCTTGCCGACGAGCACGAAGTCCGGTTCGAGTCCCCAGTGCTCCAGCGCGAACCACTTCCCGGTACGCCCGAGTCCGGTCTGGATCTCATCCAGGACGAACATCGTCCCGTGGCGACGGC
>JAXDGS010000194.1:0-2504 GCA_034664905.1 Solirubrobacteraceae bacterium | reverse complement strand
TCGCGCGGGCCGTGGCCGCGGCCCTCGGCTTCACCTATCTCGACAGCGGCGCCATGTACCGGGCGGTCGCGCTCATCGCCCGCCGGCGCGGGCGTCCGGCGGGCGAGGTGGCCGGCGAGCTGGCGATCGAGCTCGGCGACCGAGAGCTTCGGCTGATCGAGGTCGGCCCAGCCCACACGCGCGGAGATACGCTCGTACACGTCGCGGCCGATCGTGTCGTGTACTCAGGGGACATCCTGTTCGCGCAGGCTCATCCGATCGCCTGGGCCGGGCCGGTGTCTCACTGGATCGACGCGTGCGACCGGATTCTCGAGATGGACCCCGAGATGATCGTCCCGGGCCATGGCCCGCTCGCGGGGCCCCATGAGGTGCGGGAGCTGCGCTCCTATTTCGAGTACCTCTACTCCGAGGCCACACGCCGCCACGCCGAAGGCATGACCCCGCTTCAGGCTGCCCGTTCGATCTCGCTCGATCGCTGGGCCGATTGGCGCGAGAGCGAGCGCCTGGTCGTCAACATCGCGAACATCTTCGCCGAGCTCTCCGAGACGGAGCCGCTCGATCCACTGGCCGCGTTCGAGCAGATGGCCGCCCTGGCGCGATCGAGCTGAGCTGCAGCCCCACGCTGCAGGCCAAAGCCGCTGCGAAGCTCACCTGCGTGACGGAACTGGCGCCGCCTGGGCGCGCGTTCCCCGGGGACGGCGGGCGCCCTACCAGGCGCGGCGTGCGCGGACCATCTCGAGCAGGTAGCCGGCGAGTGAGATCGGAGACATCACGAACTGGTAGCAGAAGAGGTAAAACACAAGCCCGCGGCGGTTGTCGCGTACGCGCAGGTTGACGCTTGCGAAGACGCGGCGCTGGTGGATGAACATGATGCCGCCGAGCACGGCGTTCAAGGGCAGGACCAGCAGCGTCATCGGCCCCACGATCATGAAGTTGCCCATCGTCGCGAGCACCAGCCCGGGGATGAAGGCGAGTGTGAAGGTGGCGTCGAGCAGTGGGAAGAGAAAGTTGCCTGCAACCGAGTGCGAGTAGAAATTCATGCGCTTGACGAGACTGAAGCCATGGTCGCGCAACCCCTCGATCATGCCGCGCGCCCAGCGCCTGCGCTGGCGTGCGAACGCGCGCCAGTTCGAGGGCGCCTCGGTGAAGGCGACGGCTGTCGGCTCGAACACGCAGCGGCCACCCTGCAGCAACATCCTCCATGTCAGCACGATGTCCTCGCCGATCCGGTTCGGCCAGCCGCCGGCCAGCTTCAGCGAGGTCGTGTCGTAGATGCTGAACGCCCCCTGCGCGACGAGCGTCCCCTGCAGCAGTGCCTGTCCTCGCTTGACGCTCGCGATACCGAGGAAGTAGTCCCACTCCTGCGCCCGCGTCAGCAGGTTCTCGCGCGAGTTGCGCACGAGCACCGCGCCCGCCACCGCGACCGTGTCGGGCGGAGACGCGAGCATCCGCGCCACCGCGCGCTTGAGCGAGTAGGGCATCAGCAGGGTGTCCGCATCGATTGTCGAGACCAGTGGAGCCGAGACGGTCGCGAGCGCGGCGTTCAGCGCGTTCGCCTTGCCGCCGTGATCGACGGCGAGCAGCTGGACGCGCGGGTCGCGGGTCGCGTACTCGCCAACGATCTCGCGCGTACGGTCGGTCGAGCCGTCGTCGACGACCATGATGTCGAAGGTGCCGGGGTAGTCCGCCCGCGTGGCGTAGTCGAGCGTCTCGACGATCGTGCGCTCCTCGTTGTAGGCGGCGATCAACAGCGTCACGTCGGGAAAGTCGACATCGAAGCGCAGCCGCGGAGGCCGGTCGAGGAGGATCGAGCTCAGGAGCTGGATGTTCAGGTACCCGGGAATCAGCGCGATACCGACGATCACGAGGATCGCAAGCGGCATCGTGATGTCATGCCCCAGCGTCCTGATCCAGCCCTGAGACAGCCACAGCGAGAAGCAGACCCAGGCGATACCCGCGGCGAACGTGAGCATCACACGCAGCTTGAGCGGGATGTATAGAGAGGCCCTTCGCTTGGCGCCGTCCGGCGTCGCCAGACGACGGCGCTCGCCCGGGCGTGCCGTGCGCAGTCGCGTCCGCAGGCCTGCCGGCGCCGGCTGATCTGAGTCTGGGGGCTTGGTTCCGAGAACTCGCATCTGCTGGGGGCATCACTGCACCCAGGCCCCTATCGGCCGAACCGGTGAGAGTCTGAAGTCTTTGAGCGCGCGAACCGATATGCCGCCGGTACGTCAGGCAGGCGAATCGTCAGGCCGGCGGCGAATCGTCAGGCCCGGCGGCGAATCGTCAGGCCGGCGCGTGCGCGCCGTCCGCGGGACGCCGATCGGATGCGACTCCGATGGCGCCGATCCTCGTGCGGCGCGCCGCATCGCCGCGGAGCGGTCAGGCGATCGCGCCGGGGACCTCTTCTTTGAGGGCCCCACGAATCTCCATGCGCAGCTCCGGGGTGTCCTCGTGCTGATGCGCGGTGACCGCATGAATCGCAGCCGCCTCGACAAGGTGCTCCT
>JAXDGS010000193.1:0-3151 GCA_034664905.1 Solirubrobacteraceae bacterium | reverse complement strand
GCGCCGACATTGCGGCTCATGGGACCTGACCATCGACCACGACACCGGCCATATTCCCTCGCCGCCGACGATCGCTTCCACCATCTCGGTCTCCACACAGCGGACCATCGCGTTGGCGACGGAGGAGGCGTCCGGCCAACTCCACTTGAACTGGCGCGACGCGGACGATCGGAGCGTGGCCGCTGCGATCGCGCACGGGTAACGCGAGGCAACCACGAATGCGCTCGTCCGCTACGGGCATGGGTTCCGGGCTGAGCACATCACCCGCTGAGAGGACGGGAGGCGGGTGAAGCGGTGTCCTAGGCTGCGTCGGACTTGGGCTCGTCGTGTCAGCGGGCGACGGCGTTGGGAAATGCCCGCGAGCGGCCGCCGACGCGCGCGCGAGCGCGGGCGCGGCCGATCGGAGCGCGGCCCCAACGGGCGGCTTCGGCGAAATCGATCAACGCGTCGAAGTACTCGGCGATCGGCGTGGCGCGGATACCGAGCGGATCCAGCAGCGCTCGCGCGTCTCGGTCGTCGAAGCGCAGGTCAAGCGAGAAGTACGGGAAGTAGACCTCGCTGCGCTCGAGCCGCCTGCGTGTCTGCGCATCCGCGCGGCGACGCATCAGGGGGTGCAGGATGGCACGGTAGAAGCGCGGGGGCACGAGCCGCGGCCTGGGCCGGTCAAAGCGCCGGGCCGCCAGCCGCGTCAGCTCCCACAGCGTCGTCGCATGCTCGCCGCCGACGACGTGGAACGTCTGACCAGCCGCGACTTCCGAAGCGCTCAGCGCGAGGATCGCGTCGGCGAGGTGATCGACCGTGACGACGTCCAGGACGGCACCGCGCCGCCCCGGGATGACGGGATACGTCCCCGCGGCGAACGCGCGCAGCGGACCGTAGATCACATTGAACGACGCCGTCCACCCCGTTCCGCGCTCGCCGACGACGATACTCGGCCGCACGACCGTGATCGGCAGCCGCTCGCGAACACCCTGGACGAGGCTCTCCGCCTCGTGCTTGGATTGCTCATAAGCGTTACGAAACCGCTGCCCCACGTGCAGTTCGGTCTCGAGCGCCCGCCCGCGACGCTCGCCCGCCACATACGCCGTCGAAACGTAGGTCACACGCCGCAGCCCCGCGCCGCGGGCCGCGCACATCTCCGCGAGCTCGAGCACCCGCCGCGTCCCCTCAACATTGATCGCGCGCGACTCGGCCAACGGCAGATCGAACGCGACCGACGCGGCGCCGTGGATGATCTCCCCAACCTCCTCGGCGATCCGCTCCCCCTCCGTCCCAAGCCCGAGACCGGGTGCGGTCAGATCGCCGCACACAGCCTCAACGCGACCCGTATATCGGGCGGGCTCATCGACCAGCGAGGCCATCACGCCGCGGACCCGCGCGTCCGCCTCGGCCCGCGAGCCCGCCCGGACGAGAACGAGAACTCGACGATCGGTGCGCTCGAGAAGTCGCGCCAGGACCGCCATCCCGACGAAACCAGTCGCACCGGTGACGAGGATCGCGTCGCTCGCGGATGATGGGCGCGGTGCGCTGAGAGCGTTCAACATGGGTCTCCTTTGGCGATCAGGCGTTCCAGATTGATGTCCCCCAGGTCGGCCGGGTATGGCCAACGGACCAAGATCGCCGCTATCTCACTCGCCCGCTGGGCGAACACGGCCCAGCACGGGGCCGAGCGAGCCACAAAATCACCTCGCATCGAGCTCCGCCACCACTTGCGGTGTCTGCTACGCGACTAGCTTGATGGCCGTTGACGCCGGGGAAGGTGCCAGTGAACCGAACCGGGATGAGCACGCGGTTCACCGCAGCTAAAACCCACCTAAGCTTCGTTCTCCGAGCTACGAGCCCACCAGCAGCGGGCTGGAACCCAGCAGATGCCCAGAGATCAGACGCAGAGACTTTGTCGTGATCGGGTCGCCACTACGCCCCCCGGACCGACACAAATCGGCCATCGCTGCCGGAGGCCAGCTTGCCCACCCACGGAACACCTGACGGCGCTTCACTCACGTTCGCAACCACCAGGCACCTCATACCTGGCCGTGCTTCCTCAGAGAGCGCTGGAATTCGACCCAAGCTGCCGGACTCCACATCCTCGATATCTAGTGTGATGACCTCCTCGCGCACCCCCGGTCTCGTGCACGGCATAGGCGACCGCGCGCCTTGGACCCCACGCGGCTGTGGTCGCGGGACCGTGACCTGCGGGGCATCCAGCCACAGATACGGATACGCCCCCCTCCAGAGGTCGGGATCGGAACGCGTCGACCTGCTCGTCCAGCGCCCGGCACACGGTCAGGCGCGGTGTTTGGTCGTCCCCACGATCCCTAGTTGCACCATCAGCCCGTCGACCTTGTCAGTGTTCACCCCGTTGACATACGCCTCCAGCCCCACCGCGACGATCGCCTGCTCAGACCGCCGCCAGGGCTCCAAAGAGCTCGGGAAATAGCTGCCCTGCCTGACCCGCGGGATCAACTGCTCGACCTCACCCACCCGCGTCTCCCACGGCCGCGGCCGGTACCGGTTGCGGCGCGTGATCTGGCTCTCCGGGCGACCTCGCCCAGATCGGCAGTCTGCCGGCAGGAGGTGGCCTGCGTCGGCATGGTCGACCGCGCCGGTCGGAGTGATCAGCCCGGTCGGTCGCCCGGCCAACCGCGATGGCTGCATCCCGGCATCCGGCTCAAGCAAGCCCTGTTGGCTCGTAGGGGTCCCGCAGTTCCGGGCCGAGGCCGTGTCGGCATTCGGCGTTATGAGACGGGTTCCAGCCGCCTCCGGGCTGCCTGGCCGCGTCGCGGTCGTGATGATCGCGGTGCGGGTGGCTAGCCATGTCTCCCACTCGCGTGGGGTCTGTGGCCGGTCCTCGACGGCGACTAGGTTGCTAGTTGCTCTTGCAGATCGCGCAGCGTCCGTCCTGGGCCTGGTAGAGCCGTCGGGCGGTGAGGTTGATCGGCAGGGGCGCTTTGCGTCGTCGCCAGGCCCAGTAGTCGGCAAGTCTGGGGTCGTCAGGTGACGCCCCTTGCCAGACGGTCTGGTGTCGGAGGATGTGGGTCCGGGCGAACTTGTGCATATAGGGCCTCTGTGGCGCTCGCCGAACACCCATCGGTCTTGCCTGGCCTTGTTGAACTTGCCGTAGTACCGGGCGGACACCCAGTGCGCCGGCTTG
>JAXDGS010000192.1:0-6428 GCA_034664905.1 Solirubrobacteraceae bacterium | reverse complement strand
GAGATCGCGCGCCTGGAGGCGCTCAACGCGGGCAAGCCGATCGAGGCAGTCAAGGCCGACGAGATCCCGGTGATGGCGGACAACCTGCGTTTCTTCGCGGGCGCCGCGCGCTGCCTGGAGGGGCGCGCCGCGGGCGAGTACATGGAGGGTTACACCTCCTTCACGCGGCGCGAATCCGTTGGCGTGATCGGTCAGATCACCCCGTGGAACTACCCGCTGATGATGGCGATCTGGAAGATCGGCCCGGCGCTCGCGGCGGGCAACACGGTCGTGCTGAAACCGGCGGAGACGACGCCGCTCACCACGATCCGCTTCGCCGAGCTGGCCGCGGAGGTGCTGCCGAGCGGGGTCCTCAACGTCGTGACCGGCCCCGGCGAGCCGACCGGCGAGGCGCTGCTCGCGCACGCCGACGTCGACATGATCTCGCTCACGGGCTCGGTGCAGACCGGCAAGCACGTCGCGCGCACCGCAGCCGAGACGCTCAAGCGGGTGCATCTGGAGCTCGGCGGCAAGGCACCGGTGATCGTCTTCGACGACGTGAGCCTCGAGAGCGCGCTCGAGACGATCGCCGGCACCGGCTACTACAACGCCGGGCAGGACTGCACCGCGGCCACGCGCGTGCTCGCCGAGCGCGGCGTCTACGACGGCGTCGTCTCGGGCCTCGCAGAGCAGGCGCGCGGCCTCGTGCTCGGTGACACGCTCTCACCCGAGACCACGCTCGGGCCCGTCAACTCCGCGCGCCAGCGCGAGCGCGTGGAGGGCTTCCTGGAGCGCAGGCCCGAGCGCGCCGAGATCGTGACCGGCGGCGGCGAGCCCGATCTGCCCGGCTTCTACCTGGAGCCGACGGTCGTCGCGGGCCTGCAGCAGGACGACGAGATGATCCAGCGCGAGATCTTCGGGCCGGTGATAACCGTGCAGCAGTTCAGCGACGAGGAGCAGGCGATCGCGTGGGCCAACTCGACCCGCTACGGCCTCGCATCCTCGGTCTGGACGCGCGACGTCGGTCGCGCCCTGCGCGTCTCGAGGGCTCTTCGCTTCGGCTGCGTGTGGATCAACGACCACATCCCGCTCGTCTCCGAGATGCCGCACGGCGGCTTCAAGGAGTCCGGCTACGGCAAGGACCTGAGCGTGTACTCGCTCGAGGACTACACCGTCGTCAAGCATGTGATGGCGAGCCTGCAGTAGCGCGCGGCGGTGAGCGGACGCTCGCACGTATGCGTTAATGCTCGGGTGAGCGCCGCGCGCCCGTCCGATCCGCAAGCACTCACCGCAGCTGACGGCGACGCGTCACTCGAGCGCTCCGAGGCGCAGCTGCTCGCCTCACACGAGATCGTGCGCGTGCTCGCGCCGAACCCCGGCCCGCTGTCGCTGTCGGGGACCAACACCTGGCTGATCGCGCGCGACCCCACCTGGGTCGTCGATCCCGGGCCGCTGATCGAGTCCCATCTGGCGTGCGTGCTCGCGGCCGTCGAGGAGCGCGGCGGGCTCGGCGGCGTCGCGCTCACGCACGATCACGCCGATCACTCGCAGGCGGTCGATGAGCTGCTCGCGGCGCATCCGGCGCCGCTCGCCGCCGGGCGCGCGGGGGCCGACGTGGAACTCGCCGACGGGGTGCTCTTCGGCCCCCTGCAGGCGCTCGCCACGCCGGGGCACGCGCCCGATCACTTCGCGCTGCGCGCGCGCGGAGCATGCTTCACCGGCGATGCGGTTCTCGGCGAGGGCAGCGTCTTCATCAGCCCCTATCCCGGAGCGATGTCGAGCTACATGCGCGCGCTCGAGCGCCTGCGCGCGCTTGACCTCGAGCTCCTCTGCCCCGGTCACGGTCCGCTGGTGCGCGACCCCGCGCGCAAGCTCGATGAATACCTGGAGCACCGCCGCGAGCGCGAGCGCGATCTGATCGCAGCGCTCGGCGAAGGGCGGCGCAGCGTCGCAGAGCTGCTCGACGCCGTCTGGTCGGATGTGCCCGCGCCACTGCGACCGGCGGCCGGCGCCACGCTCGCCGCGCACCTCGACAAGCTCGAGCAGGAGCAGAGGCTGCCCGCCGGCGTGGAGCGTCCTCGGTTCGAGCCCGCCGGGTGGTGAGGTGAGCTCCTCGCGTCCACGCGCCGCGGGCCGTCGCGCCCAGCAGCGAACCCTCGCCGCGATGAGCCGCGTGCCGCTCACCTCGCCCTTCCCGCCGATCGCCGACTACGGCTTTCTCTCCGACTGCCACACCGGTGCGCTGCTCGCGCCGGATGGATCGATCGAGTGGATGTGCCTGCCGCATTTCGACTCGCCGTGGGTGTTCGGCGCGCTGCTCGACCGCGGCGCGGGCAGCTGGCGCGTGGGCCCGTACGGCACCTACGTGCCCGCCGGGCAGCGATACCTCCCGGGCACCAACGTGATCGAGACGACCTGGATGACCCAGCAGGGGTGGCTGCGCGTTCTCGACGCGATGACGATCGGCCCGTGGCACGAGAACAAGCACGGGACGAGCCACACGCGTCCGCCGACCGACTACGACGCGGACCACCTGCTCGTGCGCGTCGTCGAATGCATCCAGGGAGAGGTTCAGCTCGAGGTCGTGTGCGAGCCGATGCTCGACTACGGCGCCACGCCGGCAGCATGGAGTGTCGTCGATGTCGACGAGCCCGGCGCCTGCGCGATCGACGCCCACGACGAGCAGGGCGAGCCCGTCTTCAGGCTGCTCGGCGGCCTGCGCATCGGGATCGAGGGCAATCGCGCACACGGCCGGCACACGATGCGCGAAGGCGAGAAGTGCTTCTGCGCGCTGTCATGGACCGAAGAGCGAGGTGGGCCGCAGACCGTCGAGCAGGCGGAGGCGGCGCTCGATCGCACCAGCCACTTCTGGCGCAACTGGCTCGCCGAAGGACGCTACCCCGACCATCCCTGGCGCCGGCACCTGCAGCGCTCGGCGCTCGTGCTCAAGGGCCTGACGTTCATGCCGACGGGCGCACTCGTCGCGGCGCCGACGACGTCTCTGCCGGAGACCCCCGGAGGCGAACGCAACTGGGACTACCGCTACTGCTGGATGCGCGACGCGACGTTCACGCTGTGGGCGCTGCACGCGCTCGGCCTCGACTGGGAGGCCGACGACTTCGTCCAGTACGTCGCCGATCTCGCCCGCAACGACGACGGGTCGCTTCAGATCATGTACGGGATCAACGGCCAGATGCAGCTGACGGAGTCGACGCTCTCCCATCTCGCGGGCTACGAGGGCGCACGGCCGGTGCGGATCGGCAACGGCGCGTATGACCAGCGCCAGAACGACGTCTACGGCGCGGTGCTCGACTCGGTCTATCTGCACTCCAAACAGCGCGACCACATCCCCGAGCGGCTGTGGCCGGTGCTCGAAGATCAGGTGCGCGCCGCGATCGAGGCGTGGAAGCAGCCGGACCAGGGGATCTGGGAGGCGCGCGGCGATCCGCGCCACTACATCTCCTCGAAGCTGATGTGCTGGGTCGCGCTCGATCGCGGCGCGCGCCTGGCCGAACGGCGCGGCCTGGACGAGCAGGCCGCGGAGTGGCAGGCGATCGCCGAGGAGATCCACGAGGAGATCCTCGAGCGCGGCGTGGACGGTCGTGGCGTCTTTCGCCAGCACTACGACACGGACGCGCTCGACGCGTCCAGCCTGCTCGTGCCGCTGGTGCGCTTTCTCCCCGCCGACGACGAGCGCGTGCGCGCGACGGTGGCCGCGATCCGCGATGAGCTCACCGAGGGCGGCCTCGTCCTGCGCTACCGCACCGAGGCGACCGACGACGGCCTGCATGGCGAGGAGGGTACGTTTTTGATCTGCTCCTTCTGGCTCGTCTCGGCGCTGTCGGAGATCGGCGAACACCGCGAGGCGGAGCACCTGTGCGAGCGCCTGATCTCATACTCCTCGCAGCTCGGCCTCTACGCGGAGGAGCTCGAAGCGTCCTCGGGCCGGCATCTCGGCAACTACCCCCAGGCGTTCACGCACCTCGCGCTGATCAACGCGGTGACGCACGTGATCGACCAAAGCGCGACGTGAGTCAGTAGCCGGGCTCTCCCGGCAGCAGGATGCGCGCGACCTCTCCTTCGAGCACCACGCGCGGCTCGACCGGTACGACCTCGCGGCCGCGCGCATAGGAGAGCAGGCTCGCCACCGAGTCGAAGTCGGCCAGCTGCTGCAGGTGCTTGATCGTCGGGAACACGAGCGCAAGCTCGCCTGCGCTGTGCGCCTCGAGCGCCGCCGCAGGCGTGAACCAGCCGAGATCGACGCACTCCTCGCCGTCGATGCACGGGTCCTGACCCGGCGGCAGCGGCGCGAGGAAGAAATGCGTGTCGAAGCGGATCTGCACCTGCGCGGGCGTGATCCAGCGCGAGAACTTCACGAGCGCGCCGGGATCCTCGAGCGTGATCGCCGCCTCCTCGCGCAGCTCGCGGATCGCAGCCGCGCGATGGGCGTCGTCGCCGTCGCCCTCCTCCGCGTCGACCGCTCCGCCGGGGAACACCCACACGCCGCCCATGAAGCGCGCCTTCTCCGTGCGCTGCACCAGCAGCACCTCGAGTGCCTCCGCGCCCCCGCGCAGCAGGATCACGGTCGCCGCCTGGCGCGCGTGCACAGGCGGGCCAGGGTTGTAGGTCTCACCCGGGCCTGGGCGTTCGATCCCCTCCGGTGTGCTCATCGCCTCGTTCTACCGGATCGCGCCCGCGTGCCGCGCTCCGGGCGCGCCGCTGCTCGGTAACCTTCTGCCCATGAGCACCACCACCGAGACCATGCAGCGCTGGATCTGCGAGTCGTGCGGTTTCATCTATGACCCCGAGGACGGGGACCCCGACGGCGGGATCCCTGCGGGCACCGCGTTCGAGGACATCCCCGACACGTGGTTCTGCCCGGTGTGCGGCGCGCGCAAGCGCGATTTCGTCCTCTACGAAGCCTAGGGACGCCTGAGCGACTGGGATCACCTGCTCGCGCTCGACCGTGAGCGTGTCTGGCATCCGTACGGTGCGCTGCCAGCTGCGCTGCAGTCGCTGCCGGTGCGTTCCGCGCGGGGCGTGCGCCTGACACTCGCGGACGGCCGCGAGCTGATCGACGGGATGGCCTCGTGGTGGTGCGCGATCCACGGCTACCGCAACCCCGCGCTTGATCACGCGCTCAGCGCGCAGCTCAGGGAGATGGCGCATGTGATGTTCGGCGGCCTCACGCACGAGCCGGCGGTACGCCTCGCGGAGCGGCTGACCACGATCGCGCCCGCTGGGCTCGAGCGCATCTTCTTCGCGGACTCGGGATCGGTCTCGGTGGAGGTCGCGATCAAGATCTGCCTGCAGGCGCAGCGCGCGCGCGGCGCACCCACGCGCACGCGCCTGCTGACGGTCAGGGGCGGCTATCACGGCGACACGCTCGGCGCGATGGCGGTGTGCGATCCGGTCTCGGGCATGCACAGCATGTTCGCGGGCGTGCTCGCAGAGCACCTGTTCGCCGAGCGTCCGCCCGACGGGTTCGACGCGCCGCTCGACGAGCGCTGGGCGGCGAGCGTGCGCGAGCTCGCCGCCGCGCACGCCGAGCACCTCGCCGCGGTGATCGTCGAGCCGGTCGTGCAGGGAGCGGGCGGCATGCGCTTTCACTCGCCGCAGTGCGTCGCGCTGCTGCGCAGCGTCTGCGACGAGCACGGGCTGCTGCTGGTGCTCGATGAGATCGCGACCGGCTTCGGGCGCACAGGCGCGATGTTCGCGTGCGAGCACGCCCGCGTGAGCCCCGACGTGATGTGCGTCGGCAAGGCCCTCACCGGCGGCTACATGACGCTCGCCGCGACGCTGTGCACGCCGGCGGTCGCCGACGCGGTCTGCGCAGGCGACGGCGGCGGCCTGATGCACGGGCCGACGTTCATGGCCAACCCGCTCGCGTGCGCGACCGCGCTCGCGTCGCTCGAGCTGCTCGACGACGGCGCCTGGCGCTCGCGCGTGCGCGCGATCGAGCAGCGCCTGAACGACGGTCTGGCGCCAGCGCGCGAGCTCGACGGCGTGAGCGATGTGCGCGTGCTAGGAGCGATCGGCGTGATCGAGCTCGACGCGCCTGTCGACATCGCCGCCGCGACCGACGCCGCCGTCGAGCGCGGGGTGTGGCTGCGCCCGTTCGGAAAGCTCGTCTACGCGATGCCGCCGTATGTGATCGACGAGCAGGATCTCGCGCGCGTCACAGACGCGATGATCGCCGCCGCGCAGGCCGGCGCGCGCGGCGGGTAGCGGTCACGTTGTATGCCGCCGCGCCGCGCCGCGGCGCGCCGCGTCCCGTCGCGCGGATCAGGCCGCGCGAGTGCGCGCGAGCGCCTGCGGGTCATCGAGCCAGCGCCGCCACGGCAGCGTGCGCCCAGCCCGCGCGAGCTGATCGACGGCGCTGCCCGCGAGCGGCCCTGGGTCGGGATCGGCGAGCCGCGCGAGCGTCGCCACCTCGACCGCTCCCAGGC
>JAXDGS010000191.1:0-17030 GCA_034664905.1 Solirubrobacteraceae bacterium | reverse complement strand
GCGAGCTCCGCGTGCGCGCGGATCACGTCTTCGCGCATGTCCTTCGGGTGCGGGCTCGTGTAGCGGATGCGTTCGATCCCGTCGATCCCGTCGATAAGCCCCAGCAGCTCGGCGAAGCTGGTCCGCTGCGTGCCACCGCCGGCGTCGCTTGCGCCGAGGTCGCGCCCGTAGGAGTTGACGTTCTGGCCGAGCAGCGTGACCTCGCGGACACCCTCGGCTGCCATCGCGCGGACCTCCGCGACGAGCTCAGCGGGCGGGCGGCTGACCTCGCGCCCGCGCGTGGAGGGCACGATGCAGTATGAGCACGCGCAGTTGCAGCCAACGCTGATCTGCAGCCAGCCCTGGAACGGGCGCTCGCGACGCGCGGGAAGGCGTCCCGTGAACCCCTCGAACTCGAAGTAGCCCTGTGCGGTGAGCGAGTCGCTCGTGAGGAACTCGGCCAGCTTGTGCACCTGCCCGGGGCCGAACGCGACGTCCACGAACGGGAAGCGCTCGAACACCTCCTGCTTGAGCGACTGCGCCCAGCAGCCCCCGACCCCCACGATCGTCCCCGGTGCTTCGCGCTTCATGCGCTTCGCCTCGCCGAGATGCGCGACGAAGCGGCTGTCCGCCGTCTCGCGGATCGAGCAGGTGTTGAACAGGATGAGATCCGCTTCGTTGCGTGCGGGCGCCTCTGCATAGCCCAGCGAGTCGAGCATCCCCTTCATCCGCTCGGAGTCGTGCTCGTTCATCTGACAGCCGAAGGTCGTCAGGTGATAGCGCAAGCGCGCCGTGCGGCTAAGGATCGCTACCCCCCGCCCGGTATCTGGTAGTTGTGAATTGCGACGTCAACCGACCCCGCGTCGGCCATTGCGGCGACTCGCTCCTCGCCCATCACAGCGACCTGGGCGGGACGAAGACGCTCGCTCACGAATCGGTCAGCGTCCTCCGCGCTCCGCCAGACGTTGAAGACCTGAAAGCGGCCTTCCAACTCTCCGGCCGAATGAAAGATCAAGCCATCGGGCGGGTTGCTCGCGATGTCCATCTCGCGGGTGACGGCATCGTACTGTTCCGCACCAACACCTTCGGGGAATCGATTGATTCGTCCTATTGCCACGGAGACTCCTCCATAGGTCGCTTACGAGCTGATGCGGCATTAGTCTAAGCAACGGTCGCGCTGCGAGGCTACCGAGCAGCGGCTGATGCTTGCGCGGCAGGCGCGGTGAACTCGCTATGCGGCCACGATCGCCGGTTCGCTGGCGATCGGTGCGGGCGCCGTGCCCTTGGCGGGCGCCTTCTCAGCCGCGGGCTCGATCGCTTTCACGAGCTCCCGGTCAAGATCCAGCGCCGCGTAGATCTTCTCTTCGATCTGCTTCGCCAGCGCCGGGTTGGCGTCGAGATGGGCCTTGGCGTTGCCGCGACCCTGGCCGAGCCGTTCATCGCCGTAGGAGAAGAACGAACCCGACTTCGAGACGATGTTGTGCTCGAGCCCCAGGTCGATCAGGCAGCCCGAGGTCGAGATGCCCTTGCCGAACTCGATGTCGAACTCCGCCTGGCGGAAGGGGGCCGCGACCTTGTTCTTGACGACCTTCACACGCACGCGGTTGCCGACCGCCTCGGTGCCGTCCTTGAGCGTCTCGATGCGCCGGATGTCCAAGCGCTGTGAGGCATAGAACTTCAGCGCGCGACCGCCCGGCTGCGTCTCGGGCGAGCCGAACATCACCCCCACCTTTTCACGAATCTGGTTGGTGAGCACGCAGAGAGTCTGCGTGCGGTTCAGGTTGCCGGCGAGCTTGCGCATCGCCTGCGACATCATGCGCGCCTGCGCGCCGACGGTCTGGTCGCCCATCTGCCCTTCGAGCTCGACGCGCGGGGTGAGCGCGGCCACCGAGTCGATCGCGACCACGTCCACGGCGCCTGAGCGCACCAGCATGTCGGCGATCTCGAGGGCCTGCTCGCCGTAATCCGGCTGAGAGACGAGCAGCTCGTCGATGTCAACCCCGATCTCCTTCGCGTACAGCGGGTCCATCGCGTGCTCGGCGTCGATGAACGCGCACACCCCGCCCAGCTTCTGCGCCTCGGCGAGCAGGTGGTAGATCAGCGTCGTCTTGCCCGAGGACTCCGGACCGAAGATCTCGACTATGCGGCCGCGCGGGACCCCGCCGATGCCCAGCGCCAGATCGAGTGACAGCGCTCCCGTCGGTATCACCTCGCAGCGCACCTGCGCGCCCTCGTCTCCCATGCGCATGACCGTACCCTTGCCAAACTCGCGCTCGATCTGCGTGAGAGCGCCCTGAAGGGCGCTGTCGCGAGCCTTGGCGGCCTTCTCCTGGTCGGTCACGGACATGGTCTGACTCCTCCTGTTCGAGATGGAGAGAGCATGCTAGAGCCCGCCTCGGTCGGATCAGCTGTTCGCATCGCATGCCTGGACGCCATCCCGCGGGCGTGCCCGGCGTCCAAAAACGCCCCTCGCGTTCACGTCTGCGCGCACTGGCGCCGATGACAGCCCTGGTCACCCCTACGCAAGCCCACGCTTTGACCGAGACCTCCCTCCCACTCCCCCGCTTCCTGACCGCGCCGGCCATCATCCTGGCCCTCGCCCTGAGCGCGCTCGCGCTGCTCATGCTCCCGCAGGTGACGCTCGCCCACGGCCACAGGCACGCGCTCGCCCACGCTCACAAGCACCCGTGCGCGACCCGCGCCGGGCATCCGAAGAGCCACACGAGGGCATGCGCCTCGCACAGGGCGGCCCGCAGCCACGGACGGCACAAGGCGGCGCACAAGCGGGCCGCACACGCCGTGACCGTCGCGCCGGCAGCGCCGGCAGCGTCTGTCGCTCCGGTGCCCTTCAGCGACACGCCCGCGAGGTGCAAGGACTCGAGCACGCCCATAGCCGGTCCCGAAGAGGCCTTCGCCTGCACGGACGGGAGCGAACCCGGATGTGAAGCGGGCCTCTCGATGGAACTCTCCAAGGACGCCTCGACGCTCCTGTGCACCGCGTCGACGGCCGGCGGCTTCGACCTTGCGAGCTGCGAATCCTCATCCTGCGCCGCCGCGGCGCTCGAAGCCGACTGTGAAGAAGCCGCAGAACAGGCGATCGACCCGCAGGCGATCGACCCCCAGGCGTGCGATCCGCGCGCCGTCGAAGTCGAAGGCTGACGCGGCCGCGCTACTCCCGGCTGATCGCGGCCGCTCGACATCGATGCAAGAGCTATGCCAGCGGGAGCGCGCTCGCCGCGAGCAGCTCGTAGGTGCTGCCCTCCGGCTTCGGCATCGAGCGGTAGAGCAGGATCGCCGCGGGGGTGAACGTGAGCCTCGGCGTCGCCGGCAGGATCTCTGCGCTGCGTGCGCGCGCGGATCCCGCACGAACGCGCGCGAGCGTTATGTGCGCGCGGAAGCGCCGGCGCTCCGGCAGCCAGCCGCTCGCCTGCGCGAGGGCCTGCTCGGTGCTTCTCTGAAGCGCCGCGAGCTCACCCGCAGGGTCTCCCAGCTCGACCGCGAGCGCGTGCGCTCGACGCGGCGGCAGCCACAGCGGCGCGCCCACGGAGAGCTCGCCGACGCTGCGGACGGCGGCGTCGAGGGCCGCGCCGAGCGGCGCTATCTCGGCGACGGGCCGGCTGCCGAGAAAGCAGAGCGTGAGATGCAGCGAGTCCGCCGCAAGCACGCGCGGCGGGCGGCTCGGGCGCCGCTCACTCCACGAGCGCCAGTCGGCGACCGCCTCGCGCGCCCAGCGCACGAGCTCGGCGCTCACCTCCGCGGGCGGATCGACCGCCACAAACAGCCTCGCTGTGGCGGCGCGCGCCATCGCCGCGCTCAGCCCGCGCCGAGGATCCGCCTGGTGAGGTGCATCGCGACGGTCGTCGCGCGATCGCGCACGTCCGCGCGCCCTCCGGGCAGGTTGACCGAGCGCGTCAGCGGCTCGACTCCGGGCGCCTGCACGCTCAGCCAGACCAGGCCGACCGGCTTCTCGGGGCTCCCGCCGCCGGGGCCCGCCACCCCTGTGACGCCGACGCCGACATCCGCGCCCACGCGCGAGCACGCCCCCTGCGCGAGCGCGAGCGCAACCTCGGATGAGACCGCGCCATGCGCCGCGATCAGCTCGCGCGGCACACCCGCCTGCGCGACCTTTGCCTCATCGGAGTAGGCGACGATCGCACCGCGGAAGTACTCCGAGGAGCCGGCGAGCTCGGTGAGCCTCGCCGCGAGCAGGCCGCCGGTGCACGACTCCGCGACCGCGATGCTCAGCCCCCGTGCGCGCAGCTCGCCGGCAACCTGCTCGTCGACCGTGGCGCCGTCGCGCGAGAAGAGCGTGTCGGCGTGGCGCGCGGCGACGAGCTCCTCGAAGGCGTCGTAGACGCTCTCGTGGGCGGGCTCATAGCGAGTCACGACCTCGACCTCGCCGCGTTTCAAGCAGGTCGTGACCTCGAGCGCTGCGAGCTCGATGCCCTCTCGCTGTGCTGCCCTGAGCGTCTCGGCGATCTCCGACTCTGGGATCCCGAACAGCCGCAGGGTGCGCTGGCGGTAGACCGTCGCGCCGGCGAGCGCGGCCCGCAGGGCGGGGGTCTCGACGGCCTCGCGCCACATCGGCTGCAGCTCCCGCGGAGGTCCCGGGAGGACGACGATCGTCGGACCGCCCTGCTCGCCGACGGGGGCGAGCACCAGGCCGGGGGCGGTGCCGACCGGCGCAAGCACGGTGGCGCCGTCGGGGATCGTCGCCTGCTTGCGATTCGCGGCGCGAATCGCATCGCGGTCCACGTTCGGCCAGCGCTCGAGGAGTGGCTTGACGATCTCGGCGATGCGCTCCTGCAGCTCGGAATCGAGCACCATGCTCCGGCCCTGGAAGGAGCCGACGACCGCCGCGGTCATGTCATCGGCGGTCGGGCCGAGGCCGCCGCTCGTCAGCACGATGCTCATGCGCTGCTCGGCCATGAAGCGCAGCGCCGCCTCGATGTCCTGCGGGCGATCGCCGACGACCGCCGTGTACGCGAGCTCCACGCCGAGCTCGCGCAGCTGCTCCGCGAGCCACGGGCCGTTGCGATCGCTGACCCTGCCCGTCAGGACCTCCGTGCCGGTCACGACTATCCCAGCTCGCGCGCTCATCGCATCTAGGCGCAGCTGGGCAGCTGTGAAGAGGACAGCAGATGGCGGCCGCTGGCCTTCGTGATCGAATAGCCGATCGGTTCGCTCGAGGGCGTGACCGTTCGCGCGCGGCCATCGACGAACATCGTCAGCGAGCTGTTGCCGAGCCGGATCTCAAAGCGCCGCGCATGGTAGGTCGGAGTGGTTTCTCCGGGCTGCAGTTCGAGGCCCGGGATCAGCTTGCGCCCGTTGTCGCCGATCAGGCACACGTACACAGCCGCGCTCGGCCTCAGCGACAGCGTCACCACGGCGGGCAGCGCCGCCGGGTGCGTTGCGCTCGTATGGGTGTGACGAGTGTGCTTGGGGGTCCCCGCCGCGGTGCTCGTCGTGTGCGCTTTCGGGCTCGAGGAGCCACCGCCGCCGCTGATCAGCAGCACGATCAGCAGCACGATGATCGCGGCGATCGCCCCGACCGCGGCGATGTATGCGCGCGAGGGTCCCGCCGGTGGCCGTCCCCCGCCGCGCCCGCTCGTGCCCCCGCGGGGGGAGACGATCGGCTCGAGCACGCCCTCCCCAGGCTGCTCGTGATGGAGGCGGTACTCCTCGACGAGCGCCTTGCCGTCGAGCTCCAGCGCTTGCGCGTAGGTACGCAGGAAGCTCTTGATGAACGTGGGGCCGGGAAGCAGGCTCCACTCTTCGTTCTCCAGCGCGCGCAGATACTTCGCCCGGATCTTCGTCTGCGCCTCGATCTCCGACACGTCGATGCGCGCGCGCATACGCGCCTCGCGGAGCGTGGATCCGATCTCGGGCATATCAGCTAAGAGGCTAGTCCTTGACGCTCGCGGCGGACTCTGAAAGAGACGCCAGCAGCCGCGGAAGGTCGGCCTCGGTGATCAAGACCTGCCTGGGCTTGGATCCCTCATAGCCGGAGATCACGCCGCGCCGCTCGAGCATGTCGATCATGCGCCCCGCGCGCGTGTAGCCGAGGCGAAGGCGGCGCTGAAGCATCGACGTGGAGGCTGTCTGCATCTCGGCGACGAGCACGATCGCATCGCCCAGCAGCGCATCCTCGTCGGGGTCGAACTCGTCGCTGCGCCCGTCCGAGCCCTCGCTCGGCACCTCCGCGAGCAGCTCCTCGCGCAGCTCAGGCTCCCCCTGGCGGCGCCACAGGTCGGTCAGCTTCTCGATCTGGGACTCGTCGATGTAGGCGCCCTGTATGCGCTGCAGGCGCGAGCTGCCGACGGGGCTGAACAGCATGTCGCCCTGGCCGAGCAGGGACTCGGCGCCGTTCTGGTCGAGGATCACGCGTGAGTCGGTCTGCGAGGAGACCGCGAAGGCGATCCGCGACGGCACGTTCGCCTTGATCATCCCGGTGATCACGTCGACGCGCGGGCTCTGCGTCGCGAGCACGAGATGGATGCCAACCGCGCGCGCCTTCTGGGCGAGGCGGATGATCGAGTCCTCGACGTCGGCCGGAGCCACCATCATCAAATCCGCGAGCTCGTCGATCACGCACAGGATGTAGGGCAGCGGCGCTTCCTGGCGCTTGGCCCGCGCGAGGTTCAGCTCGGGCAGCCCGCGCGTGCGCGACAGCGACATGACGCCGTAGCGCTGCTCCATCTCTTTGACGAGGTTCTGCAACGCGTTCGCCGCCATCCGCGGGCTCGTGATCACGGGCGTGAGCAGATGCGGGATCGACTCGTAGTGATTGAGCTCGACCTGCTTGGGGTCGACCAGGACCAGGCGCACCTCGTGCGGAGTGGCGCGCAGCAGGATGCTCGAGAGCATCGCGTTGATCGCACCGGACTTTCCCGCTCCGGTCGTGCCCGCGACGAGCAGATGCGGCATCTTTGCGAGATCCGCACCGATCGCCTTGCCGGCGACGTCCTTGCCGAGCCAAACGGTCAGCGGCGACCAGTCGCGCGGCGGCTCCTGCAGCACGTCGCCGAGCCTCACGATCCGCCGGTGCGCGTTCGGCACCTCCACCCCCACCGCCTGCTTGCCGGGGATCGGGGCGAGGATGCGGATGTCGGTCGCGGCGAGCGCATACGCGAGGTCGTCCTTCAGCTGCGCGACCTTCGCCACCTTCGTGCCCGGCGCGAGCCGCAGCTCATAACGCGTGATGTGCGGGCCGGCGACGGTCCCGATCACCTTCGCGTCCACGCCGAAATGCCCGAGCGCCTGGACCAGGCTGGCCGCGGTCCGCTCCTGCCCGGCCGTGTCCGGCCGCGCCTGCTCGCCGGTCGAGCGCGTGAGGATCTGCGCGGCGGCGGGAAGCTTCCAAACGAAGCTCGGGTCATCGGTCACGCCGCTGCGAAGCCGTCTCTGCGGGGTCAGGTCTCCGGGATCAGCGCGAGCCACGCCCGGCACCTCCGGGTCGCTCTCAAGATCGACCGCCGGCTGCGGCGCCGCAACTCCCGCGCCGTCGTCGAGCTGCGACGGCTGCTGCTGCTCGCCGTGCACCTCGGAAGCGCGCTCGTCCTCCTCGGCGCCCCAGTCGCGTGAGGGCGCCTCGACATGCGTGGCCCTGACGATCAGCTCCGCGGAAGCCGGCTCGGGAGGCCGCAGCTCGCCATCGCTCTGATCCGTCGCGCGCGCGCTCGCCTGGCGGGCGCCGAGCGCGCGCAGGATGCGCGTGCTCTCGAGCAGCCCGCCGCCGGTCGCGCGCAGCGCGCTCGCGAGCGACGCGCCGGTCAACAGGACGACGCCTGCGAGTGCCAGGAACACGACCAGGATCTCGGTGCCCACATCCTGCACGAGCCGGTGCGCGAGCTGATAGAGCGCCTCGCCCGCCACGCCTCCGTGAGCGCCGAGGAAGTCCGAGCTCCACGGTGCGCGGGCGTGCGCATGCCCGGAGCTTATGCCGAGCGTGCCGGCGGACAGCGCGAGTGTTATCGCTGCGAACGTGCAGATCAGGCCCGCGCGTAGAGGGCGAAGCGCCGGCAGCAGCGGGCGCAGCAGCAGTGCACCGCCCCCGATCACGAGCGCGACCGGCGCGAGCACGCGAGCGCGCCCGAGCAGCCATCCGAGCGCGACCGCGAGGCCGTGGCCGACGCGCCCGCCGGAGCCCCCGGACCCATAGAGCACGAACGCCATGAACACCCCGGCGGCCGCGAGCGCGAGGCCCAGCAGATCGCGTTCGCGCTGCTCGAGCACCGGGATTCGCGGCAGCCGCCGCGGAAGCAGCCGGGCGATGCTCGGCGCTCGCCGTCTCCTGCGCCGGGCGTGCGAGCGTGCAGGGGTCCGCCTGCCGACCGAGGATCGGCCCGCGGCGGATCTGCGCGCACTCGCGCGCTTGCGGCTGGCAGCCATCTCCGCGCAACTTCGACGCCAGCACCTCGGAACCTGCCTGCGGGGCTTACCATCGGTTAACTCCAACTCGCTAAACAGGCACGATGAACGACTTTTCCCGCGCACCCCGCGTGCTCGTCGTCGAGGACGACGAAGACATCGCCCAGGCGCTCCAGCGCTCGCTGCGCATGGAGGGCTATGAGGTGCGCTCGGCGGCCGACGGCGAGACGGCGCTCGAGCAGGGTCGCGCGTTCGCTCCGGACCTCGTGATCCTCGATCTCGGCCTGCCCAAGATCGACGGGCTCGAGGTCGCACGCGCGCTGCGCGCCGACGACGACGTGCCGATCCTGATCCTGACGGCGCGCGACGCGCTCGAGTCGCGCGTCGAAGGGCTCGACTCGGGTGCGGATGACTATCTCGTGAAGCCGTTCGAGCGCCAGGAGCTGCTGGCGCGGATGCGGGCGCTGCTGCGCCGGCGTCCGCCACGGGGCTCCGCGCCGCTGCGCGTAGGCGACCTGACGCTCAACGTCGACACGCACGAAGTCCTGCGCGGCGAGCGCGGCATAGAGCTGACCCAGCGCGAGTTCGAGCTGCTCGAGTATCTGATGCGCAACGAGCGCATCGTGATCTCTCGCCAGCGGCTACTCGACGAGGTCTGGGGCTATGACCCGTTCTCCACGACGAACACGATCGAGGTGTTCGTCTCGAACCTGCGGCGCAAGCTCGAGGCCGAGGGGGAGCCGCGCCTGCTGCACACCATCAGGGGAGCGGGCTACGTCCTCCGCGCGTAGGCTCCTCGACGCGGTGCGCCGCTCGGCGGCGCGCGTCTCCGCTAGCTTCGACCGGCTCCCGATTCGCACGCGCCTTGCGGGCGCCTCGGCGCTTCTGACCTTCGTGATCCTCTGCGGGTTCGCGCTCGCGATCGGCTCGCTGACCGTCCACCGCGTCCGCTCGGACTTCAACCGCCAGGTTCTCAGCACAGCCAACGAGCTCGCCTCCGAGCTGAGAGTGACGCTCTACCCGTTCACGATCGAACCACCGCTCGCCGATCTCGCGACCCCCGCCGAGCACTCAGTGGTCAGGGTGTTCTCGCTCGGCGGAGCGGTGATCGCGCAGTCGCCAACACACCCTCCCGCGCTCGGGCCGCCGGCACTCGAGGAGAAGACGGTGCACGGATATCGCGTGCTCAGCCGCACCGCGGTCGTGCGTGAAGCGAACGGCGCTCCCGCCGGCCGCGTGATCGTGCAGTACGCCCGCCCCGTCTCGGACATCGAGGCGACGGTCCGGCGCGTGGAGCTGTTTTTGCTGTTGGGCGTGCTCGCGGGGACGGCCCTCGCGCTGCTTGCAGGAATGGCGATCGCGCGCAGGGCGATGGCGCCGATCGCGACGCTGACCTCGACCGCCGCGGAGGTCGCGCGCACCCGCGACCCCTCGCGCGGGATTCCCCAGCCACACGCCGATGACGAGGTCGCCGAGCTCGCGCGCACGCTCGGCGGGATGCTCCGCGAGCTCGACGCCGCGCGCAGCGAGACCGAGAGCATGCTCGCGCGCCAGCGCCAGTTCATCGCCGACGCCTCGCACGAGCTGCGCACGCCGCTGACGAGCGTGCTCGCGAACCTCGAGCTGCTCGCCGAATCCCTGCGCGGCGACGAGGGCGAAGCGGCGAGCTCTGCCCTTCGCTCCTCACAGCGGATGCGCCGCCTCGTAGCCGATCTGCTGCTGCTGGCGCGCACCGACGTCGGGCGGGTGGTATCGCGCGAGGAGTGCGACCTCGCGCAGGTCGTGGTGGAGGCGGCGGGCGAGCTCGGCCCGGTCAGCGCCGAGCATGAGATCTCCCTCGACGTGCACCCGGCGGTCGTGGAGGCCTCGCGCGATGAGCTTCACCGCCTCGCGATCAACCTGATCGAGAACGCTCTGCGCCACACCCCCGCGGGAACCGAAATCCGCATCTCGACGGGTACGAGCCCCGGCGAGACGGTCGAGCTCGTGGTCGAAGACGACGGTCCCGGCGTTCCCCAGGAGCTCGCGGGCAACCTCTTCGAGCGCTTCGTGCGCGGCTCAGGCGACCGCGGCGGATCATTCGGGCTGGGGCTCGCGATCGTGCGCGCGGTGTCCATCTCCCACGGCGGCGCGGTGGCGCTCGAGGCGCGCAGCGACGGCCGGCCGGGCGCGCGCTTCGTCGTGCGCCTGCCCGCCTACTCAGACCTCGACGACGACGGGCAGCACCATCGGCCGCCGCTTGAGTCGGTCATAGACTAGTTTCGCGAGGTCGTTGTGCAGCGCCTGCGCGAGCAGGTCGGTCTCGCGGATTTCCTCGCTCGCGGCCCGCCGCAGCGACTCGTCGACCGTCCCCCGGATCTCCTCGAGCAGCTCGTCGGCCTCGTCGAGGAACGGCACGCCGCGAAAGATCACCTCGGGATCGGCGACCGAGCTGCCGTCCTGCTCTGCGATCGTCACGACGACGATGAAGATGCCGTCGGCCGAGAGCATCCTGCGGTCGCGCAGCGCGACGTCCGCCATGTCGCCGATCTCCACGCCGTCCACGAAGATCATCCCCGACTGCTGGCGCTCGCCGAAGCGCGCGCCGCGCTCGTCGATCTCGAGCGGCAGCCCGTTGTCGCCCTGGAATATGTCCTCCGCTGGGACACCCACCGCCTCGGCGAGCTGAGCATGCAGGCGCAGGCGCTTGAAGTCGCCGTGGATCGGCAGCACATAGCGCGGCTTGACGAGGTTCAACATCAGCTTGACCTCCTCCGCGTAGCCGTGGCCGGAGGCATGCACGGGCGCGTCGCGTGCGGTGATCACGTCACAGCCGATGTGGTAGAGGCGGTCGATCGTCTCGTTGACCGCGCGCTCGTTGCCCGGGACCGGTGTCGCGGAGAACACCACCGTGTCCCCGCTGCGCAGCTCCACCTGCGGATGGTCCCGGTAGGCCATGCGGCGCAGCGCCGATAGCGGCTCCCCCTGCGATCCGGTCGATATCACCACGACGCGGTCATCGCGCAGGTCGTTGATCTCGCGCGCCCCCACGAGCAGTCCGTCGGGAACCTCCACATGTCCTAGCGCGCGGCCGATCCCGACGTTCTTGCGCATCGAGCGCCCGACGAGCGCGACCTTTCGTTCGAGCGCGTACGCCGCGTCGAGGACCTGCTGGACACGGTGGATGTTCGAGGCGAAGCTCGTGACGATGATGCGCCCCTCGCAGCGCGCGAAGACCTCCTCCAGGTGCGGGCCGACGACCGACTCCGACGGCGAGAAGCCCTGGCGGTCGACGTTAGTCGAGTCCCCGCACAGCAACAGCACGCCTTCGCGCCCGAGTTCCGCCAGCCGCGAGACGTCCGCGGGTGGGCCGTCGACCGGTGTCTGGTCGAACTTGTAGTCGCCAGTGACCAGCACCGTGCCGAGCTCGGTGCCGAGCGCCACCGCGCAGGAGTCGGGGATCGAGTGGGTCATGTGCACGAGCTCGACCGTGAACGGGCCACGCTCGATCGTCTCGCCGACCGCTAGCTCTTCGAGCTCGACATCGCGCAGCTTGTGCTCGTCGAGCTTGGAGCGTGCCATCGCCACCGTCAGCGCGCCGCCGTAGACGGGCGGCAGACCGCTCGAGGCGAGCTCGCGCAGCACCCACGGCAGCGCGCCGAGATGATCCTCGTGCCCGTGGGTGATGACGATCGCCTCGATGTCCTGCGCGCGCTCGCGCAGGTAGGCGAAGTCGGGCAGCACCAGGTCGATGCCCATCATCTCCGGCGTCGGGAAGCGCAACCCGACGTCGACGACGATGATCCGCCCGTCGTACTCGACGACGGTCATGTTCTTGCCTATCTCCCCCAGTCCGCCGAGGGGCAGTACACGCAGCGCAGCGCTCACGCGGGGGCGCCGGCGAGCAGGCCGTGGCGTTCGAGCGTCGACCGAACCGACGCGGTCTCCTCGGGCGTAGCCTCGACGAGCGGCAGGCGCAGAGCGCCGACGTCGTGGCCGAGCAGGTTCAGCGCGGCCTTGGTGCAGGTCGGGTTGGATGTCAGGAACAGCGTCTCGTACACGTCCTGCAGCGAGGCGTCGATCTCCGCCCTGCGCTCGGGCTCATCGACCATGCGGCGCATCTCGTTGCCGACGACGTGGCTGGCGACGAGGATCCCGCCGGCCCCGCCGAGGTCGAGGGTGCGCGCGAAGGTCGCGTCGTCGCCCGCATACAGATCGAGCCCGTCGATCAGCTGGAGCTCCTCGGCGTTCGCCTGCTTGACGCCGGCGATCCCCTCGATCTGCGCGAGCTCGGCGAGCAGGTCGCCGGGCATGTTCGTCGCGGTGCGCCCCGGGATGTTGTAGAGCAGGATCGGTTTGTCGGTGGCCCGCGCGACGGCTTCGTAGTGGCGCTTCAGGCCGAGGCGGCTCGGCTTGTTGTAGTACGGCGTCACCGACAGCATCGCGTCGGCGCCGAGCTCGGTCGCGCGTTCGGTGAGATATGCCGCGAGGCGGGTGTCGTTGGTGCCGGTGCCCGCGATGATCGTCTTGCCCTGCGGGCGCTCGAGCACCGCGAGCTCGATCAGGCGCAGCTGCTCCTCGTCGGTCAGCGTCGAGGCCTCGCCCGTGGTGCCGGCGACGACGAACCCGTCGGAGCCGTTTTCGGCGAGGTGGCGCATGAGCGCGACGAACGACTCCTCGTTGACGTTCCCCCGCTCATCGAAGGGGGTCACGATCGCCGTCAGGATCACGCCGAGGTCGCTCACGCGCTGCAGTATCTCACTTGCACGGGCAATCAGAAGAGGAGGTTCTCGAGCCCGATCGTGGGCGAGTGCTCGAGCGTCGCGACCCGTCGCACCGCCAGCAGCACGCCCGGCATGAAGGACTCGCGGTTGATCGAGTCGTGGCGGATCGTGAGCGTCTGGCCGACGTCGCCGAGGATCACCTCCTGGTGGGCGACCAGGCCGGGCAGCCGCACCGAATGGATCACAGGCTGCTCGCCGCCGGCGGCCGACGCCATCATCTTCGCGGTGAGCGCGGCGGTGCCGCTGGGCGCATCGAGCTTCGCGTCGTGGTGAAGCTCGATGATCTCGGCCTTGCGCATGTGCTTGGCCGCCTCCGCAGCGAAGCGCATCATCAGCACCGCGCCGAGCGCGAAGTTGGGTGCGATCAGCACGTTGGCGCCCGGGCCGTCCGCGCCTGTCTGCGCCCCCTGCAGCGGCGTCGGGTCAAAGCCCGTTGTGCCGATCACGACGTGCACGCCGACGGCGAGCGCGCTCAAGGCGTTCTCGAGCGCTGTCTGCGGCGTCGTGAAGTCCACGAGCACCTCCGCGCCGGGAAGGATCTCATCGACGGTGCGTCCGAGCAGCGGATCGGCGCGCCCCACGAGCTCCATGTCCTCGGCGCCTTCGACAGCCTCGCAGACCGTGGCGCCCATCCGTCCGGCCGCGCCGGCGACCGCCACGCGGATCATCGCGCCGCGCCCTTCACCGCCTGACGGTGCGCCGGCGCGCCGCCGCCATTTGCCGCGGCGCCGCTGAGCGGCTCGATCGCGCGGCGGAACTCATCCTCATCGGGGCCAACCCCCGCCACCGAGAGCAGCGCGGGGTCAAACAGCTCGCGTGCGAGCTCGCGCACAGCGTCGATCGAGACCGAGTCGATCCGCTCGATCATCTCATCCATCGAGAGCACCGGCAGCTCCGCGAGCACCGAGGAGCCGAGCCGGCTCATCCGCGCCCCGGTGGACTCGAGCGCAAGCGCCACGCGCCCCTTCAGGTTCTCGCGCGAGCGCGTGAGCTCCTCGTCGGTCGCGGGATCCTCCACGCAGCGCTCGAGCTCGTGCGCGAGCACGGCGACCGCCTCGCTGAGGTTCTCGGGGCGCGTGCCGACGTATACGCCGACTTCGCCCGTGTGCGAATACAGATTCGAGAAGCAGAACACCGAGTAGGCGAGCCCCCTGCGCTCGCGCACCTCCTGGAACAGGCGCGAGGAGGAGGTCCCGCCGAGGATGCCTTCGAGCACGCGCAGCGCGAAGCGGCGCTCGTCGTCGCGTGCGATGCCCGCGGCGCCGGCGAGCAGGTGCACCTGCTCGGTGTCTTTTTGCAGGAACCGCACGCGTCGCTCGAACACGGGCGCGGCGCGGTCGACCGCCCCGGGGTCGGTCGGCGGCTCCGACGACGCCGGCGCGAAGCTGCGCGCGAGCGCCACGAGCGCATCGTGCTCGAGCGACCCTGCGGCTGCGATCACGACGTTCTCGGGGCGATAGCGCAGCGCGTGGAAGGGCGTCAGCTGCTCGCGAGTCGCCGCGCCGATCACCTGCGCGCTGCCGATCACCGGGCGCCCGAGGGGATGCTCACCGAAGATCGCACCTCCGAGCACGTCGAAGACGCGATCCTGGGGGTCGTCTTCATACATCGCGATCTCCTCGAGCACGACCTGGCGCTCAGCCTCGAGCTCGCCGAAGCGCGGCTGCCAGACCATGTCGCTCATCACCTCGAACGCGCGCTCGAGATGCCTGTCGAGCACGCGCGTGTAGAGCGAGGTGGACTCCTTGTCGGTGCCCGCGTTGATCTCGGCCCCCATCGCGTCGAAGATCTGGTCGATCTCCTGCGAGCCGAAGTGCTCGGTCCCGCGAAACAGCATGTGCTCGAGCAGATGCGAGATTCCTGCCTCGCTGTCGCTCTCGAGCACCGAGCCGCCGGCGATCCAGAAGCCGAGCGCCACCGAGCGCACGCCCGGGACGCGCTCGGTGATCACCCGCACGCCGTCCTCGAGCGTGCTTATCCGATGCTCGGCCGCGGCGCGAGGCGCCTCGGCGTCAGTCGCGATCACGCCCGTGGCGCGGGCGTCCGGAGCCTCGCTCGCCCTCGCGACGCCTGCCGCGGTCCGAACGCTCGCGGCCGTTGCGTCCGCCGCCCTCGCGCGCGCCGCGGCTGCCGCCGCCGCCGCCCGTGCCCACGCCGGCGAGTTCCTCGATGGACTTGCCGGCGATGTCCGGGTCGTGCGCGAGGCGCAGCCCGATGCGGCCACGCTCGCGGTCCACCTCGACGACGCGGACGCTGACCTCGTCGCCCTTGTTGAGGACGTCCTCGACGCTCTCGACGCGCTGGCCCGGGGAGACGTTGGAGATGTGCAGCAGCCCGTCGGTGCCCTTCGCCAACTCGATGAACGCTCCGAAGGTGGTCGTCTTGACGACCTTGCCCTGGTACTCGTCGCCGACCTCCACCTCCTTCATCATCATGCGGACCCGCTCGACGAGCGCGTCGCCGAGCTCGCCGTTGGCCGAGTAGACCAGCACCTGGCCGTCGTCGTTGACGTCGATCTGCGATTCGAACTCCTCTGAGAGGCCTCTGATCGTTTCCCCGCCCTTGCCGATCAGCAGGCCGATCTGGGAGGGGTCGATCTGGATCGTCTGGATGCGCGGCGCGAACTGGCTGAGCTGCTCGCGCGGCGTGCCGATCACGTCGGCCATCTTGGCGAGGATGAACTTGCGGGCGCTGTTCGCCTGCGTGAGCGCGTCGCGCAGGATCTCGAACGTGACGCCGGTGATCTTGATGTCCATCTGCAGCGCGGTGATCCCGCGCTCGGTGCCGGCGACCTTGAAGTCCATGTCGCCGAGGTGATCCTCGACACCGGCGATGTCGGTCAGGACGATGTAGTCCTCGCCCTCCTTGATCAGCCCCATCGCGATCCCCGCGACGGGACGCTTGATCGGCACGCCTGCATCCATCAGCGACAGCGAGGATCCGCACACCGAGGCCATCGATGAGGAGCCGTTTGACTCGAGGATGTCCGAGACCACCCGGATCGAGTAGGGGAACTCCTCGATCGAGGGCACCATCGGCGCGAGCGCGCGCTCGGCCAGCGCGCCGTGGCCGATGTCACGGCGCTTGACGCCGCCCATGCGACCCGCTTCTCCGACCGAGAACGGCGGGAAGTTGTAGTGGTGCCAGTAGTACTTTTTCGTTTCGAGGCCGAGCGTGTCGATGCGCATCTCCTCCTTGAGCGTCCCCAGCGCGGCGACGCTCAGGGCCTGCGTCTGCCCACGCGTGAACAGCGCCGAGCCGTGCGTGCGCGGTGTGACGCCGACTTCGATGGAGATGTCGCGGATCTCGCTCTCGCCACGGCCGTCCGGACGCTTCTTGTGGACGGCGATCCGCTCGCGGATGATCGACTTCTCCAGCTTGTCGAACGCCAGCTGCACGGCGGCGCGGCGCTGCTTGGCGCCCAGGAGCTGCTCCTCGGAGGCGCCCTCGGGCGCATCCGGGGCGTGCTGCTCGATGATCGCCGCCTCGACCTCCTTGGTGGTCTCCTGGCGCTCGAGCTTGTCCTCGACCTGGGTCGCCGCGTCGAGCGCCGATCCGTGCGAGGAGCGGATCGCGTCGAGGATCGCCGGGTCGACCGCGATCGTCTCGAAGACTTTCTTCTCCTTGCCGACCTTCGCGGCGAGCTCGCGCTGCAGCGCGCACAGCTTCTTGATCTCCGCGTGGGCGATGTCGAGCGCGTCGAGGATCTCCGCCTCGGGGATCTCGTTGGCGCCCGCCTCGACCATCAGGATCGCATCCTCGGTGCCCGCGACGATCAGGTCGAGGTCGGAGGCGCTCTCAGCGTCGGCGAGCATGTCGGCCTCGCTGGGGCTCACGACGAAGTTGCCGTCGACCTTGCCGATGCGCACCGCGCCGACGGGCGTCGGGAACGGGATGTCGGAGATCATCACCGCGGCG
>JAXDGS010000190.1:0-6190 GCA_034664905.1 Solirubrobacteraceae bacterium | reverse complement strand
TCATCGACATGGCGCGCGCGCGCAACCGCGACGCGGTCATGAAGACGCTGCGCAAGACGCTCGACGAGGACCGCACCAAGACGTTCACAGCGGAGATCTCAAAGCTCGGCCTCGTCGAGATGACCCGTCAGAACGTCACCGAGGGCGTGCGCGAGATCATGAGCCGCCCGTGCCCTACGTGCGAGGGCGAGGGCGTGATCCGCTCGGAGGAGACGATCGCGATCGAGTTCGAGCGTAGGCTGCGCGACGTGGTGGTCGAACACCCCGAGGCCGAGGCGTTCCTCGTGCAGATCAACCCGCGCGTGACCGCGCAGTTCACCGGTCACAGCTCGCGCGTGCTGCACGCGCTCGAGGCGCAGACGGGGCGCTCGTTCCTGTTCGAGGGCTCCGAAGGCCTCGCGCTCGACCACTTCGCGGTCACCTTCATGGGCGCGCGCGAGGAGGTCGAGGAGCGCGCGCTGCCGTTCCGCCAGGGCGATGAGGTGCTCGTCGAGATCGTCGAGCCACACATGTACGACGTCGATGACGCCGTCGCGAAAATCGACGGCTACATCATCTCGATCGCCGGCGCCGCCGCGCACGTCGGCGAGAAGCGGATGGTGCGCATCGACCAGGTCGGGCGCACCGCTGCGACCGCGCTGCTGCTCGACGAGTCAGGCGAGGTGCTCAGCGGATCGGGCGACGCCGCCGCAACTCGCTCCGAGTCACGTGACGGCCGCCGCGCCCCGGCGGGTGACTCGGGCGGCAGGGCCGGGGAACGGACGCGCAAGCGCTCGCGTGCGCGACGCGCGCCCGCCGACAGCGAAGACGCCGAGGCGCGGATGGAAGCCGGCCTCAGCGAAAGCCCCACGGTCGTGGACTCCGAGCCCGAGGAGCCCGCGCCCACCTCCCCGCCTGCGGGACCGCCCGCCACGGCCGAGAACGACGAGGATGGCCTACAATCCAAACCTCGGCGTCGTGGCCGCAGGGGCGGGCGACGCCGTTCGGCTGCCAAGGCCAAGGCCACTCCCGAGTAGGCGAGCCCCGCGCGGCACCTCAGAGACAGAGAATCGAGACCGATACCGACATGTACGCGATCGTGAAGACTGGCGGCAAGCAGTACCGCGTCGAGCGCGGCCAGCGGCTGCTGATCGAGCGTCTCAGCGCCGATGAGGGCGCCGACGTGGCGCTCGAGCCGATCCTCTACCGCTCGGAGGAGGCGGTGTTCGACAAGCAGGGCCTCGCGGACGTGCATGTGACCGCGAAGGTGCTCGCGCACGTACGCGGCGAGAAGCTGCGCGTGTTCAAGTTCAAGCCCAAGCGCGGCTACAAGCGGCGCACCGGCCACCGCCAGCAGCTGACCGAGATCGAGGTGACCGAGATCGCCACCGGCAAGCCGAAAGCCGCGGCGAAAGCCGCGAGCGCCAAACGCGCGCAGCCCGCCGATCAGCCCGCGAAAGCGAGCGCCACCGAGGAGAAGGCTCCCGCGGCCGCGAAGAAACCCGCCGCGGGCGCGAAAGCGAGCGGCGCGAAAGCATCCGCGACGCCGAGGAAACCCACCGGCGCCGCCGCGAAAGCCGGCGGCAAAGAGGCGCCGAGCGCGCACAAGGAGAAGGACGAGGATGGCTCATAAGAAGGGTCTCGGCTCGAGCCGAAACGGGCGCGACTCAAACGCGCAGCGCCTCGGTGTGAAGACGTTCGCCGGGCAGGCGGTCACCGGCGGGGAGATCATCGTGCGCCAGCGCGGCACGCGCTTCAAGCCGGGTCCCGGAGTCGGGATCGGCAAAGACGACACGCTCTACGCGCGCGCCGCGGGCACCGTGCAGTTCAGCACCGGACGGCGCGGGCGCACGGTCAGCATCCTGCCCGCGGGCGAGCGCGCCTGAGCCTCGCGCCCGCGCGCGCGAGTGGGCGACGGCTACCCCGCCTGATCGATCGGGCGGATCAGCACCTCGTTGACGTCCACATGCGCAGGCTGTGAGATCGCGTAGAGGACGCCGCGGGCGATGTCCTCGTCCGCCAGCGCGTTGGCCGGGCGCTCATCGAAGAACGGCGTGTCCACCATGCCAGGCTCGATCAGCGTCACGCGGATGCCGCTGCCGTGCAGATCCTGGCGGGCAGCCTCGCCCATTGCGGTGACGGCGTGCTTGGTGCACGAGTAGAGCGAGCCCGGAAGCACCCGCCGCCCGGCGACGCTCGAGGTCAACAGCAGATGGCCGCGAGAGTCACGCAGCGCGGGGATGCTCGCGCGGATCGTCAGCGCCGCGCCGTAGACGTTGGTGAGGACCATCTCGCGCCAGTGCTCGGGCGTGTCGCTCAGGAACCCGCGAGGCCCGCCGAAGCCGGCGTTCGCGAACACCGCGTCGATGCGCCCGAAAGCCGCGAGCGCGGCCTCGACCATGCGCTGCTGGTCATCCCACTCGGTGACGTCGCAGCGCACGGACAGCGCGTGCTCGGCGCCGCCGAGCTCCTCGGCGAGGGCCGCGAGGCGCTCGCTCGAGCGCGCGGCGAGCACCAGGCGCCACCCCTGCGCGCGCGCGTGGCGTGCCGTGGCCGCGCCTATGCCCGAGGAGGCGCCGGTGATCAAAAAGACGGGCTCGCCGGACTTCGTGCTGTGCTCGCTCATGTTCAGCTCCTCTGCCGCTGTCAGGATTGCTGCATGCTGCACGATCGCGCGAGGATCCACATCGAGGCCGGTGCCGGCGGCGACGGGTCGGCGAGCTTTCGCCGTGAAGCCCACGTCCCCCGCGGCGGACCCGACGGCGGGGACGGCGGACGCGGAGGCGCGGTGCTGGTGCTGTGCGACGACTCGCTGCGCGACCTGCAGAGCTTCCGCCGGCGCAGCCACTACCGCGCCGGGCGCGGAGGCCACGGCGAGGGCTCGCTGCGCCACGGCGCAGACGGGGAGCCGCTGACGCTGCGCGTGCCGCCGGGCACCGAGATCCTCGGCGCCGAGGAGGGCGATGAGCTCGCCGGACGGCGCTGGGAGCTGCTCGCCGCCGGGCAGTACGCGACGCTCGCGCGCGGCGGCGCGGGCGGCAACGGAAACAAGCGCTTTGCGACCGCCACGCGCCAGGCGCCGCGGTTCGCCGAGCGCGGGCTGCCAGGCGAGCAGGGCTGGATCGAGTTGCGTCTGAAGCTGCTCGCCGACGTCGGTCTCGTGGGCCTTCCGAACGCCGGCAAGTCCTCGCTGCTCGCGCGGCTTACGCGCGCGGCGCCGAAGATCGCGAGCTATCCCTTCACGACCCTCTCGCCGGTGCTCGGCGTGCTCGAGCGCGACGAGCGCGCGCTCGTCGTCGCGGACATACCCGGCCTGATCGAGGGCGCCAGCGACGGCGCCGGTCTCGGCCACGACTTCCTCGCGCACATCGAGCGCACGCGGCTGCTCGTGCACGTGCTCGACATCGCCCCCGAGCTCTCCGAGGGCGAGGGCGCGGATGCCGCGCGCAACCACGCGACGATCGAGCGCGAGCTCGCCGCGCACGATCAACGGCTCGCCGAGCTGCCGCGGATCCTCGTGCTGTCGAAGTCCGACCTGCAGCCGCGCGAGCGCGTCGGCGAGGCCGTCGCGAGCTGGCAGCGACGCCTCGGCGCCGACGTGCCGGTGCTCGCGACCTCGAGCGCGACCGGCGAGGGCATTGCAGAGCTGGCCGCGGAGCTGCTGCGGTCCGTGCCCGCGCTCGAGCACCCACAGCCGCCACCGACGCCGGGTGCTCGAGCCGAGCAGACGCACGAGCTGGCCGAGCACATGGTGTTCCGTCCCGCCGCCACCGCCGGCTTCGAGGTGCACAGGCTCGGGCCGCGCTCGTTCGCGGTGCGCGGCCGCGGCATAGAGCGCCTGCTCGCGCGCTTCGACGTGGAGAACGCCGACGCGATGGCCTACCTCGAGGGCCGCCTGCGCCGGATCGGCGTGCTGCGCGCGCTCGAGAGCGAGGGCTTCTCCCCCGGGGACGAGATCGAGATCGCGGGCGTCACCTTCGAGCTAGATCCACGCTGAGCCGCCGCCAACATAAGCTCAAGGGATGAGACGTCTGGTGCTCAAGCTGGGCTCGAGCGTCGTCGCCGACGGCGAGGGCGCGCCGCGCATCGACGTGCTCACGCGCGTGTGCGACCTGCTCGCACAGTGCCACCGCCAGGGCGATGAGCCGATCCTCGTCACGAGCGGCGCGATCGCGAGGGGCATGAGCGTGATGAGCCTCCCGCAGCGTCCCACCTCGATCGAGGCCCTGCAGGCCGCGAGCGCTGTCGGGCAGGGCAAGCTCTATCGCATCTACGACGAGCTCCTGCGCGAACGCGAGGTGACGAGCGCGCAGGTGCTGTTGACGTTCTTCGACATGAGCGCCCGCACCCACTATCTGAACGCGCGCCAGACACTCACGACGCTGCTCGAGTGGCGCGTGCTGCCGGTGATCAACGAGAACGACACGACCGCCACGGATGAGATCTCCTTCGGCGACAACGACTTCCTCGCAGCCCAGGTCGCGGTGCTGGTGGGCGCCGATGAGCTGATCCTCCTGACCGATATCGACGGCCTCTACACCGCCGACCCGCGCCTTGACCCCGGCGCCCAGATCGTCAGCGAGGTCAGCGACTTCAGCCTCCTCGAGACATTCGAGATCGGGCACACGACCTCGCCGCTGGGTTCAGGCGGAATGCGCTCGAAGGTCGTTGCAGCCGAGATGGCGAGCGCCGCCGGGATCTCGACGGTCATCTGCAACGGCCTGAGCTCAAACGCGCTGTCCGCGGTGCTGGCCGGCGAGCGCGAGGGGACCCGCTTCAGCGCGCGCGAGACGCGTTACAGCTCATTCAAGCTGTGGCTCAAGTACGCCAAGCCCTCGCGTGGCACGCTTTTGATCGACGCGGGAGCCGAGCGAGCGCTGCGCGAGGGGAGCGCGAGCCTGCTGCCGGTGGGCGTGGCGGAGGTCCGCGGCGAGTTCGATGCGGGCGACGCGGTCGAGATCGTCGCCCATGGCGACGGTCACGCACGGGCGCTGGCCAAGGGGATATGCAACTACTCCTCGGCGGAGCTGCGGCGGGTGATGGGGCTGAAGTCCCAGGCGGTGCGCGAGATCCTGCCGCGGGCGACCGACGAGGCGGTTCATCGCGACTACCTAGTCCTCGACTGACGGGTTCTACCCTTTAGCTCTATGGCAACCGCCACCACATCGATCGCGCAGCAGTGCAGCGCCGCCAAGCGCGCAGCACGCTCGCTCGCGCGACTCGACAGCGCGGTCAAGAACGCCGCGCTCGAGGCGATCGCGGTTGCGCTGCAGGCGCGCTCACACGAGATCCTCGCGGCCAACGAGCGCGACATGCAGGCGGCGCGCGAGGCTGCGATCGGCGATGCGCTGCTCGATCGCCTGCGCCTCGATGACGCGCGCATCGCCGCGATCGCACGCGCCGTGCGCGAGATCGCCGCGCTTGGAGATCCCGTCGGCGAGCTGATCGACGGACAGCGCCTGCCAAACGGGCTGGACGTGCGCCGGGTACGCGTGCCGCTCGGCGTGGTCGCGGTCGTGTACGAGGCGCGGCCGAACGTGACGATCGACGCAGCCGCGCTGTGCCTGAAGTCGGGCAACGCGATCGTGCTTCGCGGCTCTTCCTCGGCGGCGCATTCCAACGCCGCGCTCGCAGCGATCGCCGGCGAGGCCGCCTCGGCGGCGGGGCTGCCGGACGGCTGCGTGACGCTGCTCGCCGGCGGCGGGCGCGAGCAGCTCGCCGAGCTCGCCACCCTCACCGACACGGTCGATCTGATCATCCCGCGAGGCGGGAAGGGGCTGAAGGCGGCGCTGCAGGCGGTCGCGACGGTCCCGGTCATCTACGCCGCATCGGGCAACTGCCACGTCTACGTCGACGCCGGCGCCGACCTCGATCAGGCGGAGGCGATCGTGATCAACGCAAAGACGCAGCGCCCCGGGGTGTGCAACGCGGCGGAGACACTGCTCGTGCATCGGGCGCTCGCAGCCGAGTTCATCCCGCGTGTGCTGCGCTCGCTCGGCGCCGCGGGCGTGCTCGTGCGCGGCGATGAGCGCACGCAGGCGCTCGCCGCGAGCCTGGCTGACGACAGCGACGGCGACGGCGACAGGGCGGCCGGCGGGCCGCGCTTCGCAACGGTCGAGCCCGCCGCCGAGGAGGACTGGGAGAGCGAGTACCTCGCGCCGGTGCTCGCGCTCGGCGTGGTCGACTCGCTCGAGCAGGCGATCGAGCACAT
>JAXDGS010000189.1:0-3049 GCA_034664905.1 Solirubrobacteraceae bacterium | reverse complement strand
GGGCATGTATCAGGTTCTACCCGTGGGGGTCTTCCAGCCGGCGGGTGAGGAACCATGGAACACGACCAACGACTTCTCCCTGTGGCGATGCGTCATCCGGGAACTCGCCGAGGAACTGCGCGGGGGCACCGAAGACTACGACATCCACCGCGGACCGATCGACTATGACGCTTGGCCCTTCGCTCACCAACTCACCCGAGCCCTCGACACCGCCCAGGTTCACGCCTTCTGCCTGGGTATCGGGGTTGATCCGCTCACCTTCGCCACCGACATCCTCACGGTTATCACGATTGACGCCCCGCTGTATGACGAGCTGTTCGGCGAAATCGCCGATGCCAACACCGAGGGATCGATCACCCTCGCCGTGCCCTTCACCGCCCAAACCGTACAGCGGTACGCGAGCGACGAGCCCACCCAAGCTGCGGGCGCGGGCCTGCTGCGCCTGGCGTGGCGGCACCGCTCGATCCTGCTCGCTTGACCACAAGTACCGCTTGTACAGCCACCGCTTGTTAGCCCGCAGACCCCCATAACCGCGACGCTCCTCCCATGCCCGGCCGGACCAGCCGACCAGGCCGCAGCCACAGGAGGTGCTCCGTCGTGACAACCGACGCCGAGCGCCCCCGGCTGCGCGAACTGCGCACCGACCTCGGCTGGACACAGCAAGAACTGGCCGACCGGATCTCGCACCTCGCATGGATGGAACGCCGCGAACGCGTCGGCATCAACGCGGACATGGTTGCGAAATGGGAACGCGGCGCGAAAGGCATCAGCCCCCGATATCGTGAACTGTTATGTCGCCTGTTCGGCGTCACACCCAACCAGCTTGGCCTGAAACACACACCTCCAGTCACGGCCGAGCGCGCCCGGCCATCGACCGACGACCAAGCGCACGTGGCGATGTTGGCCAACGCCGCCCGACTGCTCGCCCAGCTAGGCGCCGCAGGACCCGCGCTCGCCCCCCACATGCTGCATGCCTGGAAAGACGCGGTTACCACCCGCCGCACCATGCTCGGGCTACTCGACCCGGCCGCTGCTGATCCTGGCGGCCACGCCCGCGCCGCGACCGCCACCCTGGCCGACCTGGAGCAACTCGCCGAGCGGTATCACGCCCTGTACGAGACCGCCGACCCCACCGCTCTGCTGACCTCGATCGCCGCGCACGTACGAATGGCGCAAGACTCACTGCGCCGAGCCAACCGGACCGACGAGCGGCGCCGGTTGCTGCGGAACCTGGCCGAGGTCGCAATCCTCGCCGGTCGCCTCGCTGCCGATGACCTTGGCAATACAATGTCCGGCCGCGCCTACTACGGCCTAGCGCTCGATGCCGCCCGCGAGGTCGCAGACGATCAGCTCACCGCGATCGCCTACGGGCACGCCGCCCAACTCGCTTCCAATGAAAACATGAGCACGGCCGCGCTGGATCATCTCACCGCAGCTGGTGAACATGCCCGATCTACGCCGACGCTTACTTCATGGCTGGCCAGCACCGAGGCCACCATTTATGCAGACCGGGGCGAGCACGCCGCAGCGCGCGAGGCTCTCGACCGTGCCCAAGGCGCCCTTGACCAGACCTCCGGCCGCCCCGCCCCCGCGTCGTTTCGTTTCTGCAGCACCACGTACCTGACCGCTGCGACCGGCCATGTCCTCTTACTGGCCGGCGACCACATCAGCGCATGCCAGGCACTGACCGCGGTGCTCGACCAGTCTCGTCCAATTCCGCGCCGGCACCGCCTACTAATCCTGATCGATCTGGCTACCGCCGAACTGTACAGCGGCGACCTTCCTGTCGCGTGCTCCCATGCCACCCGGGCTGCTGATCTCCTGCGACAGACCGCCTATGCAGATGGTGCCGTTCGGCTTCACGCATTTCGCGCCGCCGCTCAGCGATCCGTAAACGACAAGGCCCTACGCGCTCTTGACAAACACCTAACCCGCATCGCCGCCTGACCAGCCATCATCGTGATTCTTTCGGTAACGGCACGTGCGGTGTAACAGGCGTCGCTTCGCTAGCTGCCCCGCATTCCGACGGCGCCGCACTCGGGGTAATCAGTTGGCCGCGTTGGAATCTGCTGTGCTGGCCTCTGGATGGTTGACCAGCCACTGACGCTTCGCGTCGTCGGAGCGTTGCAGTTCCTCAGCGAAGAATTCGTGGCGCTGGTCATCTTGGTCTTGGAGAGCGAAGCCTAAGCGCTTCATCGTTTCGGACAACTCGGGGTGGGGGTTCGTATCTCTGGCGACGGCTGCGAGAAGCTCATGTGTATCCGAAGCCACGTGTCTAGCGATTGATGAGGGGCTCTGATAGAAGAACCCCTCTTGGCTTAGGCTTTCGGCCTCCTCCAATGCGGCCCGCGCGAGGTCGACTCGTGCGCGAACCTCGGTCGGGAGATAAAATGCCTCAACTCGAATTTCTTCAGAGACTCGAAACATCTCGTTGCCGCGCTTGACCCAAGCGTCGTCATCGTTACGAATTCCGCCTTCTTCGACAAGCTTCGCCCACCGTGCAACAAGTGAACTGATCTTCTGTGCTGCGCATTTCTCCCGTGCTGCGGTCTCTTTCTTGCGTTCCGACTCAACAGTGCGCCGGTGCTGGCCTCTTGCAGTCAGGAGCGTCCCGCCCGCGCCCACAATCGCGCCCACGAGGCCGGCTCCTGCCGAGATCAACGCGTTAACGGTGTCCGGGTCCACCACTGCAGTATAAATCAGCTCGCTCGCGACCTCCTATCTCGCGCGTACGCCACCAGAGCTCCTTCGATCCAGTAGGCGTCAAAGAGCGTTAGCGATAGCTACCGGCACTGTTGCATCGACGGATGACCAGCTCAGGAAGGCTGAGCTGATGCGCCATCGCCAGTACCGCGTACCAGCGCCGAGGTCAAGCTTCGCCGGGTTCCGCTTCCCGGCAGACGTCATCATGCTGGCGGTCCGTTGGTACCTGCCTGCGCCACGAGGCGCCTCGTCATATCCCCGGTGCAGCCGGGAGGAACTCGAAGGGAGGTTCTTGGGTCTGATGGCTTACTTGGACGCGAAAGCGCGAGGGAACAGTAGCCTGCCA
>JAXDGS010000188.1:0-46500 GCA_034664905.1 Solirubrobacteraceae bacterium | reverse complement strand
TCGATGTAGCTGTGGTAGGCGCAGTAGAAGTTGTTCGAGCACACGCCTGCTTCCAGGCAGGTGACGATCTTGTGCGGGGACAGAATGAAATAGAGCTGGGACGGACCCCGCGGCAGTTTTTCCGCTTCGATGAACGTCTTCAGCTGGGCTTGGAGCTGAGCGTCGGTGAGGCAGGCTTCATACGGTCCCAGATCGACTTCTTTGGGGATCGTGCAGTTGCCGGTTTTCGGATAGCCGTTCGTGTCGACTAGCGCACCTGAATAGGTCGAGCTGTAGGCAGCGTTGCCGCTGCCATCGGTGTACTGGCCGGCGATCGCGAATACGTTGCCGGCGACGCCGCTTTCGAGTTCGACGTCGCTGAAGAAGCTGTTGACGATCCCCTTGGTCGTGGTGGTGAACTGCGCTTTCGGGTCCCAGTAGATGACGTGGGTCCCGGCGCTGTGCATGACCGGGCCACCGTGCCACGTCAGCGGCGAGCCGCCGTTCGGCAGTTCGTCAAAGCCGCGGGTGGCGGCTGAGCCCGGAGCGCCCGGGGCCGGACGGGCGCCGGGCAGACCGCCGCCGGTGTGGATGCCCCGGCGCGGCGTGACGCCGACGCCGCGGCCGTGGAGCTTGAAGACGACCGCGCCCGCGCCGGGAGCGCCGAGCGCGAGCGCGAGCATGGCGAGCGACAGCGCCGCGCCGAGCGCGGCGCGCGAATGGGTACGCGGGTTGGCCTCTCCTCTGCCAGCGATCATTGGCCCCTCTTGACGGATCCGTCCTCACGCGATGCTAGCCGCACCGCCGGCGTTTATTGCCGCTCTGGACGAAAGGTCGACCCCCGCCCCTGAACGTGATAGGAGCCCGGCAGACCCGCGGGCTGCGCCTACTGCGGGTCGACATCGACGCTGAAGCTGACGCCGGCGTGCTCACGCGCGCCCGCGAGCTGCGCA
Source organism: Solirubrobacteraceae bacterium (assembly GCA_034664905.1). Lineage (GTDB taxonomy): Bacteria > Actinomycetota > Thermoleophilia > Solirubrobacterales > Solirubrobacteraceae > Palsa-744. The sequence continues at coordinate 45,568 of JAXDGS010000188.1, read as the reverse complement.
ACCGCCGCGCCGACCCACGCCACCGCGCCCCGCCGCTCGCTTGCCTTGATCACCAGCACCTGGCGCTCGCGCCCGCGCAGGCGAAACAGCGCGGCGGGACCAAGCACGGCCGGTGCCGGTGTCTCGCCGGCCGCGGCCAACGAGGGCGCGCGCTCGAGCCTTGCGCGCAGATCGAGCGCCGCTGAACGGGCCCGCTCGGAGTCGCTCGCGGCGCAGACGATCCTGATCAGGTGCGAGAACGGCGGGTAGCTGAGCGCTCGCCGGCGCTCGAGCTCCCCGGCGAGGAAGCCGTCGCTGTCGTGGCGCGCGGCGTGCACGATCGCACGCGCCTGCGGCTCGATCGTCTGGACGAGCACGCGCCCGTCGCCGCCGCGGCCCACGCGGCCGGCGAGCTGCGCTATCAGCGCGAACGTGCGCTCCTCCGCGCGGAAGTCCGGGAAGCGCAGCGTCGAGTCGGCGTCGAGCACCACGCCCAGGGACAAGTCGGGAAAGTCGTGCCCCTTGGCGACCATCTGGGTGCCGATCAAGACGCCACAGTCGGCGTCCTGAAAGCTGCGCAGCAGGGCGCCGACGCCGCCCTCTCCCGCGCTCTGGACCGCGTCGGCGTCGAGCCTGAAGACGGGAAAGGCACCGTCGTCGAGCACGCCGGCGAGCTCGTGCTCGAGCCGTTCGGTGCCCGCGCCGTGGCGCGCGACCGACATCGACGAGCAAGCTCCGCAGCGCTCGGGAGCATGCTCGCGGTGGCCACAGTGGTGGCAGGCGAGAAAGCCCGCGTCGCGGTGCAGCACGAGCGCCACATCGCAGTGCGGACAGCTCCAGACGCGCCCGCAGGAGCGGCATGAGAGGAAATTCGACCACCCGCGACGGTTGAGCAGCACGATCGCCTTGCCACGCCGCGCGCGCACCTGCGCGAGCGCCTGGTGGGTCAGCGGATGCAGGCCGAACGTGTCTCCGCGCATGTCGAGCACCTGGACATCGGGCAGCGGGCGGCGGTCCACGCGCTCCGTGAGCACCGATGCGGGCATTCTGTGGGCGCTCTCCGCGCGCGGCGTCGCGCTGCCCGCGAGCAGCACAGCGCCGCAGCGTGCGGCGCGCTCGCCGGCGACGTCGCGCGCGTCGTAGCGCGGGTCGCCCTCGTGCTTGTAGGAGGAGTCGTGCTCCTCGTCCACCACGATCAGCCCCAGATCGCGCACCGGGGCAAAGACAGCGGAGCGCGGGCCGACGCACACGCGCGCTTGGCCCTCGCGCAGCCTGCGCCACTCGGCGTAGCGCTCGGATGGGCGCAGGCGCGAATGGATCACGGCGACCGTGTCGCCGAAGCGCTCGGTGAAGCGGGCGACGATCTGCGGCGTGAGCGTGATCTCCGGCACGAGCACGATCGCGCCGCGGCCCTGCTCGAGCGCCGCTGAGGCGGCCTTCAGGTAGATCTCCGTCTTGCCCGAGCCGGTCACGCCGTGCAGCAGCCGGCATTCCGCCCGCCGCGCGCCGAGCGCTGCGAGCACCGGTGCGAGCGCCGCCTGCTGCGCGTCGCTCAGCTCCGGCGGATCGGGGCGCGGCGAGCCGACCGCCACGTGCGAGGGACGGTCCACCGCACGGCGCTTGCGGCCGCTGAGGCGGCGCGCGGCCCCGGGGGGCAGCACCAGGGTCAGCGCGCGCGCGATCGTCGAGCAGTACTCGGCGGCGATCCATTCCGCGAGCGCGACCAGCTCCACGGGGACGCCGAGCTCGAGCGCCCGCAGCGGCGCGAGCAGCTTCTCCTCGGCGACCTCACTGCGCTCGGCGAGGCCCACGACGACGCCGAGGACCTCGCGGCGGCCGAACGGCACGACGAGCATCGAGCCGACATCCACCCCCTCGCGAAGCCCCTCCGGCAGCAGGTAGTCAAACGGCCCGCGCAGCGCGCGGGCCGTCGTCATCGGCTCGACCTGGGCGATGGCTGGCACCGCCAAGGACCCTAGAGCGCGCCCCGGTCAGAGGCCCATGGCGGCGCGCAGCGCCGCGCTCTTGTCAGTCCTCTCCCAGGTGAAGTCGTGATCGTCGCGGCCGAAATGCCCGTAGGCGGCGGTCTTCTGATAGATCGGCCTGTGCAGTTTGAGCTCCTCGCGGAAGGCGCCCGGACGCAGGTCGAAGACCTCGTCCACGGCGCGTGCGATCCGCGCGCGGCTGACGCCGTTGGCCTCGGTGCCGAAGGTCTCGACCATCACCGAGACCGGATGCGCGACGCCGATCGCGTAGGCGACCTGCACCTCGGCGCGGCTAGCGATCTGAGCGGCGACGATGTTCTTTGCAACCCAGCGCGCCGCGTATGCCGCCGAGCGATCGACCTTCGAAGGGTCCTTGCCCGAGAATGCCCCGCCGCCGTGGCGGGCCATGCCGCCGTAGGTGTCGACGATGATCTTGCGCCCCGTCAGCCCGCAGTCGCCCATCGGGCCTCCGATCACGAAGCGGCCGGTGGGGTTGACGAGGAAGTTGCGCACGAGCTTTTTCTCCTCGTAGAGCTCCCCGGGCAGCACCGGGCGCAGCACGTGCTCGATCAGATCCGGCTTGATCATCGTCTCCGCGTCGATGCCCTCGGCGTGCTGGGTGGAGATCAGGATCTTTTCGATCTCGACGGGACGCCCGTCGCGGTAGCGGACGGTCACCTGCGTCTTGCCGTCGGGCCTCAGGTAGGGGATCACGTCGGCCTTGCGCACCTCCGAGAGGCGCTTGGCGAGCTTGTGCGCGAGCGCGATCGGCAGCGGCATGAGCTCTTCGGTCTCGTCGGTCGCGTAGCCGAACATCATCCCCTGGTCGCCGGCGCCGGCGATGTCGAGCTCGTCGTCGTCGGCAGGGTCGTGGCGCGTCTCGTACGCGGCGTCCACACCCTGGGCGATGTCGGGAGACTGCTTGTCGATCGCGTTGATGACCGCGCAGGTGTTGCAGTCGAAGCCGTAGACCGCATCGTCGTAGCCGATCCTGCGCACCGTCTCGCGCGCGATCGTGGGGATGTCCACATACGTCTCGGTCGAGATCTCTCCCGAGACGACGATCAGTCCGGTGTTGACCAGCGTCTCGCACGCGACGCGCCCATAAGGATCGTCGGCGAGCACCGCGTCGAGCACGCCGTCGGAGATCTGGTCGGCGATCTTGTCGGGGTGTCCCTCGGTGACCGACTCGGAGGTGAACAGGTACTCGTTTTCAGAAAGGTCGTTCATAGCTTGATGGCTGTACTCCAGGTGATGCCCGCCTGCAGCAGGGGCGTTGACAAAAGTCGCAGCAGTCTATGCGGCGCGGGCGCTTCTGCGCTGACCGCGCTCGGCGAAGTCGATGATCAGGGGCACGCCCTGCATCGCGTAGCGCGCGCGCAGACGGTTCTCCAAAAAGTAGGCGTAGTCGCGCGTCACCCGGGCTCGCGAGTTGACCTGGATCGCGAATCGCGGCGGGCGCTCGCCGATCTGGGCCATGTACAGGAGCTTGAGCCGGTGCTGGGAGGAGCCGCTGCGCAAGCCCACCGGAGGCTGGCGCGCCTGGACGGTCTCGGAGAGGAAGCGGTTGAGCTCCGGCGTCGGTATCCGGCCCGCCATCCGGTCCCCGAGCGCGATCGCCTCGTTCAGCGCCCTTGGGACGTGCCGGCCGGACTTGGCGCTGGCCGTCAGCAGCCGCGGGCGCAGCCGCAGCTTGGCAGCGACGCGAGCGCGTTCGTGCTCGAGCTCCTCCTCGCTGCGACCGTTCAGATCCCACTTGTTGAGGACGATCGCGGTGGCGCAGCCGGCCTTCATCGCAAGCATCGCGATGCGCATGTCCTGGGATGTGACCCCGTCGGTCGCGTCGCACACGACGAGCGCGACGTCCGCCCGCTCGGCCGCGCGCTGGGAGCGCAGGGTCGTGTAGTACTCGACCGAGTCTGCGATCTTCGCCTGGCGACGCATCCCCGCGGTGTCCACGAGCACCAGGCGCCGCTCGCCGACGAGCAGCGGGATGTCGATCGGGTCGCGAGTGGTGCCGGCGAGCTCGGAGACGATCACGCGCTCCTCGCCGAGGAACGCGTTGACCAGCGAGGACTTGCCGACGTTCGGCCTGCCGATGACCGCCAGGCGAACCGCGTCCTGGTCGGGCTCCTGGGCGCCGGCGGGCAGCAGCTCGACGATCCGGTCGAGCAGGTCGCCGGAGCCGTGGCCCTGCGCTGCCGAGACGGCGATCGGCTCGCCGAGGCCGAGCCGATGGAACTCGGCCGCGAGCGGCTCCTCGGCGACGCCGTCGCACTTGTTGGCCGCGACGATCGTCGGCAGCGGCGAGCGGCGCAGCAGGTCGGCCATCTCCTCGTCGCCCGGGCGCAGGCCCGCGCGCGCGTCCACCACGAGCACCGCGAGCTGCGCGTCTGCGATGCCCGCGCGCGCCTGCTCGCGGATCGAGCCGGCGAGCGGATCATCGTCCGCGAAGTCCATGCCGCCGGTGTCGATCAGCATGAAGCTGCGACCGTTCCACTCGCACTCGAGCTCCCTGCGGTCACGCGTGACCCCCGGGCGCTCGTGCACGATCGCATCGCGCGTACCGGTGAGACGGTTAGCGAGCGAGGACTTTCCGACGTTTGGATAGCCGACGACAGCGACCTTCATCAGCTCAGTATGACCTGCGCCCGCGCCGCTCCCGGCATCAGCTCCGCGAGGGCGCCCTCACGAGAGCTGCGATCCTCGCGACCACCTGCGCCACCGCGAGGCCGGTCGTGTCGAGCGTCACCGCGCCGCTCGCAGGACGCAGCGGGCTGTGATCTCGCGTGCTGTCGCGCTCGTCGCGCAGCGCCTGCTCGGCGAGCACCATCTCGGGATCGGCGCCCAGCTCCGCCGCCCGCCGCTCGGCGCGCTCGCGCGCCTGCGCGGTCAGGAACACCTTCAGCGCGGCGTCCGGGGCGACGACGCTGCCGATGTCGCGTCCCTCCGCGACCCAGTCGCCCGTGGCGATCAGCTCGCGCTGTGAGCTCACCAGCGCCGCGCGCACCGCGGGGTCGCCGGCGACGCGAGACGCCGCCTCGGAGACCTCGGGCGAGCGGATCGCATCGGTGACGTCCTCGCCGTCGAGCAGCACCCGCGGCGCCTCGACCGTGTCCGCGGACAGCTCGATCGTGGCCGCGCGCGCGAGCGCGGCCGGCGACTGATCGGGGGCCTCCAGCGCCATCAGCCCCACGCATCGGTACATCGCGCCGCTATCGAGATAGGTGAAGCGCAGCTCGCGCGCGAGCGCCCGCGCGACCGTCGACTTGCCGGCCCCCGCGGGCCCGTCGATCGCTATGACCATCGTCGTGCTCGCGCCCGCGGGTCGCTCATGAGACGAGCCCCGCGAGATCTTCCACGAACCCCGGATAGGAGATCTCCGCGGCCTCCATTCCGCGCACCTCGACGCCCTCCCGCGAGGCGAGCCCGGCGACCGCACCCATCATCGCCATGCGATGGTCGCCGCCGGCGTCGATCGTCCCGCCGCGCAGGCCGCCGCCACCACGCACCGCAAAGCCGTCCTCGCTGGCCTCGATGTCAGCGCCAAGTCCGCTCAGCCCGCCCACGACCGCGGCGATGCGGTCGGACTCCTTCACGCGAAGCTCCGCCGCTCCGCGCACGATCGTCTCGCCCTCGGCGAAGCAGCCGAGCAGCGCCACCAGCGGCAGCTCGTCGATCGCCAGCGGCACCTCTTCGGCCTCGACGACCGTGCCCTCGAGCGCGCCGTGCGCGACGTCTAGGTCGGTGGCCGGCTCGCTCGGCGTGAGCTCCCCCTCCGGCGGCTCGAGGTCTCCGAGCACGATCCCCTGCATCCGGCGCAGGATGCGCAGGAAGCCGGTGCGCGTCCAGTTGACGCCCACCTCGCCGATCAACAGGCGCGATCCGGGCACGAGCACCCCCGCGGCGATCAGGAACGCGGCCGAGCTCAGATCGCCCGGGACGCGCACGCTCTCGAGCGCGAGCGCGTCCGTGTTGACGACAGTCACATGGTGGCCATTGCGGTGCACTGAGACGCCCGCGCGCAGGAGCATCCGCTCGGTGTGGTCGCGGCTGTGCGCAGGCTCGCCGACCGTCGTCGCGCCGTCGGCCGAGAGCGCGGCGAGCAGCAGGCAAGACTTGGCCTGCGCGCTCGCGACCTCGAGCTCGCAGGAGATCGCGTGCAGATGCGCGCCCCGGATCTCAAGCGGTGGGAACCGCCCATCAGTGACCTCGAGCTGCGCTCCCATCTGCGTCAGCGGCTCGGCGATCCTGTCCACTGGCCTGCGGCGGATCGAGTCATCTCCGTCGAGCGTGAAGGAGCGCCCCTCCTGGGCCGCGAGCCAACCCGGAAGCAGCCGCAGGAGCGTCCCGGCATTGCCGACGTCGATCGGCCCGTCCGGCTGCGCAGCGTCACGCAGGCCGCAGCCGCGCACGACGAGATCCTCGCCGTGGACCTCGACCAGCGCACCGAGCACGCGCACCGCGTTGAGCGTCGAGGTGGTGTCGGCGGCGTTCAGATAGCGCTTGATGCGCACCGGCTCGGAGGCCATCGCTCCGAGCAGCGCTGCGCGATGGGAGATCGACTTGTCCGGGGGGGCGCGCAGCTCCCCGGAAAGCCTGCGTGCAGGCGCGAAGCGCATCTTCATCTGCCTACATCATGCCCGCGTGACGGGAAAGTCGAGGTCCGCGATCAGCCGCAGCGCGCGCCGGGCGTTCTCCTCGCCTCCTATCCAGAGCGCCACCACCCCCTGGCGGTTGTCCTCAGAAGGGGAGAGCGCCATGTCGCGGATGTTGACGCCCGCGCGCCCGAGCGCGAGTGCGATTTCGGCGATCACCCCAGGCCGGTTCGGCACCGAGACGCGCAGCTCGTGCACCGGCCCGCCGGCCGCGCCGGCGCCGAGCAGCGCCTCGCGATCGGCGCGGGCGCTCTCGTTCCAGGCGCTGAGCGCGCCTGCGTCGCCCGACGCGAGCGCGCTGCGCACCTCCTGCAGGCTGCGCGCGACGTCGTCGAGCAGATCGACCAGCGCCGTGCGGTTTGACATGTAGATGTCGGTCCACACAGCGCTGTTGGCGCCGGCGACGCGCGTGGCATCGCGAAAGCTCGGGCCGACTGCTCCCAGGCGCTCTGACTCGCCTGCTCCGAGCGCGCGTGCGGCCTGCGCGACGAGCACGTTGGCGAGCACGTGCGGAAGGTGTGAGACGCACGCCATCAGGCGGTCGTGGGTGTCCGCGTCGATGGCCGTCGGCTGGGCGCCGAAGCTGCTCAGCAGCCGGTGCAGCCGCTCATACAGGACGCCCGCGGTGCTGCCCTCGTCGGGGGTCAGGTACCAGACCGCGCCGTCGAAGAGGTCCTCACGGGCATGCTCCACGCCGGCGGTCTCCGCGCCCGCGAGCGGATGCCCGCCGATGAAGCGCTCGTCTGCGCCGGCGTGGAGCACCACCCGCTTGGTCGAGCCGACATCGCTGACGACGCAGTCGGCGGGAGCGGCCGCGAGCGCCTGCGCGATGGCGTCTGGAAGCGCGCCGACGGGCGCGGCCACGAACACGGCATCGGCGCGCTCGACCGCGGCGCGGACATCGAGCGCCTGCGCGTCGATCGCGCCGAGCGCGAGCGCGCGGGCGCACACGCCCGGATCGGGATCGAATCCGCACACCTCGGCGTCGGCGCGCGTGCGCGCGGCCAGGCCGATCGAGCCACCGATCAGCCCGACGCCGAGGATCGCGACCCTCACGCCGGGCTGAGCGCCTTTCCGGCGAGCGCCGTCGCCCGCTCGACCGCCTGCACGAACTCGCCGAAGTCCTCCGCACGCAGCGCCTGCGGTCCGTCGCACAGCGCCTCGTCGGGGTTTGGATGCACCTCGACGATGATCCCATCAGCACCCACCGCGGCGGCGGCGAGCGACAGCGGTAGCACCAGATCGCGCCGTCCCGCCGCGTGGCTCGGGTCGACGATCACCGGCAGGTGTGAGAGCTGCTTGAGCACCGGCACTGCCATCAGGTCGAGCGTGAAGCGGTAGGCGGTCTCGAACGTGCGGATTCCCCGCTCGCAGAGCATCACGTTGGGGTTGCCTTCCTTGAGGATGTACTCGGCGGCCATCAACAGCTCATCGAGCGTCGATGAGAGGCCGCGCTTGAGCAGCGCCGGGCGCCCCGAGCGGCCGATCTCGGCGAGCAGCGGGTAGTTCTGCATGTTGCGCGCGCCGATCTGAACGACGTCGGCGACCTCCAACACGGGATCGAGGTCGCCAATGTCCATCAGCTCGGTGACGACCGGCATCCCCGTCTCGGCCTTGGCCTCGGCGAGCAGCCGCAGCCCCTCCTGCCCCAGTCCCTGGAAGGCGTACGGCGAGGTGCGCGGCTTGTACGCTCCGCCACGCAGAAGCGTCGCGCCGCAGTCGTGCACGACGCGTGCGGTGGACAGCGTCTGCTCGCGCGATTCGACCGTGCAGGGCCCTGCGATCAGTGCGAAGTTCTCGCCTCCCACCTTGCGCCCGTTGATGTCGAGCACCGTGCGCTCGCCGTGGCGGATCTGAGCCGAGGCGAGCTTGTAGGGCTTGAGGATCGGCACGACGCGATCGACGCCCGGCTGCCCCTCGAGGCCGAGGCTCTCGACGCTCGCGTCCTGCTCGACGTCGCCGATCGCCCCGATCACGGTTACCCGCGCACCGGAGCTGCGGTGCGCTCGCGCGCCCGCTCGCTCGATCTTGGCGATGACCGCATCCACCTCCTCCTCGGTGGCGGTCTCTCTCATCACAATCATCATCGACTCATCCTTTCACTGACGCCTGGAGATGTTAGTTGTGCTCGGAGCTCGCCGACGGCGAGCCGTGAGAGGGCGCTGGAGCCCATTGCGCGGGCGCTCGGTCCATGACGGCGGACCCTTGCGGCGTCGAGAGCCCGCTCACGCACGGGCCAGGCCGAAGCGCCTAGATAAATCGCCAGGCGCGATAGGACGACCGGCCGGCGGGCGCGATGCGGATTGGCGTCGATGTGTGTGCCGGTGCGTTCATGGTCGTCCACCGTTGTTTGTAGCAGACAATCGCCCCGCCGTCGAGCGCGGCGCGGGACCCTGCAGGCAACCAGCGCGAACCGCGCCTGGAATCGCGCCGGCGCTCAGCGCGCGTGCGCGGGCGCGAGCACATCGGCGAGCGCCGACAGGAAGCGCTCGTTCTCCGCGGGAAGCCCGTAGGTGACGCGCAGCGCCGGCGCCTCGCTGCCGAGCGCGCGCCCGCTGCGCACGAGCACGCCGCGATCGGCCAGTCCGCGCATGATCTGATCCTCGTCGCGGTCCTCGCCCAGGCCAACCCAGCAGAAGTTCGCCTGCGAGTCGGCCGCCTCGAGCTCCAGTGCGCGCAGCCCCTCCGCGACCGCGTTGCGCTCCGCGACCGTGTGTGTCACGCGTTCGAGCACCGCGTCCTGATGAGAGAGCGCCTCGACCGCCGCCGCCTGCGCGAGCGCGTTGCAGAAGAACGGCTGGCGCACCTGGTCGAGCGCGCGCGGAAGCTCCTGCGAGCCGCACAGCGCGAAGCCGGCGCGCAACCCGCACAGGCCGTACACCTTCGAGAAGGTGCGCAGCAGCGCGAGGTTCGGGTGCGCGTCGAGGAGGCCGATCGACGCGTCGGGGTCCTCGAGCAGGTTGAACTCGCAGTAGGCCTCATCGACGATCACGCACACGTGAGGAGGGACCTCGGCGAGGAACTCGGCGATGCTCGCGAGTGGGATCGCGGTGCTGGTGGGGTTGTTGGGGTTGCACACGAGCACGAGCCGCGTCGCCACGGTGATCTCGCGCAGCATCGCCGGCAGGTCGTGGCGCTGGTGTGCGTCGAGCGGCACGGTCACCCCGCGTGCGCCGGAGGTGGCGCTCAGATGCGGGTAGACCGAGAACGACGGCCACGCGTAGAGCACCTCCGCCCCCGGCTCGAGCAGCGCCTCCGCGGCGGCGAGCAGGATGTCACATGAGCCGTTGCCGACGGCGATGTTCGCGGCGGGGACCATGTAGCGCTCGCTGAGGCGGCGGCGCAGCAGGGAGTTCGACGGATCGGGATAGCGGTTCAGCGTCGCAAGCGCCCGCGTGATGGCCTCCCGCACGGCCGGGAGCGGCGGATATGGCGACTCGTTGCTCGCGAGGCGCACCGGCGGCGCCTGCTCGGCGTAGCCGCCGGCAGCCGGATAGACCGGTATCCGTCGCACGCGCTCTGAGAACTCGATACCCACGGCCCTATTGTGCCTACTGCGCTGCGTCCAGGTCGGTGCGCAGCTCGCGAGCGTCGCCGAGGTACACGTGCACCGGCCTGTGCTCGTCCTGCGCGTGGTAGTGGATCAGCACGCGGATGACGTGCGGCATCGACCGCGGCACGGGTATCTCCTGCGCGCATAGGAGCGGCACGCGGTCGAAGCCGAGCGCCCGCGCGGCCACCGCGGGGAAGTCGGCGTTGAGATCGTTGGTGGCGGTGAATATGCAGCTGACCACCGCATCGGGAGCCAGTCCGTTGCGCTCCATGATGGCCTGCAGGAGCGCGCCGGTCGCCTCGAGAATGTCCTTGGAATCATTGCGCTCGACACTGACGGCGCCGCGCAGGGCAAACAGTCGCATGTGCGGCGATTCTGTCAGAGCGCACGCAGGCGCTCGACCTCGGCGCCGCCGAGGAGCCTGTGCGCGCCGACCCGCAGGCGCCCCAGCCGAAGCGGGCCGAAGCCGGTGCGCGCGAGCTCGAGCACCGGATGGCCGACCGAGTCGCACATGCGCCGCACCTGGCGGTTTCGCCCCTCGCGGATCGTCAGCTCGATGACGTTGGCGCGCACGCGCCGGACCTCCGCGGGCGCGGTGAGGCCGTCCCTCAGGCGAACCCCCGCGCGCAGAAGATCCAGCTTCGCCTCTGAGACCGGGCCGCCGCCGAGCACCGCACGGTAGGTCTTGGGCACTTCAAAGCGCGGGTGCATGAGCCGGTTCGCGAGCTCTCCGTCGTTGGTTAGGAGGATCAGCCCACTCGAGTCGGCGTCCAGCCGCCCCACCGGGTACAAGCGCGCACCGGACGCGGGCAGCAGATCGAGCACGGTGGTGCGCCCGTGCGTGTCGCGCGCCGTCGAGAGCACGCCGAGCGGCTTGTGCAGCGCGATCACCAGCCGCGGCTCGGGCCCGTCGAGCGGACGCCCGTCCACCGCGACGCAGCTCCCGGGCCCGACATCGAGCGCGGGGTCGGTCACGACGTCGGCCCCGACCGTCACCCGTCCGGCAGCGATCAGCGACTCGGCGGCGCGGCGCGATGCGACCCCGGCGTGGGCGAGGTACTTGGCTAGGCGCATCCGCGCGGGTCGGTGATCGGGCACATCTGCTGCAAACATAGGCGCAGTGCGCGCGCAGCCACAGGCGCGCGCGGATCCCATGGACCTTCAGCTGCTCGACCAGACGCTCGCCGAGGAGGGCGAGCCCCGTTTCCGCGCCCGCCAGGTGTGGGCATGGGCCGCGCGCGGAGCCGGCGGATACGAGGAGATGAGCGACATCCCGGCATCCCTCCGCGAGATGCTCGCGCGCGAGCTGCCGTTCTCGAGCCTCACCCTGGTTCGCGAGTCGCGCTCGAGCGACGGGACCGTGAAGGCGCTGTTTGCAACCGCCGACGAACGCCCGCTCGAGGCCGTGCTGATGCGCTATCGCGACGGGCGTCGCTCGGTGTGCCTCTCCTCGCAGTCGGGCTGCCCGCTGACCTGCAGCTTCTGCGCCACCGGGTCGATGCGCTTCGCGCGCAACCTGAGCGCCTCGGAGATCGTCGACCAGGCGCTTCACTTCCGCCGCGCGCCGCTGCAGCGCGCCGCGGGCGAGGACTCCTGCTCCCTGACGAATTGCGTGTTCATGGGAATGGGAGAGCCGATGCTGAACCTCGAGAACGTGCTCGCGGCGTGTGAGCGCCTGCCGGACATCGGCATCTCACACCGGCATACGACGATCTCGACCGTCGGCTGGATCCCCGGGATAGAGCGCCTCGCCGAGGTGCAAATGCCGCTGCGCCTGGCGCTGTCGCTGCACGCGGCCGACGACGCACTGCGCTCGGAGCTGATGCCGGTGAACGATCGCTACCCGCTGCGCGACGTGCTCGACGCGTGCCGCGCTCACTATGCGCGCAAGCGCCGGCGGGTGTTCATCGAGTACGTGATGCTCGCAGGAGTCAACGACCGCTACGAGCAGGCGATCGCGCTCGCCGATGCGCTGCGAGGCCGCCGCGAGGACGAGCCGCCGCAGTTCAAGGTGAACCTGATCCCCTACAACCCCGCGGCCTCGAGCGCCACCTACAGCGGCTCGACCCGCGCGTCGATCGCGGCCTTCCGCGACGCGCTCGCCGCCCGGGGCGTGCCGGTCACGGTGCGCCTGACGCGCGGGCGCGACATCGATGCCGCCTGCGGGCAGCTCGCCGGGCAGGCGGGCGCGCCGGTGGCGCTCGGTGAAGCGGACCCCACAGACGGGCACACCGGCTAGAGGCGCTCAGGGTCCGCCGCTACGAGCCTCGCCGGCGCGTAGCAGCCGCTCGCGCAGCTGCGCCTGCTCCTCCGGGCTCGGATCCCAGCGTGCGATGTCCGGCAGCTCATCCAGCGTGCGCAGGCCGAACAGCTTCAGGAACTCGGTGCTGGTGCGATACAGGACCGCGCCGAACTGCGAGTGACCGGCCTCGTCGATCAGCCCGCGATCGAGGAGCGTCGCGGTCGCGGAGTCGGCGTTGACCCCGCGGATGCGGGTGATCTCCGGGCGGGAAATCGGCTGCAGGTAGGCGACGATCGCGAGCGTCTCCGCCTGCGCGGGGGTGAGCGTCGAGACGCGCGGGCGACTCAGCAGGCGCCGAGCGGCCTCCTCGGCCGCGGGATCGCTCGCCAGCGTCCAGCCGCCCCCGAGCTCGCGCAGCGTGATGCCGCGCAGTCCCGGCGCGTACTGCACACCGAGCTCGCGCAGCGCAGCGAGCACGGCCTCTTCCTCGGCGAGCGTCGCGTCTGCGAGCTCAGCCGGGGTGAGCGGATCGGTCGAGAGGAACAGGAGCGCCTCGACCGTGCGCGCCAGCGTGGGCACGTCCAGCGCGTCGGCTTCGAGACTCACCCGTTTGCGCTCCCTCCCGCGGCGGCAAGCGCGAGCGGCGCCCTCAGCGGCGCCGCATTCGCGCGGACGGCGATCTCGCCGAAGGACTGCTGCTGGGAGAAGTCGGCCTCGCCGAGCTTGTAGAGCTCGAGCAGCGCGAACAGCGTGACCGCGACAGTCATGCGGTCCGCGTCGCGGACCGCCTCATCGAAGCTGAAGCTTCCGCGCTTGAGCAGCGCGCGCAGGTGTGCGAGCCGCTGCGCGAGCGTGACGCGCGGGACGTGGATGTGGCGCACGCCGATCTCGGGCGGCATCCGCAGCAGCCGCCCCATCGCCTCGCCGAGGACGCTCGGATCCTGCGAGCCCGCCGGCGGCGCGACGATCGTGCGGCGCAGCTCGGCGGGCGCGGGAGCGCTGCGGAAGCGCACTCCGTGCTCGGCCGCGAGCAGCTCGCCGAGATGCGCGGCGGCCGCGCGAAAGCGGCGTGCGTCGAGCATCCGCGCGAGCAGCTCCTCGGCGGCCTGCTCCGGCTCGATCTCGAGAAGCTGCTCGTCCTCGCCGCTGAGCATCAGACGCGACTTGAGCTCGAGCAGCGCGGCCAGCAGCACGATGAACTCCGTGGCGGTCTCGAGGTCGAGCTCGCCGCGCTGCTCGAGGTGATCGAGATATGCGAGCACGACGTCCGCGAGCTGGAGCTCGAGCAGGTCGACCTCTTCGCGCAGCACGAGCGTGAGCAGCAGATCGAACGGCCCGCTGAACACGTCGAGCTCGAGCTCGAGCGCTGCGAGGCTCACGTGGCGATCCCGGCAAAGCCGACGCTGCTCATCCGCTCACCGTATCGACAGCTGCCGACGGGCCGCTGTCCTCGCGCCGGCGCGGCGCGCCGACGCCCATGCGCTCGCGCACGTCTGCGAGCGTCTGCGCCGCCATCGCCCGCGCGCGCTGCGCGCCGTCTGCGAGGATCGACTCGAGCTGCGCCTCGTCGGCGCGCAGCTGCTGATATCGCTCACGCACCGGCGTCAGATAGGCAACGACTGCGGCGGCGACCGCACCCTTGAACTCGCCGTAGCGCGAGTCCGCGAACTCCTCCTCCACCGTTGCCGGATCGAGTCCCCGCACGGCGGCGAGGATCTCGATCAGGTTGCTGATCCCCTGCTTCTCCGGCGAGCGTTGCACCTCGCTGCCGGAGTCGGTGACGGCGCTCTTGAGCTTACGCTCGATCGCCTTCGGCTCATCGAGCACGTACACGGTGCCGAGCTCGCCGCCGCCGGTGGTGGACATCTTTCGCGTTGGCTCCTGAAGATCCATGATCCGCGCGCCGACCGCGGGGATGCGGTGCTCGGGGACGACGAGCACCTGCTCCCCGTCGCCGAAGCGCGCGTTGAAGCGGCGTGCTACGTCGCGCATCAGCTCGAGATGCTCGCGCTGATCCTCGCCCACGGGCACCTCGTGAGCGCGGTAGGCGAGCACGTCGGCGGCCTGCAGGACCGGATACAGAAGCAGGCCCGCTGAGACCAGCTCGCGCTGGGCGAGCGACTTGTCGCGGAACTGATGCATGCGCTGCAGCCGGCCGAGCTCGGTGACGCTCGAGAGCAGCCAGGTCAGCTCGGTGTGCGCGCCGACGTCGCTCTGGCGAAAGAGCGTGCAGCGAGCCGGGTCCAGACCCGCGGCGAGCAGGATCGCGGTGGTGTCGTAGAGGCGCTCGCGCAGCTCGGCGGGGTCGTAGGCGACGGTGACCGCGTGCAGGTCGACGATGCAGAAGATGCCCTCGCCGCGGTCCTGGCTCTCGACGTACTGGGCGATCGCGCCGATGTAGTTGCCGAGGTGCTTGCGCCCGGTGGGCTGGATGCCCGAGAAGATCCGCACCGTCAGAAGGACGCTAGAGCGCCTGCCGGATCACCGGACGCTTGGCCGCGGCGACCTCGTCCAGGCGGCGCACCGGCGTGGTGTAGGGCGCGTTCGCGGCGATCTGCGGATCCTGCGCGGCCTCCTTAAGGATCGCTGCGAGCGCGTCGGCGAACTCGTCGAGCGTCTCCCTGGTCTCGGTCTCGGTCGGCTCGACCATCAGCGCCTCCTCGACGAGCAGCGGGAAGTACACGGTCGGCGGATGAAAGCCGAAGTCGAGCAGCCGCTTGGCGAGGTCGAGCGTGCGGATCGCAAGCGCACGCTTCATCGGACCGCCGGAGAGCACGAACTCGTGCATGCACAGCTGCCCGTAGGCGAGCGGCAGGTACTCCGCGACAGGCGGGTCGCTCATCTTCTGCAGACGTGCGAGCAGGTAGTTCGCGTTCAGGACCGCGGCCTGCGAAGCGTCCTTCAGGCCGTCGCCGCCGAGCGAGCAGATGTAGGCGTACGCGCGCACGAAGCAGCCGTAGTTGCCGTGGAAGCCGCGCAGGCGCCCGATCGTCTTCGCGCCCGCGCGCGCGCTGCCGTGGTCGAGCTCGAACGCATCCTCGCCGCGAACCACGAGCGGGACCGGCAGAAACGGCGCGATCCGCTCGGAGACGGCGATCGGCCCCGACCCCGGGCCGCCCCCGCCGTGGGGCTGGGTGAAGGACTTGTGCAGGTTGAAGTGCACGATGTCGAAGCCCATGTCGCCCGGCCGCGAGAGCCCCATCACCGCGTTGAGGTTCGCGCCGTCGTAGTAGAGCGTCGCGCCCACGCCGTGGACGATCTCGGCGATCGCCTCGATGTTGGGGTCGAACAGCCCGAGCGTGTTGGGGTTGGTCAGCATCAGGCAGGCGACGTCCTCGTCTGCCTTCGCGCGCAGGTCATCGATGTCCACGCCACCGGCGTCGTTGGTGGCCAGCTTCACGACCTCCAGGCCGGCCATCGTGACGGTCGCGGGGTTGGTGCCGTGCGCGGTGTCGGGCGTCAGCACCTTGCGCCGCGTCTCTCCGCGATCCTCGTGATAGGCGCGCGTCATCAGCACGCCCGCGAGCTCGCCGTGCGAGCCCGCGGAGGGCTGCAGCGACACGTGCTCCAGACCCGAGATCTCAGCGAGCGCCTGCTGCAGGTTCCACATCAGCTCGAGCGCTCCCTGCGCGCGCTCGGGGTCCTGCAGCGGATGCAGCCGCGCGTGGCCTGGCAGCGCGGCGACGCGCTCGTGCAACCGCGGGTTGTGCTTCATCGTGCACGATCCGAGCGGATAGAAGCCCGAGTCCAGATCGAAGTTGCGCTTGGACAGGCCGACGTAGTGGCGCACGATCTCGGGCTCTGAGAGCTCCGGCAGGCGCGGCGGCTCGCGGCGGCGAAAGCGCTCCGGCAGCAGCTCACCGGCGTCCGCGGCCGGCACGTCGAGCTCCGGGCAGACGAACGCGCGGCGCCCCGGTGCGCCCTTCTGGAAGATGGTCGTGGCGGACTCGCGCTGCAGCGGCGACGCGCTCTGCCCGGAGCCGCCGTGCGCGTGCGTGCGCGCTGCGTCGCCGGCGGCGGCATGCGACTCGATGCCGGGATCCGAATGCAGGCGATTGGAGCCGAGCACGCTCACGCCGCCACCGCCGCGCCGCGCTCGGCCTCGATCGCGGCGCCCAACACATCGACAAGGCGGTCGATGTCAGCACGCGAGCGCCGCTCGGTGATCGCCACCAGCAGGCCACCTCGGTCCTCCGGGCGAGCGCTCAGCGCATGCAGGTCGGCCCCGGGGTTGACCCCGCGCTCGGCGCAGCGCCGCCTGACGGCGGCGACGTCGGCGTCGAGGCGCAGCGCGAACTCGCGGATCACCGGCTGCTCGTGCAGCTTGCTCACGCCCTCCAGCGCGCAGAGCGTCTCGCGCGCGTAATGGGTGCGGGCGAGCAGCAGCTCGCCGAGCTCGACGATCCCGCGGCGCCCGAGCCATGCGAGGTAGACGACGCCCGCGAGCGCATTGAGCGCCTGTGAGGTGCAGATGTTGGAGGTCGCCTTCTCGCGGCGGATGTGCTGCTCGCGTGTCTGCAGCGTGAGCACGAAGCCGCGCCTGCCATCGACGTCGAGCGTCTCCCCAGCGATGCGTCCGGGCATGCGCCTCAAGTACTCCTCGCGGGCCGCGAACAGGCCGAAGGAGGGGCCGCCGAAGTCGAGCCGGTTGCCGAGCGCTTGACCCTCACCCACGGCGACGTCCACGCCGCACTCGCCGGGCGGCGCGAGCACGCCGAGCACGATCGGATCGACCTGCGCGACGATCACCGGAGACTTGCCGGCGGCGCCGTCGCCTTCGGATCGGCCCTTGGCCAGGGCGCTCAGCTCGGCGGCGTCCTCGACGGCGCCGTAGAAGTTCGGCTGCGCGAAGATCGCCGCGCTCGTGTCGGCGTCGATCGCCTCCGCCCACGCCTGCTGGTCGGTGACGCCGTCGCGGAGCCCGACCTCAACTACCTCCATGCCGTAGCCGTGCGCGTATGTGCGAAGGGTCGCAAGCGAGTGGGGATGCAGGCCGGCGCTCGCCACCAGGCGGCTCGCGCCGTTGTGCAACTTGGCCATGTATGCGGCTGCGGCGACCGCGGACGGGCCCTCGTAGCTCGAGGCGTTCGACACCGGCAGGCCGGTGAGCTCGGAGATCGCGGTCTGGTACTCGAACATCACCTGCAACCCGCCCTGGGAGATCTCCGGCTGGTAGGGGGTGTACGGCGTGAGGTACTCCGAGCGCTCGGTGAGCATGTCGATCAGCGCGGGCACGTAATGGTCGTACATGCCTGCGCCGAGAAAGCTGACCTGCTCCTCTGCGCTGGTGTTGCGCGCGGCGAGCGCGCGCAGGTGCTCGTAGACGTCCTGCTCGGGCAGGCCGTCGGGCAGCTCGAGCTCCCGCTTCAGGCGCACGGCCTCGGGGATCTGGCGATCGAAGATCTCCTGCAGCGAGCCGACGCCGATCTCCGCGAGCATCGCGTCCAGGTCCGTGGGTGTGATCGAGGTGTAGCGACTCACCTGGGAATCAGCCTAGCCGCCGAGGCTCTGCTGATAGGCGGCTGCGTCCATCAGCTGCTCGCGCTCGGATGGGTCCGACAGCCGCACGCGCACGAGCCAGCCCTCGCCGTAGGGGTCTTCGTTGATCAGCGCAGCGTTCTCCGAGAGTGCCTCGTTGACCGCGACGATCTCACCCGAGAGCGGCGCGATGACGTCGGAGACGGCCTTGACCGACTCGACCTCGGCATAGGCCGCGTCCTTGGCGAGCTGGGTGCCGAGGGCCGGCGCCTCGAAGAACACCACCTCGCCGAGCGCGTCCTGGGCATACCAGGTGATTCCCAGCGTCGCCTCGGCGGGATCGTCGGGTTCGATTCGGGCCCAGTCGTGCGCTGCGTGGTACATCAGGTCCGCGGGGTAGCTGGCCTCGGTCATTGACTAGCCCTTTCGATAGAGCGGCTTCTCCTTGACTACGGCGCGGCGGATCTTGCCACGAACATCTATCTCCAGGCCCGTGCCCGCGACGGAGCGCTCGGCCGGTAGGTACGCCATGCCGATCCCGATGCCGAGGCAGGGGGACAGCGTGCCGCTCGTCACCTCGCCGCCGCCGAGCACCGGGTTGCCCGCGCGCGCGATCCCGGGCCCCTCGATCGCAAACGCGATGAGCTTCTCGCTCGCGCCGGTCTCGCGCACCGCGCGCACCGCGTCGGCGCCGATGAAGCCCGTCTGCTCGCGGCAGCACCAGCCGAGCCCCGCTTCGATCGGTCCGCGCTCGACGCTCAGGTCGTTGCCGTAGAGGTGAAAGCAGACCTCGAGTCGCAGCGTGTCGCGTGCGGCCAGGCCGGCGGGCACGGCGCCGCGGCGCACGAGCTCATCCCACAGCAGCGGCGCGTGCTCGGGCGCGCACAGCAGCTCGACGCCTTCCTCGCCGGTGTAGCCGGTGGCGCACACGAGCACCTCGGCGCCCGCGAGCCGCCGCTTGGCGATCGACATGCGCGCAGGAAGCGGCGCGTCGGAGAAGGCCTGGACGATGTCGCGCGCCCGCGGTCCCTGAACGGCGAGCATCGCGTAGCGCTCGATCGCGTCCTCGATGCGCGCGTCGAAGCCCTGCGCATGGGTGCGAAACCACTGCAGGTCGCGCTCGTGGTTGGCTGCGTTGGTGACCGTCAGGTAGCGATCGACGTCCACGCGGTAGGTGAACAGGTCGTCGAGCACGCCGCCGTCCTCGCGGCACAGCACGCTGTACTGCGCGCCGCCGCTGCCGCCGCCGATCGGGATCTTCGCGACGTCGTTGGACAGCAGCCGCTGGAGCAGCTCGAGCGCCTGGGGGCCGCTCGTTTCGATCTCACCCATGTGCGAGACGTCAAAGACGCCGCACGCGCTACGCACCGCGATGTGCTCTGCGAGCACGCCCTCGTACTGCACCGGCATCTCCCAGCCCGCGAACTCGACCAGCTTCGCGCCGGCCGCGACGTGGCGCTCATACAGCGGCGTTCGGCTCAGCAGCGGCGAGGCGGGGGCTGACATGGCCCCAGGCTAGCGAAGGGGCTGCTAGCGCAAGAACGGCGGCACGTCGATGTCCTCGTCGGAGATCTCAAGGTTCGAGCGCTGGCGATCGCTGATGCGCGGCCCGCGGTCCGGGCGCTGCGCGCGGTCGCGGCGCGCGCCGCGGCCCGGGCGATGGTCGAAGCCTGTTCCGATCACGGTCACGCGCACGTCGTCGGCCATGCTCTCGTCGATCACCGCGCCAAAGATGATGTTGGCGTTCGCGTCAGCGGCGGTCTGGATGATCTCCGCGGCGTCGTTGACCTCGAACAGGCCGAGATCCTTGCCGCCGGTGATGTTGAGCAGGATCCCGGTGGCGCCGGTCACGGACTCCTCCAGAAGCGGCGAGGAGATCGCCGCCCGGGCGGCGTCGGCGCAGCGGTTCTCGCCGGCGGCGGTGCCGATGCCCATTAGCGCCGATCCGGCGTCCTCCATGATCGTGCGCACGTCTGCGAAGTCGAGGTTGATGAGGCCGGGGATGGTGATCAGGTCGGTGATCCCCTGTACGCCCTGGCGCAGGACGTTGTCGGCCTCGCGGAACGCGTCGAGCATCGAGGTCCGCCGCTCCACGACCGCGAGCAGCTTCTCGTTGGGGATCACGATCAGCGTGTCCACGACCTCGCGCAGCCGCTCGATGCCCTCGGTCGCCTGGCGCGCGCGCTGCGTGCCCTCGAAGTCAAACGGACGCGTGACCACGCCGACCGTCAGCGCGCCGATCTCGTTCTTGGCGATCTCCGCGATCACGGGCGCGGCTCCCGTGCCCGTGCCGCCGCCCTCGCCGGCCGTGACGAACACCATGTCGGCGCCCTTCAGCGCCTCCTTGATGTCGTCGCGCGACTCGGACGCAGCCGCCAGCCCCACGTCCGGGTTGGCTCCGGCGCCAAGCCCCTTGGTGGAGTCGTGACCGATGTTCAGCTTGATGTCGGCGTCGCTCATCGCGAGCGCCTGTGCGTCGGTGTTGGCCGCGATGAACTCCACGCCGCGCAGGCCCGCGTCGACCATGCGGCTGACGGCGTTGGTTCCGCCGCCGCCAACGCCCACGACCTTGATCACCGCCAGATAGCTGCCGCCGCTGTCCATGGTTGTCCTGTCCGAAGCCTTCACTACTTGTTTAGGGTTGGCAGCATACTCGTTTGCCGACCACAGAGTTGTTGCACGTTATGCAGGGAACTTCGCCCTGTCAACGAGGGGGTCGAGTCTCGCAAGGATCGTTGCAGATCGCCCGACCCTCAACCATGGGCTTAGACGTGAGGCACGACAGACCTCAATCTCAAGTATAAGGTTAGATGGCTAGCCGCTGGGTTCTTCGCCGCTGCCGGCCTGTTCGGAGGCGCCGGTGCCCGTGGATTCCGCGGGCGCGCCGGTGGTCGATTCCGAGCTTGAGCTGCCCGGCGTCGAGCCTGCTTCCCCGGCCTTCTGGGACGGTTCGGCGGATGAGCCGAGGGCGGCCGACAGCGCGGCGACGGCGGTTTCGGTGGTGCCCGACGGTTCGGCACCCGTCGCGGCCGTGGACGTGCTCTGGCTCGCGAGCGGTGCGACCCCGGAGGCGAACCCCGCGGCCGGGCGCTCAGGCAGGCGCTCGTCGATGTAGGAGGCGCCCGCAGAGCCGGCGTCTGCGAGGACGCGGGCGAGCGACAGCCACTTCGCGTGCGGCCTGCTCGCATCGCCGAAGTACACGAGCAGCCCATTGCGCATAACGGCGGTCAGACCCTTCGGTCCGGCATACATGCGCGTGGTCAGGTGCAGCATTCCTGGCGGCGCCGCGCCGAGCAGCGCGAGCTGCCCGAGCACACTGGGATCGTTCTCGCGCTTGCCGGCGGGCAGCTCATTCGAAGCGTTCACGGTCGGCAGCGAGCCGGAGAGCAGCGCTGGGCCGAGCACGACGCCGTCGCCCGCGGCCGCGGTGCGCACACCGCCGACGACCACAGTCGCCACCGGAAGCTGCTCCACCACCCGGATCCTGAGCGTGTGCGGAAATCTCGCGGAGACGCGGATCTCGCGCACTATGGGAAACGGCGCAACCGCGGCCTGCAGGGCGCGCGAGTTCACATCGAGCGTGCTCATGCGCCGCGCCGCCTGCTCGAGCGCGGTCTGAATCGCGCCCGCCTCGGGCCCGCGAACGCCGGCGACCTGCACGTGGCTGACCGCGGCGAGCGGCGAGTGGCGAAGCCACACCCAGGCGCCCGCCAGCAGCGCCAGCGCGAGCGCCATTGCCAGCAGCGCGCGGCGCAGCCGCGTGTGCCCTGCGAGCAGCGCGAGCGCCACCCGTGACCCTCCGCCGAGCGCGCTGAGCGCCCGGCCATGACGGCGGCGCTCTGCCGTGCGGGCCCTCCCAGTACCCGCGGCGCGCGGCCGCCCCACCGGTAGGCCAAGCGGACGAGCGAGGCGGGCGGCGAGGGTGCGATCCATCGCCTTCCTGTTCGACCTCGCGTGCGGAACCCCTACCGGCTCATCGCCAGGGCAGCCGCACGTCGCCGAGCGTCTGAACCTCCGGCTCGAGCTCGACGCCGAATCGCTCGAGCACCCGCCGGCGACCCTCGGCCATCACCGCGAGCACCGCGGGGGGCCCCGCGCCGCCGGTGTTCTCGATGAAGTTCGCGTGCTTGGGTGCGAAACGCGCGGCGCCGACGGCGAGGCCGTTACAGCCCGCCTGCGCGAGCAGCACGCCGGCGCTTCGCCCCTTGGCGCGCGGGCCATCGGGATTCTTGAAGGTGGAGCCGAAGGTCCTGATCCCCTGCGGCTGCGCCTCGTGACGGCGTCTGCGCATCTCGCCGATCGCGGCCTTGACCGCGTCGGCATCGGCGGCGGCGAGCTGCAGGCAGGCGCGCGCAACGATCTCGCCGGCCGCGAGGTTGGAGCTGCGGTAGGCGAGGCCGAGCTGCGCGGGCGAGCGCCGCTCGAGGCCCGCGGGCGTGGCGATGTCCACCCACTCGAGCACGCGCGCGAGCTCGCCGCCGTACGCATTCGCGTTCATGCGCACCGCCCCACCGAGCGTACCGGGGATGTTGACCCCGAACTCGATCCCCGAAAGCCCGTCGCGCGCCGCGCGGGCGGCGATCGCCGGCAGGCGCGCGCCGCCGCCGCAGAGCATCCTCGGACCCTGGACCGTGATCGCGGCGAGCTCGCCGTCGAGCTTGACGACCAGCCCGCGGACGCCCTCATCGGCCACAAGCAGGTTGGAGCCCGACCCGATCACATTGAGCGCATGGCCCGCGCGATGCGCCCACGAGAGCAGCTCGAGCAGCTCCTGCTCGCTGCCCGCGCGCGCGAAGTACTCGCCGGGGCCCCCCGTGCGTACGGTCGTAAGCCGCTCGAGCGGATACTCGCGCCGCACGCCGGCTGGAGCGGCGGCGCTCACCCGATGGGCTCCCCTGCGGCGAGCAGCCTGCGCGCGAGCTCATCGATGTCTCCCGCTCCCATCGCCACGCACACGTCGCCGGCGCCGAGCAGCCCTCCAAGCAGCGCCTCGGCCTCGGCGAAGCCGGGCATCCAGCACACCAGCCTGCCCGCCGCCGCGTCCGCGCTCGCACGCGCGATCGTGAGCCCGCTCACACCGGGATGATCGACGCTGCGCTCGCGCGCGGGGTAGACGTCGAGCACCACGACCACGTCGGCGAGCGCGAGCGCGCGCCCGAACTCCCGCGCGAGCAGCGCGGTGCGCGAGTACAGATGAGGCTGAAAGACAGCCAGCAGCCTTCGATGCTCGAGCGTGCGCGCGCCGCCGAGCGTCGCGGCGATCTCGGTCGGGTGGTGCGCGTAGTCGTCATATACCGCCGCGCCCGAAGCCGTGCGCCCCAGAAGCTGAAAGCGCCGTCCCGCGCCGCCGAAGCGCGCGAGCGCCTCGATCGCCGGCTCGGCAGATGCGCCGGCGAGCGCCGCGGCCTCGAGCGCTCCGGCCGCGTTGACGGCGTTGTGCGCTCCGGGAACCGCGAGGCGCACCTCGTGTCCGCGCCAGCGAAAGCGCGAGCCGCCGTCGAGCAGCGTCAGCTCGTGAGCGTCATAGGCGACGCTCTGCGCATCGCGCAGAGCGAGCAGCTCGGGCCGGTCCCAGATGACCGCCTGAGCCGGCGCGCGCAGAAACTCGCGGAACGCGTCGCGCACCTCTGCGAGCGAGGCGAACGTGGCGTGATGGTCGAGCTCGACGTTCGTGAGCAGCGCGACCTCCACCTCGAGGCTGAGCATCGAGCGGTCCGACTCGTCAGCCTCGATCACGAGCCACTCGCTGTCGTTCCACTGCGCGTTCGCGAGCCCATCGCCGATCGCGCCGCCGACGAGCCAGCTCGGCCGCAGGCCGGCGCCGTCGAGCGCATGCACGAGCATCGAGGCGGTGGTCGTCTTGCCGTGCGTCCCCGCCACCGCGATCGTGCGCCGCAGCGCGCTCAGCTCGCCGAGCAGCTGCGCGCGCGCGACCTCCGCCACCCCGCGTTCGCGTGCCGCGCGGCGCTCGACGTTCTCCTCTGGAACCGCCGAGGAGAAGACCAGCTCGACGTCCGGCCCCGCGGGCACGTTCTGCGCGCTGTGGCCCACGTGCGCCTGGAGGATGCCGTCGGCAGCGAGGCGCTGCAGGTATGGGGTGCTCGCCGCATCGGAGCCGCTCACCTCGGCGCCAAGGGCGTGTGCGGCGCGCACGTAGGCGCTCATGCCGGCTCCGCCCGCGCCGACGAAGTGCAGGCGGCGCCCGCTCCACGGCCCGCTCGCGCCGCTCACCGGCGCACGCTCTGAAGGAGCTCGCGCGCCACCTCGCGCGCTGCCTGCGGCCTGGCGAGCGAGCCGGCGGCTTGTGCCATTGCCGCGCGCCGGGCCCCGTCGGTGAGCAGCGCGTCGACCTCGGCGCGCAGCCGCGCGGCGCTCAGCTCGGCGTCGGGCACCATCAGCGCCGCGCCCGCGTCGGACATCCAGCTCGCATTCGCGCTCTGATGATCGCCCGCGGCGAACGGATACGGCACGAGGATCGCCGGCAGCCGATGGGCTGCGATCTCGAACACCGAGCCGCCCGCGCGCGCGACGGCGAGATCCGCCGCGGTCAGCGCTTGCGCGAACTCGCCGGGGTCGAGGTACTCGCGCAGGTCATAGCCGGCGCGCCGCTCGTGCACCCGGAGCTCCTCGTAGTCGCGCCGGCCGCACACGTGCAGCACGTGAAAGGGGGCATCGGCGAGCCCCTCCAGGGCCGCGAGGTTGATCGAGCGGGCGCCGAGCGAGCCGCCGAAGACGAGCACACACGGCTCATCGCGCGCGATCCCCAGGCGCGTGCGCGCTGCGTCGCGGTCCCGTGCGACCGCCGTGACCGGTCGCCCGGTCACGCGGTAGCGCCCGCCCTCGCGCCCGGCGATCGGAAAGGCCAGGCACACGCGCCGCGCAAACGGCGCGAGCAGGCGGTTGGTGAGCCCCAGGCGGCTGTCGGCCTCTGTGAGCACGAGCGGGAGCCGCAGCGTCAGGGCCGCCATCCCGACCGGGCCGGCGACGTAGCCGCCGGCGCCGAGCACCGCATCGGGGGAGATGGCGCGCAGCAGCGAGCGAGCGCGCGCCACCGCCGCGAGTGCCAGCGCGAGCGCCCGCAGCGCGCGCAGCGGGTGCGAGCGGTCGAGGCCTTCGACCGACAGCGTGTACAGCGGGTGCCCGGCCGCCGGCACGAGTTGCGCCTCGGCGCGGCCGCCGCCGATGAACGTGACCTCGGCGCCCTCAGCCAGCAGCTCGTCCGCCACCGCGAGCGCGGGCACCACGTGCCCGGCGGTCCCGCCGGCGGCGATCACGATCCTGCTCGGCGCTGCGCTCACCGTTCAATCGTGCCGGTTCGAGCCCGCGAGCGTCGGCCGAGCGCCGGCGCCGAGGCGCGACCGCGCGCACGTGGCCGGTCGCACCCGCGGCCACGTTCAGCAGCAGGCCCATCGCCGCGAGCATCACGACGAGGCTGCTCGCGCCATAGGAGACGAACGGCAGCGGCACGCCCGTGAGCGGCGCGAGTCCGAGCACCGCGAAGATGTTCAGCATTGCCTGCAGCACGATCAGCGCGGTCACCCCGACTGCGATCAACGCGCTGTAGAGGCTGCGCGCGCCCCTTGCGGTGCGCAGCCCCGCATACGCGATCAGCCCATACAGGAACAGCAGCGCGCTGACGCCCACGACGCCGAGCTCCTCGGCGATGACCGCGAGGATGAAGTCGGTCGGCGCCTCGGGGAGGTAGAAGATCTTCTGGACCGACTGGCCCGGGCCGACGCCGAACATGCCGCCCGAGCCGATTGCGATCTGGCCCTGCACAGCTTGAAAGCCGCTCGAGGAGGCGTGCGCCCAGGGGTCCAGGAATGACGTCAGCCGCGCGCGCGCGTACGGCCGCACGAGCGCGTACAGCACGACCATCGCCACGAGCGACGCCCAGATCAGCGCAAGCCTGCGCATCGGGATGCCGGCCGCGACGAGCAGCGTGCTGACGGTGAACACGATCACCATCGCCGTGCCGATGTCCGGCTGGCTCGCGACCAGAACAGACGCACCGCCGACGGTGAACAGCAGCGGCCTCGCGAGCTCCCGCAGATCGCGCACGCGCTGCGGTCGCTTCGCGAGCAGCGTCGCGCAGTAGAGCACGAGCGCCAGCTTCATGACCTCGGACGGCTGGAACTGCAACGGGCCGGAGCCGATCCAGCGCCGCGCGCCGTTGACACTCACGCCCACGTGAGGGATGTGCACGGCGAGCACGAGCACGAAGGAGATGACCAGCAGCGGCGCGGTCAGGCTCTGGACTTTCGCCACGCCGTCACGGGCCAGCACGCGCATCACCACGAGCCCCAGCCCGCCGTATACGAGGAACTTCACCAGGTAGCCGCTGCCGTTGCCGCCGCCCCGCAGCAGGGTGGTCGCGGACGAGGCGCTGTAGACCATCACGGCGCCATATGCGAGCAGGCACATGGTGGCTGTCAGCAGGATGCGATGCTCGAGCGAGTGCGCCGTCCGCGTGCGACCGCGCAGCCGCGGCGGGCTTTTCTCAGCCCGTGCCGATGAGGCACTCTTCCTTGGCGCTCGCCCGGCTGCGGCTGCTGGCATCCCAGCTCATTTCGACGCCGATCCGGCGAAGCCTCTCGCCGCGCGCGCGTTTCCTGGAGAACCTCCGCAAGGCCGGCGCGAGGGCCAGCTGCGTGGTCTGCTCAGACCCCTCTGCTCTGCCGGTAGATCGTGAATCCGATCGCGGCGCAGATCGAGGCCACGATCCAGAAGCGCAGGATGATCTTGGTCTCCGACCATGCCCTCAGCTCGAAGTGGTGATGGATCGGAGCCATCAGGAACACGCGACGGCGCGTCGTCTGGAAGGAGATCACCTGGACCACGACCGAGAGCGCCTCGATCACGAAGATCCCGCCGAGCAGTATCAACAGCACCTCGGTCTTGGTCATCACCGCGAGGCCCGCGATCGCGCCCCCCAGGCCAAGAGAGCCGGTGTCGCCCATGAAGATCGTGGCGGGAAACGCGTTGAACCACAGGAACCCGATGCAGGCTCCGACCAGGCACCCCGCGAGCATCGCGAGGTCGAGGTCGCCGGCGAGAAACGTGATCCCGATATATGCGAGCAGCACGATCGCGGCACAGCCGGCGGCGAGCCCGTCGAGCCCGTCGGTGAGGTTGACCGCGCTGGTGGTGCCCGCGACGACGAGGTAGATCAGCAGCGGATAGAGCGGCCCCACGTCGATGTGGTAGTCCACGAACCGCAGCCACAGCGTGGACGGCAGGTGGGCCCGCTGCGTCGCGATGTACCACAGCCCGAGCGAGATCGCGATCGTCACGCCGAGCTTCGTGCGTGCCCGCAGCCCGAGCGAGCGGCGCTTGACGAGCTTTGTGTAGTCGTCGGCGAAGCCCAGCAGCCCGCACGCGATGGCCGCCCCGAACACGCCGACCGAGCGCCATTCGTAGTTGGTCAGGATCAGGAACGCGACGGAGACTGCGAGAAACAGGATGACTCCGCCCATCGTCGGCGTCCCCGCCTTCTGGTGGTGCCCCTCGGGCCCATCCTCGCGGATGTGCTGGCCGAACTCGCGCGCGCGCAGGAACTCGATGAACCTCGGGCTCAGGAAGATGCAGATCAGCAGTGCGGCGGTGCCGCCGAAGAGGATCCTTCCCATTCAGTCTCGCCCCGAGCCGGCGCCGGGCGCGAGCGCTGCAGCGCCGTCACCGTCGCCGTCACCGTCCCCCGGCTCCTCGCTACTCGCGCGCAGCGCCCCCAGCGCCCGCTCCATGCCCATGCCGCGCGAGCCCTTCACGAGCACGGTGTCACGATCGCGCAGCAGCCGCGCGAGCAGCGCGCCGGCGGCGGGCGCGTCGGCGGTGCGATGGCTCTCGCCTGCGAACACGTCCGTCATCTCCGCAGCCAGCGGCCCGACTGCGATCAGCAGCTCGACCCCGCATGCGGCCGCGTGCTCGCCCACCTCGCGATGAAGCCGCGGCGCCTCGGCACCGAGCTCGAGCATGTCGCCGAGCACCGCCACGCGCCGGGCGGGGGCGGTGCGGGCGAGATCATCGAGCGCCGCGCGCATCGACATCGGGTTCGCGTTGTAGCAGTCGTCGATCACGGTGACCGCGCCGCGCAGCTGCAGCCGCTGCCCGCGCATCGCGGTGAAGCGGACCTCGAGCCGTCCCGCGGGAGTGACGCCGAGCAGCCCCGCGGCGGCGACCGCGGCGAGCAGGTTCGACAGGTTGTGCTCCTGCTCGAATGACGGCCACAGCTCGATTCGCTGCTCCCCGTGGGCGATGACGACAGACCCGTCGGCGTGGCGCTCGCGCAGCGAGACGTCGCCGCCTGGACCGAAGGTGACGGTGCGCAGGTCGCTGCGCAGATGCGGCGCGAGCAGCAGCTCGCCGCTCGGCGCGACGACGCCGGCACCGGGCGCGAGGCCTGCGATCAGCTCGGCCTTGGCCGCGGCGATCGCCTCGAGCGAGCCGAGCAGCTCCAGATGCGCAGGGCCGACGTTGACGATCACGCCAACGTCAGGCTCGGCGATCTCGGTTAGCTCGGCGATCTGACCGGCGCCGCGCATCGCCATCTCGAGCACGAGCGCCTCGCAGCCCTCGGGCGCCGCGAGGATCGCGAGCGGCAGCCCGATCTCGGTGTTCAGGTTGGCCGGGCTCGAAGCGGTGCGCAACGAGGGCTCAAGCAATGCCGCGAGGATGTCCTTGGTCGAGGTCTTGCCGGTGGAGCCGGTGATCGCGACCACGCGGGCGCCCCGCGCTCCGAGCTCGCGCCTGCGCTCGCGCGCGAGCGTCTGGACGGCGGCGAGCGGGTCATCGTGGACGAGCAGCACCGCGCCCGCGGCCGCCGCCGCCGCCCGCGTGGGCGCGTCGGCGTGCTCCGGGGCGACCAGCGCTCCCCACGCGCCGGCCGCCAGCGCGTCCGCGGCGTGCGCGCCGCCGTCGGTGTGCTCGCCGCGCAGCCCGACGAAAAGCTCTCCGCGTGCGAGCTCGCGCGAGTCGATGCAGGCACCGGCAGGCCCCTCGCCACCGGCGTCGGAGGGCGGCTGACGCACGAGCAGCGCACCGGTCGCAGCGGCGATCCGCCGCGCGTCCCAGCGCCTCATGCGCTCGACTGCGTGAGCATGCCGCTCAGCGCCTCCCTGGCGACGCTCACGTCGTCGAAGGGGACCTTGCGCCCGTCCGCCAGCTCCTGTCCCTGCTCGTGGCCCTTGCCGGCGATCACGATGACATCGCCGGGGCGCGCCGCGGCGATCGCCTCTGCGATCGCCGCGCGGCGATCGGTGAGCGCGCGCACGCCGCCGTGATCCCGACCGGCCGGCGCCTCGGCGCCTCCCGCGCGCATGGCGCCTGCCATGACCTCGGAGATGATCTGCTCGGGATCCTCCGAGCGCGGGTTATCAGAGGTCACGAGCACGGCATCCGCCAGGCGCGCGGCGATCTCCCCCATCAGTGGCCGCTTGCCGCGATCGCGGTCGCCGCCGGCTCCGAACACGCACAGCACGCGACCATGCGCGCGCTCGCCTGCGTCGAGGAGCTCGCGCGCGGCGAGCAGGACGTTCTCGAGCGAGTCCGGCGTATGCGCGTAGTCCACCAGCACCGCGAACTCCTGGCCCTCGTCGACCGGCTCGAAGCGGCCCGGAACGCGCACGCCTCGCTCGAGCGCATCGACGAGCACGTCCAAGGGTCCCCCGAGGGCGTGCGCCGCGGCGAGCGCGGCGAGCGCGTTGGCGACGTTGAAGCGCCCCGGCATCGGGAGCTTCACCGCGTGCTCCCCCTCCGGCGTGCGCAGCGTGAAGCTGCAGCCGTCAAAGCCGCAGCGCAGCGCGGTCGCGCTGTAGTCCGCCGGCGCCTCGACCGCGAACGTGCGCGCGCCGTCGAGCTCGGCCGCGAGTCGCTGTCCGTACGGGTCGGCGATGTTGATGACGCTGTGCCGCGGCCCGTGCGCAGGCGCTGCGGGACAGAACAGGCGCCGCTTGGCGATGAAGTAGTCCTCCATCGTCGGGTGGAAGTCGAGGTGGTCCTGGGTCAGGTTCGTGAAGATCGCAGCGGCAAACGGAATCGCGTCGGTGCGGGCGAGCTCGAGCGCATGCGAGGAGACCTCCATCGCGCAGGCGCGGTCACCGCCGTCGAGCATCGCGCGCAGGTCGGCCTGCAGGTCGAGCGCCTCGGGGGTGGTGCGCTGCACCTCACGCTCATGGCCCGCGATGACCGCCTTGACCGTGCCGAGCAGCCCGCATTGCCAGCCGCAGGCTTCGAGCAGCGCGCGCACGAGGTAGGTGGTTGTCGTCTTGCCGTTCGTACCGGTGACGGCTACGACCTCGAGCTCGCGGCCGGGATAGCGATAGAAGCGCGCCGCCATAGGAGCCATCGCGACGCGCGCCGAGTCGACGATCACCTCAGGCACGCCGAGGCCGAGGGGGCGCTCGAGCACCAGCGCGACCGCGCCCTCGCGCACCGCCTGCTCGGCGAAGTCGTGTCCGTCGCTGCGCAAGCCGCTCACGCAGAAGAACAGATCGCCTGCGCTGACTGCGCGGCTGTCGTAGGCGAGGCCGGTGATCTCGACGTCCTCGCCGCCAGCGCCGTCGCGATCAGACCCTGCGGCCAGCGCCGCGGTGAGCTCGCCGAGCCTCATGGTCGATTCCCATTGGGCATGGCGATGAGTCTAGTTTCCGTCCCTGCCGGAGCCTTCAGCCCTACCCCGGCGGTATGCCCATGTAGGGCAGTGCGAAGCGCATGATCTGCCCGAAGGCAGGGGCAGCGACGGTGCCGCCGTAGATCGAGCCGTGCTGCGGTTCGTCGACGACGACCGCGCACAGCAGCTTCGGGTTCCTCGCCGGTGCGAAGCCGATGAACGAGGCGATGAACGCGGATTTCGAGTATTCGTGGGTGAGCGGGTCGATCTTGCTCGCCGTTCCGGTCTTCCCGGCCAGCTGATAGCCGGGTATCGAGACCTCGCTCGCGGTACCGCCGGGCGCGAGCACGCCTTCGAGCATCGAGCGCACCGCGGCGGCGGTCGCGCTGGAGATGACACGGCGCCCGGCGGGCTCGGGCCGCGGGCGCCCGCCGACGCCGCTCACGATGTGCGGCGGGCGCAGGATCCCCCCGTTTGCGATGGCCGCGTACGCCTCGGCCATCTGCATCGGCGTGACGAGCTCGCCCTGGCCGATCGGCAGGTTGCCCATGGAGGAGCCGGAGTAGTGGCTGAGCGGCAGCACCACACCTTTTTCCTCGCCCGGCAGCTCAACGCCGGTGCGCGCTCCGAAGCCGAACCTTCGAACCCATGCGTCGAAGCGCTTGGAGCCCTCGGCCATTCCGATCTTGATCGCGCCGACGTTGCTCGAGCGGGCCAGGATCTGCGAGGCGCTGAGCGTTTCTTCGGCGTGTTCGGTGTCGTCGTGGATCGTCCGGTCGGCGACCCTTATCTTGTCCGGGATGTTGAATGTGCTGTCGGGGGTGATCACGCCTTCTTGCAGTGCGCCCGAGATCGTGAGCGCCTTGAACGTCGAGCCGGGTTCGTAGGCGAAGCCGACCGCCCGGTCGGCGGTCGCGGAGGGGGTGAACGACGCGGGGTCGTTGGCGTTGACCTGCGGCCAGTTGGCGACGGCGAGAACCGCGCCGCTGTGCGGGTCCATGACGATCGCGGTGGCGTCTTTGGGGCTGAACACGCGGCCCACCGCGGTAAGCACGTCTTCGGTGCGCTGCTCGATGTTCGCATCGAGCGTGAGCGTGAGCGGCGCACCGGGCACTTCGGTATGGGTTTCGGTTATCGAGACCGGCTGGCCGATCGCGTCGCTGACGACACGCCGCTCTCCCGAGTGCCCGCGCAGCATCCCATCCAGCGAGTATTCGAGGCCGGAGAGCCCGGCGCCTTCGGTCCCCACCTCGCCGAGCACCTGCGCGGCGAGCGTGCCGCGCGGATAGACGCGGCGCAGCACGCGGGCGCCGGCGACACCGGGGATCTTCAGGGCGAGCACCTGCTGGGCCTTGCGCGCGGGAAGCGCCCGAGCGAGATACACGAAGCCGCTGCGTCGCGAGAGATCTTTCAGCACGCTCGCCTGGGTGCGTCCGAGCAGAGGCGCGAGGTGCTGAGCGACGGCGAGCGGATCGCTGATGAGATACGGGTCGGCCGAGATGTCGCGGGCCGGTTCGGAGACCGCCAGCTCGATCCCGTTGCGGTCGGTGATCGTTCCGCGCTGCGCGGTGACGGCTTCAGCTGTGACCTGCTGATCGCTCGCTGCCTTCTGCAGCGTGCCGCTGCGCAGGACCCCCAGATAGAGGGTGCGTGCGCCCGCGCACAGCAGTAGTACGAAGAACAGTCCGAAGATCGCGCCTATCCGCTGTTGGACGACGCTCACGGCCTATCCCGCGGGCCGTTCCTGCGTACCGCCCGCCGGCGAGCCGCTCGCTGCGCCGCCGCTCGCGGATTCCGCCGCGGAGCCTTCGCTGCGGGTCGGCTGGCTCGAGGAGGGGGCTTCGGCCCTCGACTGCGCAGAGGGTGATCCGGAGGATGCGCCTTCGCGGGATGCTTCGGGCGTCTGCGTCGTGGAGGATGAGCTCGTCGTCGAAGCGCTGCCTTCGGCAGAGCTCGCTGCCGATGCGCTGTGTTCGGCGCTCGAGGCCGACGCGCTGCCTTCGGTGCTGCTCGAGGCCGAGCCGGCGGAGCTTTCCGACGCCGAGCCGGCAGCTTGCGCGGAGCCGGTGGATTCGCTCGCAAGCGGCGTTCGCAGCGCTTTCGTCGCGCGCCGCTGCGCGTCGCCGCCACCGGCGGTGAGGAAGCGCAGCGCACCGATGGGCGCGAGCGCCATTCCCACCTGTGCGGCGCGGGCCTCGACGCGATCGCCGGCGGCCATTTCGGAGTTTTCGATGCTCAGCGCGGCGTTTTCGCGCTGCAGCACCGACTCGCGCTCGAGCGTGCGCCCGATGCTCGTGTTGAGCCTGAGCAGGCCGAGTTGCAGCGTGACGATCCCGATCAACGCGAACGCGACGATCCCGATCGACAGGCGCCCTCGGATCAGCCGGTCGAGCACGCGGTTGTGCGCGAGGGCATGAAGGGCCTGCGCGAGCGCGGGCGCCAGGCCCTCCTGCGAGCGTTGCGAGCGAGCCCCCGGTTCGCGACGAGCCGGGGCCGGGGGCGACGGACCCGAGACCCGCCTCGGCCTCCCCGGCACGGGCCGCGGGCGAGTGGGAGCGGGTCTGCGCGTCGGCGCGGCGGGCGCGGCCGCCGCCGCGGCTGCAGGCGGCGGCGTCATCGGCTCTCCTGCTCTGCGGCGCTGAGCTTGCGCGCGGCGCGCAGCCGCGCCGATGCGGCGCGTGGGTTGCGGTCGAGCTCCTCGGAGGAGGGCACCACCGAACGGCGCGCGATCAGCTCCGCCTGCGGCTCGCGCCCGCACACGCACACCGGCAGCTCAGGAGGGCAGATGCAGCCGCGGGCGCGCTCGGCGAGGAAGCTCTTGACGCGGCGGTCCTCGAGCGAATGAAATGAGATCGCGGCGAGCACACCGCGCTCGCGCAGCAGGCTCCACGCGAGCGGCAGTGCGCGCTCGAGCTGCGAGAGCTCGTCGTTGACCGCGATCCGCAACGCCTGAAATGAGCGCTTGGCCGGATGGCCGCCGGCGAAGCGGGCCGGCGCGGGGATTGCGGAGGTGATCGTCTCGACGAGCTCGAGCGTCGTCTCGATCGGCGCCTGCGCGCGCCGGAACGCGATCGCGCGCGCGATCG
Organism: Solirubrobacteraceae bacterium; assembly: GCA_034664905.1. Taxonomy (GTDB): domain Bacteria; phylum Actinomycetota; class Thermoleophilia; order Solirubrobacterales; family Solirubrobacteraceae; genus Palsa-744. Next base: position 11,980 of record JAXDGS010000188.1, on the reverse strand, counting down.
CGCGCGCGTGGCGCTCCTCTCCGTAGTCGCGCAAGATCTGCGCCAGGCGCCGCTCATCCCACTCGGCGACGATCGTGCGCGCGCTCAGCTCGAGGCCCGGGTCCATGCGCATGTCGAGCGGCGCGTCGTAGGAGTAGGAGAAGCCGCGCTCGCGGGTGTCAACCTGCATCGAGGACATCCCGAGGTCGAAGTAGGCGATGTCCGCGCTCATCCCCTCACTGCAGAGCAGCTCGAGCGCCTCGGCGTACCCGGCGCGGATGAAGCGCAGCGAGCACGGAGCCTGCGCGGCCAGCGCCGCGAAGCGCTCCTCGGCCAGCGGATCGCGATCGATCGCGACAAGCGTTCCCTGGGGCCCGAGCTGCTCGGCGAGCAGGCGTGCATGGCCGCCGTCGCCGAAGGTGCAGTCGATCGCCGTCTGTCCCGGCCGTGCGTCGAGCAGGCCCAGAAGCTCACCTGCAAGCACCGGCATGTGCGAAGCGCCGCCGGCACCCGCTCGCTGCTCGCGCGCGGCGATCCGTCCGCCTCGGTTGCTGCCGCGCCCGCGCCCGCGTCGCGCGAGCTGAGGGACGGCAGCGACAGCGGTGCGCGCCACACGGGCGTCAAGCAGCATCCGCGACACGCGCGGTCACCTCCGCAACTCCGCTGAGCAGCACCGATTTGTGCTCCTTCCAGGTACTCGTGCCCCACAGCTCGAGGTGGTTGCCGACGCCGACGACGACAACCTCCTTGTCGAGCGCCGCGTGCTTGCCGAGCGACGCCGGCACCATGATCCGCCCGGCGCCGTCGAGGGCTGCCTCGTGGGAGCTGCCGTAGAAGAAGCGTTCAAGTTCGGTCAGGCGCGGGGAGAGCGGAGACACACCATCGAGCGCGCGCTCGGTGTAGCGCTCGTAGTCCTCCAGGCGCCACACGCCCACGCACGGCTTGAGGTCGAGCGGCATCGCGAGCACCACCTTGCCTTCCAGTGCATCGCGGTAGCGGGAGGGCACCGTCAGGCGGTTCTTCGCGTCGAGCGTATGGTCGAAGGTGCCGCGAAAGGATGCCACTGTGGGAGCTCCAAGCTTGATTGCCGAGCCGGGTTGGAGGAGTGGGAGGAGCTCCTCCACCCCGGCTCGCTGCGGCGACGATAACCCACCCCCTCCCACATTGCAACCCCTTTGCACATTTTTTCCCACCGGGCCGCCCCGGTGACGTGCTTGCGTCCCAACAGCGCAGCGTGCGTAGCCGGGCCCGCATCTGCAAGCGCGCATGCATCGGCTCGCCGTGAGAGCGGGCTTGCACCGCGGGTACTTGCGCGCATGCCTGACTGCCCATACGATCGCCCCGCCCCGGCCCAAGCCGCGGGCGTGACAGGAACCTGCTGCTTGTCCCCCCCGCGCAACCCAGCGAAGCCTGCTGAGCGCCGCTCGACGGTGCGGCGGGCGCTACCCGGCCTGCTCGCGACGATCCTCGTGACGCTGCTCGCCGCGGGCGCGCTCGGCGGATGCGGCTCCTCGTCGAGCGCGGGCACGAGCGCCGACCCCGCCGCCGCGGTACCCGCGTCGGCGACGCTCTACCTCGGCGCGAGCGTGCGCCCGGACGGCTCGCTGAAGAGCGCCGCGCTCGCCGCGGGTCGCGAGCTTCTCCACCAACCCAACCCCTATCTACGGCTGCTCGCGCTGCTGCAGACCCCGGGCTCGCCGACACTCAGCTTCAAGCGCGACGTCGAACCCTGGCTGGGCAAGCAGGCAGGGATCTTCCTCACGTCCGATGCCTCGACATCGGCGATCGCGCCGCAGGCGCTGCTGGGGCTCTTGCAACCGGGCGGATCGGGCACGGTCGCGGCGTTCCCGTTCGGCTCGGGTACAGCCCAGGGAGCGATCGTGCTCGATAGCAGCGACGCCGCCAAGGCGCGCTCGTTCGTGAACGCGCAGGCCGCGCATGCAGGCGCCCACGCGAGCGCCTATCGCGGCGTCTCCTACCAGCTGAGCGCCGGCGGCGTGGCCTTCGCGATCGTCAAGCGCTTCGCGGTGCTCGGAAGCGACGCCGCCGTTCACGGCGTCATCGACACGACGCTCGGAGGACCCCCGCTGGCGCGCGCCGCCGGCTACTCGAAGCTGGGAGCCGCCGCGCCGTCGGGAGCGCTCGCGCACCTCTACTCGGCTCCGAGCGCAGCCGCGACGGCGCAGCGGGGCGCGACGGATCTGCCGAGGCTGCTCGCCGGTGCACGCGAGCTGAACCTGTCGCTGGTGCCGTCGAGCACGTCGATCGCGCTCGACGCGGACGTCCTCTCCTCCTCGGCGAGCGGCGGGCTGCTTGCAGCGGGCGTGGGCGGCGACGCTCCGCTCGCGCAACTGCCGGGCGACTCCTGGCTCGCGCTCGGCCTCGGTGACGTCGGTGCGAGCCTCGGCGAAGATCTAAGCGCGCTGCGCGCGCTCGCGTCACTCGCCGGCTCAAGCGAAGGGGAAAGCTCGCCCGGGGTGAGCCTGAGCGGCCTCATCGAAGGGCTGCTGCGGCCGCTCGCCGCGATGGCGGCACCGAGCGCCGAGGCCAAGCGCGACTTCGCCAGCTGGATGGGCGCCGGGGGCATCTTCGCGAGCGGTGCGAGCGTGTTCGAACTGCACGGCGCGGTGGTCATCGACTCCAAGGATCCCGCGCTCTCCCGCGCTGCGGTCGCGAAGCTCGCCGCGAAGCTGCGGGCCGCGGGTGACGCCGCCGCGCCGGCGAGCGTCCCCGGCACCGAAGCGGCCGTCGATGCGCATGTGCGCGGCGTTCCGCTCGGGCTCGTGATCGCGGACGGACGCGATTCGCATGGCCAGGTGAAATTCGTGCTCGGCCTCGGCGAACCGTCGGTCGCGGCCGCGCTGCATCCGCAGAGCACCCTCGCGGGCGCCGCATCCGAGACAGCTGCCGCCGCGGCGCTCGGCGATGGGCTGCGGCCCAATCTGATCGTCAACGTGCCGACGGTCCTCAGCCTGCTCGAAGGCGTCGGGCTCACCGAAGGCAAAGCGCTCTCGGGGCTGCTCCCCTACCTGCGCAGCATCACAACCGTCGCTGGCGGCGTGCACAGCATCGGCAACGGCGTCGAACGGGTGCGCATCGTCGTCGGCCTGCGCCAGAGCGAAGGCTGAAAGCCAGGCGCGGAGCCGGTCGCGCCGCTCCCTCAGCCGACCGAGCGGTAGAAGACCGCGCGCCCGCCCGACACGCGGTCGATCCCGTAGCGTGACAGCGTCGTTTCGCCAGCGGGGCGCACCGAGTAGCGCCCAAGGACCGAGGCGCGATCACGGGTCGCGAAGAACCGTTCGATCACCGCCTGGCGGTCGTTGCCGCGAGCCCCGGCGCGTCGGATCGAGCTCAGCACGAGGCTCATCGTCTCGTAGCCGTAGAGCACGTAGCCGCTCCCTTCGCCGCCGAAGGCCTTGCGATAGCTGCGCAGCACCCGCCGCGCAGACGCCGGATAGAGCTGCGGAGCGAGCACCGGCGTGGTCAGATAGGTGCGATCGCCGGCCGCGCCGATCTGCGAGGTGAACATTTCGTCGTCCATCGTGCTCGCTCCCAGCAGCAACAGCCGCGGATCAACGCCGTGAAGCTGCTGCCACAGCGCGACCGTCCCCGCTCCGCCGCTGCCGGCGAAGAACACCGCCTGCGCGCCGCTTTTCACGATCTTTTCGACCTCGCCGGTGAAGATCGCGCCGGCCGCGGTGCCGACGCTGTCGTGCGCCGCGAGCGCGATCCCCGCGCGCTGCGCGTCTGTGGCGACCAGCTGCGCAAGCGGCGCGTGGAACGGATCTTCATCGTCGAGCACGTAGACCGAGCGCACGCCGAGCGTCTTCATCAGAGCGACTTGCGCTTCGGCCTCGATCGGATCACCCGGAACGAGGCGCCCGAACGTGCGCCGGCCGCTCGGATAGAAGCGTTCGGGCTCGTCCTGCCCGGCGTCGAGGGAGGAGGTGAGTCCGACATAGGAGCTGGCGGGGCTCACCTGCAGGATCCCTGCGGCGTTGATGAGCGGCAAGGAGACCGCGGTGGCGGCCGAGTCGAACTCGCCGAGATAGGCGATCGTGCTGGTGTCCTGCGCGGCCGTCTTGGCATCGCTCGCGGTCACACCCGGGTCCCAGCGCCCGGTCGCGGGGCTGGAGTCATCCAGCGAGACGTAGCCGATCTTGAACGGGCCGGCGCGCCCGCCGGCGTCGGCGAGCGCAAGCTTCTCACCGGCGACGATTTCCTGGGAGCTCGGCCCCGACGGGCCCTGCAGGGGCAGGCTCGAGTAGATCGCCAGCTGGCCGCCGACGGCTTCGGAGGCGCTCGACGCCCCGGTGCCGCCGCAGCCCGCCGCCGCGAGCCCCGCGGGAAGGAGCGCGACCAGGCCCAGCCAGCGCGCCCGCACGGCGCGCCTAGCCGCGACGGCCCGGCAGGTAGCCGGAGAGGATCTTCAGCGAGGCTCCGACGAGGATGATCGCGGTCGCCAGCATGAACGCGTCAAAGCCCTTCGCGCCGAGCGCCCACAGCGCGATCCAGACGACGAGGCCAGCAGTGACGGTGAGGATCAGTCCCATTACGCGCGCATCCTACCGACCCGGCGCGAGCCCCGCCGCGAGTTCCGCGAGCACCAGCTCGACCGCGCCCGCGGGGTCCTCGCTCTCGGCGGCTGCGCGTACCAGGCGCGTGCCGACGATCACCCCGTCGGCGCCTGCATCGGCCGCCTGGCGCGCCTGCTCGGGCGTGCCGATCCCGAACCCGACGGCGACCGGAACCTCGGTCGAGCGCTTCGCGCGCGCGAGGATCTCCCCCAGATGCTCGTCCAGCGCGAGCCGCTCTCCGGTGGTCCCAACGACAGAGACGGTGTAGAGGAAGCCCCGGGCCCGAGCGCCGATCGCGGCCATCCGCTCGGGCGTCGTCGTGGGCGCCACCAGCGGCACGAGCGCAAGACCGCTCTGCTCGCACGCGCGCAGCACCTCCTGCTCCTCGCCCTGTGGCAGGTCGGGCACGATCAGCCCGCACGCGCCGGCGCGCTGCAGGCGCTCGGCGAACGCGCGCGCACCGGGAGCGAAGACCATGTTCGCGTAGCACATCAGCACCACCGCGACCTCCTGCGACAGCGCGCGCAGGACCTCGAGAACGCCCGCGACGTCGGCGCCGGCGGCCAGCGCGTGCGTGCCCGCCGCGTGTATCACCGGCCCGTCGGCGAGCGGGTCCGAGTAGGGCATCCCGAGCTCGATCACGTCCGCGCCGCCGCGCACGCACGCTTCGCCGATGCGGGTGGACTCCGCCAGCGATGGGAAGCCGCCCATCACGTAGGGCATGAGCGCGGCGCGCCCTTTCCTGTCGGCGAACGCCGCGGCGATCCGCTCGATGCCGCTCGCTCGCGCTCCGGTCACGCGCCGGCGCCGCCAAGCACCTCGGCGAGATCCTTGTCCCCGCGGCCCGAGAGACATACGAGGTCGAGCTCGCCGTCGCTCTGCGCGAGCAGCCATGCGAGCGCGTGCGCGGTCTCGAGCGCCGGGATGATCCCCTCCAGACGCGAGAGGACGCGGAAGGCGTGCAGCGCGTCATCGTCGGTGACGGCCACGTAGCGCGCGCGGCCGGTGTCCCTGAGATGGGCGTGCTGCGGGCCCGCGCCCGGATAGTCGAGCCCCGCTGAGACCGAGTGCGCCTCGATGATCTGCCCCTCCTCGTTCTGCATCACCGCGGAGCGCGAGCCGTGCAGGATGCCCGGCCGCCCCCCCACTGTCAGCGGCGCGCCGTGGCGCTGGGTGTCGATGCCCTCGCCGGCAGCCTCGACGCCGATCAGCTCGACATCCTCGTCCGCGAGGAACGCGCTGAAGATACCCATCGCGTTGGAGCCGCCGCCGACGCATGCGACGACGCGCGCGGGCAGCCTGCGCTCGCGCTCGAGCATCTGCGCGCGCGCCTCGTCGCCGATCACGCGTTGCAGATCGCGCACGATCGCCGGGTACGGAGCGGGTCCAACCACCGAGCCGATCACGTAGTGGGTGCTCGCCACGTTTGCCACCCAGTCGCGGATCGCCTCCGAGGTCGCCTCCTTGAGCGTCATCGCACCCGCATCCACCGGCTTCACGCTCGCGCCGAGCAGTTCCATCCGCTGCACGTTGGGGCGCTGTCTGCGGGTGTCCTGCACGCCCATGTACACGACGCACTCCATGCCCAGCAGCGCACACACGGTCGCAGTCGCGACGCCGTGCTGCCCGGCGCCGGTCTCGGCGATGATCCGCTGCTTGCCCATCCGCCTGGCGAGCAGCGCCTGGCCGAGCGCGTTGTTGAGCTTGTGCGAGCCGGTGTGGTTGAGGTCCTCGCGCTTCAGATACACCGGCCGGCCCGCCCGCTCGGAGAGCCTGTCGGCGAGATACAGCGGGGTCGGACGCCCGGCGAAATCGCGCAGCAGCCGGGCGAGCTCCGAGCGATAGGAGTCATCCGCGCGCGCGCGCGTCCACGCATCCTCGAGCTCCGCGAGCGCCGGCATCAGCGTCTCGGGTACGAACTGCCCGCCGTATGGGCCGAAACGGTGCTCCACCGGCGCCCCCGAGCCATCCCCGGGGCGCGGATCGGCCGCGCTGGGAGAGCTCACGCCGGCTGGCCGACCTTTCCCAGCTCGCCGAGCGCGGAGGCGGCCTCGATGAACGCCCGCAGCTTTCGCGCATCCTTGCGGCCGGGCGCGGCCTCGGTTCCGCTCGCCGTATCCACGGCGAACGGCCTCGTGAGCGCGATCGCATCGCCGACGTTGGCGGCGTCGAGGCCACCGCTGAGGATCAGAGGGACCTGTGAGCGTCGCGCTGCCGCCATGCTCCAGTCAAACGTCTCACCGGTGCCGCCGCGCAAGCCCTGGCGCTCGGGGATGCGCGAGCGCGCGTCGAGCAGGTGGAAGTCCACGTGAAAGCGCTCGAGGTCGCGCACGTCGCCGAGCGTCGAGACCTGGGCCGCCTTGATCACCCGCGCGCCCGTCCTCCTGCTCGCCTCGGCGCAGTATGCGGGGCCCTCATCGCCGTGGAGCTGCAGCATGCTCAGCCCGATCGCCTCGCTGCTCGCGAGCACCTGCTCGAGCGGCGCGTTCACGTACACGCCGCAGATCTCCACCTTGCGGCGCAGCCGCGAGGAGATGCGCTCCGCCTCCGCGGGCGAGCACGCGCGCGGGCTCGCGTCGTAGAAGATCATCCCGAGCGCCCATGCGCCGAGCTCGACCGCGAGCTCGGCGTCCTCGAGGTTGGTGATACCGCAGATCTTCACCTTCGCCGACGCGCGCTGCATGCGCCAACCGTAGCGAGTTTGCGGCGATCCGCTGCCGGGCCGCGATGCGCCGGCGCAGCGAAACTGCGGCGATCCTAACCTTCGGGCGTGTTCGCGTTGGGTACCGAGTTGGGGCGGCTGCCCAGCGTGGCGGTCACCGTCTTGTGTTCGTAGGAGCCGCCGCCTTTGGGGCGCAGGAGTTCGATGCTGATGGTCTCGCCTGGCTTCTTTTCGGCGATGTCGTTGGAGAGGTCTTCCGAGCTGGTGACGGCTTTCCCTGCGGCCTTGACGACGATGTCGCCACCGACTGCGATCTGCGAGCTTTCGGTTCTCCCGTTGACGCTTCCGCCGCGGATCCCGGCCTTCGCCGCCGCGGTGCCCGGCTGGACGGTCTGCACGAGCGCGCCGCTCTTCACGGGAAGGTTCAAGCCCGACAGCGAGCCGTCGATGGTCAGCGACGTCAGCCCGAGGTAGGCGCCGCGCACCGTGCCGCCTTTCTCCAGCCGCGAGATCTCCGACTTGGCGGTGTTGATCGGCACAGCGAAGCCGATGCCGACGCTGCCGCCGCCGCTGGAGCCGGTCTCGATCTGCGAGTTGATGCCGATCACGCGTCCTGCGGCGTCGAGCAGCGGACCGCCGGAGTTGCCGGGGTTGATCGGCGCGTCGGTCTGGAGCACGTTGTTGATCGCGAAGCCGTTCGGCGCGAAGATCTGACGCTGAAGCGCGGAGATCACGCCGGTCGTGAGCGTCCGTTCAAGATCGAACGGGTTGCCGATCGCATACACGGGGTCGCCCACCTGCACGCCGCTGGAGTCGCCGAGCATCAGCGGGTGAAGCGTCAGCCCGTCTGGACGGATGCGCAGCACCGCTAGGTCGTTGGAGGGGTCCTTGCCGACGACCTGCGCTTCGACGGACTGACCTTTCTTGAAGCTCACGGTTACCTTGATCGCGTTCGCCACGACGTGGTAGTTGGTGAGGATCGTGCCGTTGGAGTCGATCACGATCCCCGATCCGGTCGCCTGGCCCTGGCGCTGAGCTTCGCCGCCGAAGAGGTTGAACGGCGATTCGGATTTCTGCACGATCGTCGAGGTGACGAACGCGACCCCTGGAGCGTCGCGAACGTAGACCTCGTGCGGCGTCATCCCGCTGCTCCGCTGCGAGGCGTTCGACGGCGTCAGCGGAGCGGCCTGGATCGTGGTGACGCTGTCGCGCGTGCCGCCGCCGAGGTCGCCGAAGGCGGCGATCACCGCTACTACCACGCCGCCTCCGAGCAGTGCGGCGATGAACGGGACGAGGAACATTCGTTTCATTGCGAGCAAGGATGGTCGGCGGCGATGAAGCGCATCTAAAAGGTTCCGTGAGCCTTTCTAAAACCTCTTCAGGGCAGCGAGCGCCGCGGCGGGGTCGTGCGCGCGCATCAGCGACTCGCCGACGAGGACCGCATGCACGCCGCGCTCGCGCAACCGCGCGAGCTGCTCGGGCGCGACGATGCCCGACTCGGATACGACGAGGACGCCGCGCGGCACGTCCGCGATCAGACGCTCGGTGCGCTGGACGTCGACCGTGAAATCCCTCAGGTCGCGATTGTTGATGCCGACGATCTCGGCGCCGATCGAGAGGGCGTCGTGCAGCTCGCGGCGATCGTGGACCTCGACGAGCACATCCAGGCCGATCGTGCGCGCGCGGCCATACAGGGCGGCAAGGTCGCTCGGCTCGAGCGCTGCGGCGATCAGCAGCACGGCATCCGCCCCCGCGGCGCGCGCCTCGTGCAGCTGGTAGGGGTCGACGATGAAGTCCTTGCGCAGCAGGGGCAGCTCGCACCAGGAGCGGGCTGCGCTCAGATCCTCGATCGAGCCGCCGAAGTTCGGCTCCTCCGTGAGGATCGAGATCGCGGCAGCGCCGCCGCGCGCATACGCGCTCACGATCTCGCCGAGGTCGGGAGTCTCGCGCAGCACGCCGGCGGACGGCGAGCGGCGCTTGAACTCGGCGATCACGCTTATCCCCGGCGCTGCGAGAGCGTCGCGAAAGGCGCCGCTGCGAAGCGTCGCCCGCACGCTCTCGTCGCCGACCGCGTCCGCGAGCGGACGCTCGCGCTTGCGACGCTCGAGCGCCGTGCGCGTTTCGCCGAGGATCCGCTCCAGCACCGTCAGGGCGCCTGCGCTCACCCGAGCGCCTCCACGGGCGCGTGGCGCAGGGTGCTCTGCACGTAGCGCTCGAGGGCGGCGGACGCGCGGCCATCGGCGAGCGCCTCGCGAGCCGCCTGCACGCCGTCTGCGATCGAGTCGGCTGCTCCCGCGGCGTAGATGGCTGCGCCCGCGTTGACGAGTGCGAGGCCCTCGCCCGCCCGCGCGCCCGCGTGCGCGCTGTCGCGCTCGAGGATCGAGCGCGTGATCAGCGCGTTCTCGTGTGGAGAGCCGCCGCCCCAGCCGCCGGGCGCATCGGCGTGCGATGCGGGCTCGACGCCCAGATCGCTCGGGTCGAGCGTGTATTGCGAGACGTCCTCGCCGTTTACCTCCACCACCAGGGTCGGGGCGCGCGAGGAGATCTCATCCAACCCGTCCTCGCTGGAGACGACGAGCGCGCGGTCGACCCCCAGGATCGCGAGCGCGCGCGCGATCCGCTCGACGAACTGCGGGTCCGAGACGCCGATCAGCTGGCGCCGCGCGCCCGCCGGATTGGTGAGCGGCCCGAGCAGGTTGAAGATCGTGCGCACCGCGAGCTCGCGCCGCACCGGGACGACGTAGCGCGTGGCCTTGTGATGGGCGGGCGCGAACATGAAGCCGAAGCCCGCTTCGTCGATGCACGCGCCGACAGCCTCCGGTCCGAGGTCGATGCGCGCGCCGAGCGCCTCGAGCACGTCCGCGGAGCCGGATCTGCTGGTCGCGGAGCGGTTGCCGTGCTTGGCCACCGCACAGCCGGCGCCTGCAGCGATCAGCGCGGCGGTGGTCGACACGTTGAACGTACTCGCTCCACCGCCGGTGCCGGAGGTGTCCAACAGGTCATGGCGACGGCTGTGCACGGGCGCTGCGAGCGCGCGCATCGTGCGGGCGAGGCCGGCGAGCTCCTCGACGGTCTCTCCCTTTGTGCGCAGCGCGACCAGGAAGCCGGCGATCTGGGTCTCGGAGACCTCGCCGTGCATGATCTCGGCGAGCACTCCTGCGGCCTCGTCGGCACTGAGATCACGCCGTGCCGCGAGCGCGTCGATCGCCGCGGTCAGGGTCGCGTTGGGCATCGGCTGCACATTGTGATCGATCAGCGGCGCTCGAGAAAGTTCTCGAGCAGCTTGCGGCCCTCCTCGGTGAGCACCGACTCGGGATGGAACTGCACCCCCTCGGCGGGCAGCTCGCGATGGCGCAGGGCCATCAGCACACCGCCGCCGTGCGCCGAGGCCTCCAGGCAATCGGGCAGCTGCTCCGCGACGACGAGCGAGTGGTAGCGCCCGACCGTGAGCGGCGAGGACAGTCCCGTAAAGATCGTGCGCCCGTCGTGTTCGATCGTCGTCGCCTTCCCATGCACCGGCGGGTGCAGCTTCACCTTGCCGCCGAACGCCTGCGCCAGCGCTTGATGCCCGAGACACACACCCAGCGTCGGAACCCCCGCCTCGGGCATGCGCCGCACGGTCTCGAGCGTGATGCCGGCCTTCTCCGGCGTGCACGGCCCTGGTGAGACGACACAGCGCTCGTATCCACCGTCGAGGAGCTCTGCGACGGTTGCGCGGTCGTTGCGCACGACGCTCACCTCACAACCAAGCTCGCCGAGGTACTGCACGAGGTTGTAGGCGAACGAGTCGTAGTTGTCGAGGACGAGTACCCTCACGCCCAGTCCGGCTGTTCGCAGGCGAGCGCGATCGCGCGCATCGCCGCGGTCGACTTCGCGACCGACTCCTCGTACTCGTAATCTGGCTTGGCGTCTGCGACCGTACCGCCGCCTGCCTGCACGTGGGCGACGCCGTCCTTGATCACCAGCGTACGGATGTGGATCGCCGTGTCGAGATCGCCGGCGTAGCTGAGATAGCCGATCGCGCCGCCATAGCCGCCGCGCTTGACGGGCTCGAGCTCGTCGATGATCTGCATCGCGCGCACCTTCGGCGCACCCGACAGGGTCCCGGCGGGGAGCACAGAGCGCAGCGCATCCATCGCCCCGACCCCCTCGCGCAGCTTGCCCGACACCGAGGAGACGATGTGCATGACGTGGCTGTAGAGCTCGATCTCCATCAGCTCGTCGACGTTCTCGCTGCCGTACTCGCACACGCGGCCGAGGTCGTTGCGTCCGAGGTCGACGAGCATCACGTGCTCGGCCAGCTCCTTCTCGTCAGCGAGCAGCTCCGCTGCGATCCGGCGGTCCTCCTCGGGGCTCGCGCCGCGCGGACGCGTCCCGGCGATCGGCTTCGTGGCGACGTCACGGCCGCTGACCGTCAGCAGCGGCTCCGGGCTCGCGCCGGCGACCTGGAAGTCGCCGAAGTCGAGGAAGTACATGTAGGGACTCGGGTTGACCGCCCGCAGACCGCGATAGACGGAGAACGCCTCGACCGGCACCGGCGCCGACCAGCGCTGCGAGGGCACGACCTGGAAGGCATCGCCGGCGTAGATGTACTCGATGATCCGCGCGACCATCGCTTCGAAGCGCTCGCGCGACATGTTCGAGACGAACTCGGGCGCCGGGCGCACGCCCGGAGGTGCGCCCGGCCCGCGCGGGACGGGACCGGCGAGGACGGCGCGGATCTCCTCGATCGTGCGGGTGGCCGCGGCGTAGGCCCGCTCGA
>JAXDGS010000187.1:0-2830 GCA_034664905.1 Solirubrobacteraceae bacterium | reverse complement strand
GAGCGCCGATGAGACCGCGTGTGACCTGCTGCGCACCTACGACGCCGGTCACGCTCGCGCGCTCGCGCTGATGCGCCGCGGCCGGTTCATCGAGTCCTACGGGCCGTCGATCGCCGCCGGGGACGCGATCGCCAACGCAGGCCGACCGGACCTCGCATACGGCTGCTGGGCGAACGCCGCCAGCGCCGCGACCGCGGCCGGCGAGCACGCGCGAGCGCTCGAGTTCCTCGATCGCGGCACAGAAGCGATCGCCGGGAACGGACTGCAGAGCCTCGAGATCCATTTGCTGGCGCAGAAATCGTTCGTGCTGAGCAGCGCGGGCCTGCTTCCCCAGGCGCGCGCCGCGGCCACGGCCGAACAGGCGCTCGCCGAGCAGCTCGCGCAGCCGGCGCTGCTGGCAATGGCCAGCCACGACCGCGGCCTGATCGCGCTCGAAGAGGGCGATCACTCGGTTGCCGCGACCCTGCTCGCCGCGTCGCTCGTCGACGGAGCCCCGATCAGCCGGGCACAGACGCGCCTGGCACTGGCCGAAGCGCTCGCCCGAAGCGGACAGCTCGAGCGAGCCGCGGAGCAGATCCGCGCGACAGTGCTCGAACCGGTCCGCCCCAGCGACTTCCCCCACGCGCTCGTGCCAAGGCTCGCGCGCGTGCAGGGACTGATCGCGCTCGCAAACGGGGAGCCCGCCGAGGCCGGGCGGCGACTGGAGGAGTCGATCGCCGGCTGGGAGCACGTGGTCCAGCGCACCGTGCGCGCGGAGAGCATCACGACCGTGCTCGCCGACCTCGGCCGGCCGGTGGTCGGCCTCGTCGAACCCGAGCGCGAGCTTGAGCGAGCCCGAGTCGAACTGCAAGCGATCAAGCAAGGAGGGTTCAGTGCCGTCGTTCCATGACTCCACGACCTCAGCCGCGCCGCCCGAGGACGTCTGGAAGCTTCTGTACGACCCATCCCGCTTCCCCGACTGGTGGGCCGGAATCGAGACCGTCAACATCACCAGCGGCGGCGAGTACACCGTGTACCCGGACGGATACCCCGACTTCCCGATGGCCCAACTGCTCGACACCCAACGAGACCAGCGCCGCGTGACCGTCTCCTGCCTGGTCTCCGACCTACGCTTCGAGTGGCGCCTCGAGCCCGCCGGCGAAGGCACCCGGATCACCATCGACGTCGAGATCCCCGATAGCGAGGCGCACCGCCTCGACAGCCAACGCCAGATCATCAGCACGTCGATGAAACAGCTCGCGCAACTCGCCACCGACAGATAGACAGGCCCCCTCAACGACACCGTGCCGTCATCAGCGTCGTCGGCCCGCCCTGCGCTTCCGACGCTGGCCTCGTGACGGCGACCGGCTCGCCGAGATGTGGAATGCCGCTCTCGACGTCAGACTGCCGCGTGGCCAGTGCAGACGAGCAGCCGTTGCCACATCAGTCCGTGTAGCGGCTGGCGTTCCTCTGTGACAGCGTCGCCAGTCCAGGCGGGCACGCCTGCTAGCAGCAGAGTCGTGTCGCCGCTCAGCCTAGTTTCGAAGATCTGGGGCGAGTTGCCGGCCATCGCTCCCCTCGCCCGTGACCATTAGCAGTCTCACGGTGGGGCTGGCGGCGGTCAGATCCTCGGCCGCGGGAAGGAATGCCAGCGCGAGGCGAATCAGCGCGGCTGCGCAGCCGATGCTCGCGAGCGTCGCCAAGGTCACGATCAGCTGCGTGGTGTGCTGGGCGTGGATTCCGATGATCACTGCCGCGCCGGCGCCGAAATTTGCCATGAAGAACGTCAGCGGGAAGATCACGAACAACGCGAGCTGGCTTGGCCCGCGTTGGACCCGCCGGCGCAGCTGCGCTGCCGCGACGGCGAAGCACATCACCTGCGCGGTCTCGAGCACCGCGATCACGACCGGGTAGTGGAACACCCGGAACACATGGGGACCCCAGTAGGTGTAGGTGCCGATGTTGATGCCGGCGATCTCGAAGGTGCACGACATCAGGAACTCGACCGCGGCCGTCGCGAGGAACCGCGCCGGTGTCATCGCGCCTTCTCGGATCTTGCGACATATGTAGATCGCCGGAGCCGCGTAGAGCACGGCGTAGCCGCTGTACGCCCACACCGGTTGAGGGATCCCGAACGCAGTGAACGTCGTCTGCATGCCGCGAGTGGAGTAGAAGTACAGCGAGAAGCCCTCGTCGTACAGCGGCTCGGCGAAGGCCGCGACCATCGCGGCGAGCACCATCAGCACGTAGAACGGCGATCCGCCCTCCTTGCGGCCGAGCCGCACGGCAACGAGGACCAATACGAGCGTCAGGGCCCAGCTCCCGTACGTCAGAACGTTCTGGCCCGTCAGGTCGAGGTGATGATGGATCGGGGCGGTGAGCATCAGACCTCCACGCGATCCTGAACTCGCACGGTAGCCGTGCCCTTCACCACCACGTCCCCCGTCTGCCGCGCAGCGGTCAGCTCCAGATCGGCGAGCTGCTCGCCTTCGACGTCACTCGTGCCGCTGACAATCCCGCGCAGCGTGAGGACATCGCCAGGCCAGACCTGCCCGGTGAACCGAACGCCGAACCGGCGTACGTTCGCGAGCCCGACCCAGTCGGCGAGGTACTGGCCGAGCAGGCCGGCGGTGTGCATCCCGATCGAGAACACGCTCGGCATGCCCGCGGCGCGAGCGAACTCCTCGTCGTGGTGGATCGGGTTGAAGTCGCCGCTTGCACCTGCGTAGCGGACGATGTCGGTTCGCGTGACCGGGCCTACGACCCGCTCCACGGCCTTTGGCATCGAGCTGACCGCCGTGCTCACTGTAGGCCTCCCGTCTGGATCACGACATCTCGCTCTCGGAGTACC
>JAXDGS010000186.1:0-12689 GCA_034664905.1 Solirubrobacteraceae bacterium | reverse complement strand
ACGCGGCTCGGAGCCCGAGCGCTTCGGAGCGGTCGCGATCGCGCGGCACGTCAAAGATGACGGACGCGCGCTGCTGCTCTACACGCACGCCGAGGAGCATGGGCCCGCGCTAGAGGAGCGCGAGCCGGAGTGAGCGAGCTTCGCTTCGACGAGCTGCGCGGCGAGCAGGTCGTCTACGCGATCCACCGGCAGGACCGCACGTTCCTGCCCTCGCGCGAGCATTGCCCGCTGGACCCCACGCGACCCGGCGGCCCGCAGACCGAGATCCCCTTCCCGGCTTTTCAGATCGCGGTCTTCGAGAATCGCTTCCCGGCGTTCGAGTCGCCGCACGGCGCTGCGGAGGTCGTCGTCTACACCGACAGCCACGACGGCTCCTTCGGCTCGCTCTCCCCCGAGCGCGCGGAGGCGCTGATGTGGGTGTGGCGCCACCGCTACATGGAGCTCGGCGCGCGCGCGGACGTCGATTACGTGATGGTCTTTGAGAACCGCGGCGTGCAGGTCGGCGTGACCCTGCATCACCCCCACGGGCAGATCTACGGCTACCCGTTCGTGCCCCCGATCGCCGAACGCGAGCGCGCAGCCGATGAGCGCATGGGGCGCTGCGCCGTGTGTGAGCTTGCGCAGCGCGAGCTCTCCGACGGACGGCGGATCCTCCATCAGAGCGAGGCGGTCGTGGCCTACGTGCCCCACGCCGCGCGCTGGGCGTACGAAGTCCACGTGGCGCTGCGCGAGCACAGGCCGAGCCTGCTGGCGTGCGACGCGGGCGAGCTGCGGATGCTCGCGCAGGCGCTGCAGAAGATCGCGCGCGGCTACGACGCGCTGTTCGCGCTCCCCTTCCCCTACGTGATGGTCGTGCATCAAGCGCCGACCGACACCCCGCCGCAGCAGCGCGCTGGACACCTGCACGTCGAGTTCTATCCGCCGCTTCGCACCGCCGAGAAGCTCAAGTACCTCGCCGGCTCTGAGCAGGGCGCCGGCACGTTCATCTCAGACACGCTGCCCGAGGAGTCCGCCGCACAGCTGCGCGAGGCGATCGTTCGTGCAGCGTGAGCGCAGCGCCGCGTTCGCACCCGGTCGCGTGAACCTGATCGGCGAGCACACCGACTACAACGATGGCCTCGCGCTGCCGTTCGCGATCGGCGAGGGCGTGACCGTCAGCGCGCACGTACTTCCGCAACGGCGCGGCGGCGAGGAGCTGGTCCAGGCGTGCGCGAGCGATCTGGGCGAGCGCGATGAGTTTGCGCTCGCCGCGCCGCCCCCCGCAGAGGGGTGGCGCGCGTTCGTGCGCGGCACGGTCGCGGAGCTCGCGGCCGCGGGCTTTCGCCCGCCGCCGGCTCGTCTTGCCATCAGCGGCAACGTGCCCCAGGGCGGCGGGCTCTCCTCCTCGGCGGCGCTCGAGGTCGCGCTGTGCCTGGCGCTGCTCGCGCTGCGATCACGCGAGTCCGGCGATCGCAGTGCGAGCGTCTTCGAGCTCGTGCCGCGCACCGAGCTTGCACGGCTGTGCGCGCGCGTGGAGAGTAACTGGGTCGGCGTGCGCACCGGCCTGCTCGACCAGCTGGCGTCACTGTATGGAGCAACCGACACCGCGCTCTGCATCGACTTCCGCTCACTCTCGATCGAGCCGGTGCCGCTGGCGCTCGGGGGCTGGCGGCTGATCGTGCTCGATTCCGGCGAGCCGCACTCGCTGGCCGGCTCCGGCTACAACGAGCGGCGCGCCGAGTGCGCGCGCGCGTGCGAGCTTCTGGGGGTGCGCTCCCTGCGCGACGCCGACCCCGCCGCCGCGCAGCACCTGCCCGAGCCGCTCTCGCGCCGGGTCGCGCACGTGATCGGCGAGAACGAGCGCGTGCGCGCCGCCGCACGCGCGCTGCGGGCGGGCGACATCCCCGCGATCGCAGAGCTCCTCAACGCCTCGCACGAGAGCCTACGCGACCTGTACGAGATCTCGACCGACGCCGTCGAGGCCACGGTCGCGCGCGTGATCGCGGCCGGCGCCGCGGGAGCGCGGCTCGTCGGCGGAGGCTTCGGCGGAAGCGTGCTCGCGCTGCTCGCGCCCGGCCTCGCGCTACCGCAAGGCGCGCGTGAGGTGCGCCCGGGTCGCGGTGCGCATCTGCTCGAGGGCTGACGAGGAGCCGGGCGCCGGCTCGCCAGAGCTCACAGGCGAGCGATCACGAGCGCGGAGGCGGTCAGCACCATCGCGAGCGACATCGCCGCGAGCGCGCCGTCGAGCGGCGCGAGCATCCCCTCGAGCGTTAGCTCCTCGGCGTCGCCGTCCGCGCGCGTGCGCACGCCGGAGACCGAGCGTGTGCGACGGCGCAGCTCGCGCGCCGGTGAGCTCAGGCGACGCTGTGCGACGCTCATTACCAGGCAGCCCGCGGCGATCAAGAGCGCCGTGAGCGTGACCTTCTCGGCGTTGATGAAGTAGCCGGTGAGCGCCGGGAACGCTCCCCAGCCGATCGCGAACCACAGATCGCCGTGCAGGCGGCCTCCGAGCAGCTCGAGGTTGTACGCGGGCACGAACACTGCGCCGGCGAGTGCCAGCGGAGCGAGCCATGCCGTCACCGTGATGATGCCCGCGACGCCGATCGCGACCGCGCCGACGAGGCTCGCCGCCGCC
Source organism: Solirubrobacteraceae bacterium (assembly GCA_034664905.1). Classification (GTDB taxonomy): domain Bacteria; phylum Actinomycetota; class Thermoleophilia; order Solirubrobacterales; family Solirubrobacteraceae; genus Palsa-744. The sequence goes on along the minus strand of JAXDGS010000186.1, from coordinate 10,075 downwards.
AGTGCGAGCAGCGCTCCGTCGCCGATGCTCGTGCGCAGCGGCCGGTCGTGCAGCTCATCGAGCGCGTGTGCAGCCACCCCGACAGCCAGCGCGAAAGCCGCGAGGCCCCACAGCAACCGGTCGAGGTGAAGTCGCGGCGCGGCTGCTGCGCCGAGCGCGAAGTAGCTCAGGTTCCACGCGGTATAGGGAGCGTGAAGCAGCGTCAGAAGCTCGCGCGCCCGGCCGCGGCCGAGCGCGTAGAAGGCGGGCCGCTCAGGAGTCGCCGGCATCGGCTAGGTCTTGCGCGCGCTGATCACGATTCCCCCGCCGAGGCTCATGCGGCGCACGCGGACATCCGCCAAGCCCGCCTCGCGCCAGTAAGCGACGATCGCCTCAAGCGGATGGCGATCGTAGAAGCCGCGAATGCTCGGGCCGAGGAAGCGCCCGACCTCATACCACTCGCGCGAGAACAAGCGCCCGAGCGCAGGCAGCCCGACCGCCGTGTACAGGCGCCACGCTGCGCGCGCCGGAGCCCGTGGCGGCACGCCGAACTCGAGCGAGCCGACGCGCCCGCCCGGCCGCACGACCCGCGCGAGCTCGCGGACCGTCGCGGCGGGGTCATCGACATAGCGCAGCAGGTAGGTGAACGTCAGCGCATCGAAGCTGTGATCGGCGAACGGCAGCGCCTCAGCCTGCCCCTGGACCAGCTCGACGCGCCGGCCTGCCGGCCCGGCGAAGCGCGCGCGCGCCGCCGCGAGCATCTCCGCGCTCTGGTCGATGCCCACGACCGAGCACTCGGCGCGCGCGAGCAGCTCGGCGGTGACCATGCCCGTGCCCGTCGCGACGTCCAGCACGCGCTCGCCGTCGCGCGGCGCCACCGCGCTCACGAGCGCGCGGCGCCAGCGCGGGTCCTGCCAGAAGCTCAGCGCGCCCGACAGCGCGTCATAGCGTTGCGGCAGCCCGCGAAAGAGCTCGATCGCCTCGCGCTTGCGCGGGGAGGCGACGCCTGCCGTGTCGCTGGATGCTTGCCCGCTCATTGCTCGCCGATCTGAAAGGCTAGCCGCACAGCGCCACCGCGCACCCGGCCCCGAACGAGAGCGAGCGACCAATGGCAGATCACACTCAAGCGCCCCGACGAGACCGCGTAATGCTGATCACGGGCGCGTCGAGCGGGATCGGCGAGGCGACCGCGCGGCGGCTCGCGCGCGAGCCGGGAAGCTCGCTTGTGCTCGTCGCGCGCCGCGAGGAGCGTCTGCGCGCGCTCGCGGACTCGCTCGGCGCCGAGCGTGTCAGCTTCCTCGCCGCAGACCTGCTCGAGGACGATGCGCCGGAGCGGATCCGCGATCACATCCTCGAGCGCCACGGAAAGCTCGAGCTGCTCGTCAACAACGCGGGCGCGAGCTGGCGCGGGCGCTTCGGCGAGGGCGGCTACGAGAACGTGCGGCGCACGATGGCGATCAACTTCGACGCGCAGGTGAGGCTCACGGAGGCGCTCCTGCCGCTGCTGCGCGATTCGGCTCCCAGCGCGATCGTGAACGTGTCCTCCACGGCCGGGCGCGTCGCGCGCGCCGGGGCCGGCGCATATAGCGCGTCGAAGTTCGCGCTCGCGGGCTGGTCGGACGCGCTGTGGGCGGAGGAGCGCGAGCATGGCGTGCACGTGGGACTCGTGCTGCCCGGGTTCATCTCGACCGAGGGATTCCCGCAGTCGGAGCTCACGGAGAGCCCGCGAACCCGGTGGATCGTCTCCACTCCCGACCGCGCCGCGGAGGCGATCTTCCAGGCGGGAATCGGCGGGCGCCCCGAACGCTACGTGCCGCGCGCATACGCGCTCGCAGCGGTGCTGCGCGTGCTCGCCCCGGCGCTGGTGCGCCGCGTGCTTGGCGGCGGGGCAGCGTCGGTGATGACGACCGCGACCGGCGCCGATCTCACCGAGCGCAACGGAGCCGGAAGCCTTCGCTAGCGAGCGCGGACGGTCCTCTAGCGCGGCTCGCGCCACATCGGCCACATGTTCGGCCCGCGCAGCAGGCTCAGCTCTCCGGTCACGCGAAAGCCGTGACGGGAGTAGAAGTCGATGTTGCTTTCCTTGGAGGACTCGAGGTATGCGCCGACGCGGTCGGCGTCGCACTGCTCGAGCACGCCGCCCAGTACAGCCGAGCCGAGGCCGCGCCCGCGGGCGCGCGGCTCGGTGCCAAGCACCGCGAGATACCAGTGCGGCGGGCTGTGGGGGTGTTTGAGCTCCAGTTTGTGCCAGCCGAGCGCCACGAGCGGCATGCGCCCGATCAGCCGCCGGTTCGCGAAGGAGGGGACCAGAGCTGCTGTTTCGCGCAGGCTCGAGCGCCAATGCTCGGGCGGCGCCCACAGCGCCGCGCAGCTCAGATCGGAGGTCGTCCAAACCTCCTCGTGAACGAGCAGCTGGCGCAGGCGTGTCGCCTGGAAGCGCTCGAGCGCGCGGAGGCGCAGGCCGTGCGGCCTCCACGCCCATTCCGCCACGGGATCATCGAGAAACGCGCGCGCGAGCATCGCCGCGAGCGCAGGCACCTCCGCAGCCGTCGCGCGTCGCACCTCGATGCGCCCGGCGGGGGCGATCACAGCGAGAACTCCTGCGCCAGCAGCTCGTAGGAGCGCCGACGCGCGTGATGGTCGTAGGTGATGGTCACGATGATCGCCTCCTGCGCACCGTAGCGGGCGACGAGCTCCTCGAGTTGCGCGCGCACGGTGCTCGGCGAGCCCAGAACCGCTCGCCGCTCGCTGCGCCCCGCGTCGCCGCGCGCGCGATCCACAGCGAGGAACGCGAGCGCCTCATCCGGCGGCGGGACCGCGATCAGGCGGCCGCGACGCAGCAGCGTGAACGTCATGCGCCCGCTCGCCGCCAGTCGCAGTGCCTCCTCGTCGCTGTCCGCGCAGATCACCCACACGCCGACAGCGGTACGCGGCTGCGAGTCGCCGTGCCCGTGCTCGGCGAAGCGCCGCCGGTAGAGCGCCGCTATCTCCGCGCCGTCGGGGTTGATGAAGTCGGCGAACGCGTATGGCAGGCCCAGTTCGGCCGCCCACAGCGCGCTCTGCTCCGATGAGCCCAGCAGCCACGGCTCCGGGCTCTCGGGAAGTCCCGGGAGCGTCCGTGCAAGGCGCGCGAACGGAAAGTCCTCCGGCAGCGTGCCGTCCAGATAGCCCAAGAGCTCCGCGAGCTGCTGCGGAAAGTCATCCGGGGCGGCCTGGCGTCGGTCGCGCTGCAGCGCGAAGGTCGTCAGCGGGTCGGTGCCGGCGGCGCGCCCGAGCGCGAGGTCGATGCGCCCGGGGAACAGGCCGGCGAGCATGCTGAAGGTCTCCGCGACCTTCAGCGGGCTGTAGTGGGGCAGCATCACGCCGCCGCTGCCGACGCGGATGCGAGCGGTGCACGAGGCGAGCGGTCCGATCAGCGCCTCCGGGCTCGGACCGGCAAGCATCGGCCCACCGTGATGCTCGGCAAGCCAGTAGCGGTGGTAGCCGAGCCGGTCGGTCAGCCGGCCCAGATCGAGCGTGTTGCGCAGCGCCTGCGCCCCGGAGGATCCCTGAGAGATCGGCGACTGGTCGAGGACGGAGAGGAGAAAGCGATCGGGCAACGCGATACGGTTCGCTGGAAAGCACGGAGGAAGGGGTCAAATGTATTCACCGGTGCTGTTCCGCGACCGTCCGCGTCCGGTTCAGATCGTCATAGCAGGCGTCCTGCCGACAGCCATCGGCGCGCTCGCGGGAGTGATGGTCGGCGTATCCACCGGTGCGTACTGGGCCGTCGGAGCGGTGGCCGCGGTCGGCGGCTTCCTGGCGGGCTTCGAGCACCTCGACGGCTGGGGCGGCGCCGACCGCGGCCTGGCCGGCGGGGTGATCTATGGCGCGGCTCTGCTGATCGCCCACGCGATCGCCGGCACCCACGCCAAAGTGTCACTGGGCAGCGTCCCGCCTCTGCTGGCGGTCGTGACCGGAATCGTCGGCATGCTGATCGGCGCCGCCGGCGGGCGCGTCGCGCGCGCTCAACGAGAGCGCCATGGGGCCGGGGTCGCGCCGGAGGCGGACTCCGCCGCGCACGCAGACGCCGAGGAGATCGAGGAGATCGCCGGCTGACTGGCTCAAGCGATGAGCGACCCTCCGTCCCCGCACGAGCCCGCATATCACCTGTTCCTCGAGCCGCAGGAGGTGCCGCTCACCGCGAGCGCGCTGCGGCTGCTGATCTCCGATGAGGCTCACGAGCCCGCTATCCGCGGGCTCGCGCGCGACGTGCTCGAGGAGCTTCGCGGCGATCCCAACGATCGGGGCGTGCTGACAGTGGCGCTCGAGCCGAAGCAGATGAAGATCACCCACAGTGCCGTGCGGCTGCTGCTCAACGATACGCGCCGCGATCAGGCCTCAGACCGCGAGATCCTCCACGAGATCCTCGAGAAGCTGCCCGACGAGCATTCGCTGCGCGCGATCGAGTTGGAGTAGCGCGCTAGTCGCTCGCGAGCTCAGTAGGCCGCGGAGCCTCGCCGCGCATCGGGACGCCCGCGGCCGCGTAGGCGTCCGCCGCATCGAGCGTCTCGCCCTTCAGCAGCGCTTGGGCGAGGCTGTCGAGCTGCTCGCGGTGTCCGAGCAACAGGCGCGTTGCCTCTTCATGCATCTGCTCGACGATCCTGCGCACCTCCTCGTCGAGGAGACGCTGCGTCGCCTCTGAGGTCGTGCTCGCCCCCGGCATCAGCGGGCCCTGGCCGTCGCTCGCAAGCACCGCCACCGCTCCGATCGCGTCGCTCATCCCCCAGCGCCCGACCAACTCGCGCACGATCAATGTGAGCTGCTGGATGTCGGACTCCGCACCGGAGGTGATCGATGCGAAGACGATCTCCTCGGCCGCGCGCCCTCCGAGCAGGACGCGGATCCGCGCTTCGAGGTCCTCACGCGAGTAGGACACGCGGTCGGCATCGGGAGTGGACAGCGTCACGCCGAGCGCCATTCCGCGCGGGATGATCGAGACTTTGCGAACCGGATCGGCCCGTGGCGTGAGCATCGCGACTAGCGCGTGGCCTGACTCGTGGTAGGCGGTGCGCTCGCGGTCCGCAGGCGAAAGCAGGATCCCGCGAGGGGAGCCGAGCATGATCTTCTCGAGCGCGTCGCTGAAGTCGACTTTCTGCACGGAGTCGTGACCGCGCGAGGAGGCGAGCAGCGCGGCCTCGTTGGCGAGCGTCGCGAGGTCGGCGCCGACCATACCGGGCGTCGACGCTGCGATCTCGTCGAAGTCGACATCCTTCGCCAGCGGCATCGAGCGCGTGTGGACTTCGAGGATCCTGCGCCGGCCACTGCGGTCGGGAGGCTGCACCGCCACGCGCCTGTCGAAGCGCCCGGCGCGCAACAGCGCCGAGTCGAGCACGTCGGGCCGGTTGGTCGCCGCGAGCACCACCACCGCCTCCGCCGGCTCGAACCCGTCAACCTCGGTGAGGATCTGGTCGAGCGTCTGCTCGCGCTCGTCGTTGGCACCACCGAAGGAGAGCGAACCCAGGCGCGAGCGCCCGATCGCGTCGAGCTCGTCGATGAAGATGATCGCCGGCGCTGCCTCCTTCGCCTTCGCGAAAAGGTCGCGTACGCGCGCCGCGCCGACGCCCACGATCCCCTCGACGAACTCAGACGCGGAGATCGAGAAGAACGCCGCATGCGCCTCGCCGGCGACCGCCCGCGCGAGCAGCGTCTTGCCGGTACCGGGTGGTCCGAACAGCAGCACGCCGTGCGGCATGCGCCCGCCCAGCCGGCTGTAGCGCTCGGGGTCGCGCAGGAAGCCGATGATCTCGGTGAGCTCGCTCTTCGCCTCATCGATGCCAGCGACGTCGTCGAAGGTGACCCGGATCTTGCTCGGGTCGGCGCGCCGCGCGCGGGAGCGGGCGAAGTTGCCGAGCGCACCCATCGCGCCACCGCGCGCAGCCCTGCGCGCGAACATCACGAACAGGCCGACGATCAAAAGCGTGGGGCCGAAGCCGAGCAGCAGCTCAACCAGCAGCGAGGTGCTCTGCGTGGTCGACTTGGCGTTGATCTGCACGCGCTTTTCCTTCAAAAGCGCCGTCAGCTGGGCGTCGCTCCAGAACGTCGGGATCTGGGTTGCGAAGAGCTTGGTGGCCTGCGCCTTGGGGTTGCCGGGCGGGTAGCGCAGCTTCGCGGTGAACGTGCCCTGCACGCTGTCGCCACGGGTGGAGATCGAGGAGACCTGGCCGGCCTGCAACTCCTGGAGGAAGTACGGGCTGAACGGCACCGTCACCCGCTGTTCGCTGCTCGAGGAAGGCTGGAACAGCAGCACCGAAACCCAGTTCAGGGCGAACAGCACGAGCACAAACCACAGAAACGACGGCCGGCGATGCGCCGGCTTGCCGTCGGTCGCCTGCTGGGGCATGCCGCGCCCGTCGGGAGCCGGGGCCACACGCCAACCGCGCTTGTCGCGTGGCAGCGGCGGAGGGGCATCCCGGCGGCTGGCGCCGGCGCCCTCGCTCTCGCGCTCGCCGGCGGCGTCCTCGGGCATCTCCGTCATCGCGCACCCACGAGCATGAATGCTACGCGCACGAGAACCGATGACGCGCGGGCGCCATGAAGGTCACGGCGCTGGCGGGATCGCGCTGTGCGCAAGCAGGCTTGCGAGCTCTGCGTCGCAGGGGGGGCTGAAGTCCTGATACCAGTGCCCGACCGCGGTCATCTCCTCGGGCATATACACGGATGCGACCTCGTCCACCTCCGTGCGCATCGCCTCGAGCGACCGCGGTGCCCCGACCGGGACCGCCAGGATCACGTGCGCGGCGCCGCGCACGCGCAGCGAGCGCGTGGCGGCGAGCGCCGAGCGCCCAGTCGCGAGGCCGTCGTCGACGACGATCGCGGTACGGCCGGTGAGCGCCAACGGCTCTCTCCCGCCGCGGTAGCGGCGGACGCGATCCTCGAGCTCGGCTTCACCGCGCGAGAGCAGATGCGCCACCGCAAGCGCCGAGATGCCGAGCGCCGCAACGGCGCGCTCGCTCAGCACGTGCACCCCGCCCTCCGCGAGCGCTCCGAGCGCATACTCGGGGTTCTCGGGCGCGCCGAGCTTGCGCACGACGACGACATCGAGCGGCGCGCGCAGCGCGCGTGCGACCTCGGCCGCGACCGGAACGCCGCCGCGCGGAATGGCGAGGATCAGCGGATGCTCCCCTCGCAGTGGCTCGAGCAGCGCCGCTAGGCGCCTGCCTGCGTCGTGGCGGTCCGCGAACAGGCGCAGCGCCTGCGACGGCAGCGGCTCACGGGGTGAGCGCCCGGCCCATCCAGACATGCACGATCCCGGCTTGCTCGAAGGGCTCCGATTCGACCACGAAGCCAGCGTTCTCATAGAGCTGCGTGGCGTTCAGCTGCGCTGCCAGGCGCGCCTGGCCACATCCCCGATCGCGCGCGAGCGCGATCGCGGCGTCGAGCATGCGCGAGGCGATGCCCCGCCGGCGCCACTCCCGCTCAACGGCCACCCGGCCGATCTTCGCGATGCCATCGGCGCGCAGCAAACGCAGGGTCCCGATCACCCCGCGTCCGTCCGGCTCGAGCGCCACGAGGTGCATCGCGAGATCGTCGAGGCCGTCCACCTCTTCCGAGCGCGGCACGCCCTGCTCGCCGCAGAAGACCTGTTCCCTGACCTTCAGCGCGCCCCGCAGCTCATCGTCTCCCGTCGCCCAGCGTATGGGGATCTCCTCGGCACCCATGGGCTGACCATAACGCTGTATCGCGCGGGCGAGGATCGGCGGGGACCGCAACCCCCGGACGAGCGCCGGGTTGGCAACCTTCAGGTGAGGCGTCCACCGCAACCTCGCCGTGGGGTGCGACATGAGCAGCAGGACTGATCACAACAGCCGCCGCTTGAAGCGCGCCGCGCACCGCGCGGTTACGGTCACGCTCGCAGCGGCCGCGGCGTGCGTGGCGCTGCCCGCAGCAGCTCACGCTGCACCGCCGCTTGGATGGTCGCCGACGGGGCAGATCGACAGCAGCGGCCTGAGCTCGGTGTCGTGCTCCTCCGAAGCGCTGTGCGTCGCCGTCGATCATGCCGGCAACGCGCTGAGCACCTCCGACCCGAACTCGCTCGTGCCCTCGTGGAGCGCGCCGTCCTCGATCGACCCGGGTGCGTCTCTGAACTCGCTCGCGTGCGCGGCGCCATCGACCTGTGTCGCGGTGGATGGGCTCGGCGCGGCGCTCGCGAGCACCAATCCGCGCGAAGGCGGCTGGTCGAGGATTCCGATCGACGGCGGCAGAACGCTCACGGGGGTCACCTGCCCGAGCGCATCGCTGTGCGTCGCGGTGGATGAAGCGGGCAACGTACTCAGCACCGAACATCCCGGATCGAGCTGGTCAAAACCGGAAGCAATCGACGCGGGCGCCGGCAGGCGCCTGCTGGCCGTCTCGTGTGCATCGGCGTCGTTGTGCGTGGCGGTCGACAGCGTCGGCAACGCGCTCGCCAGCGCCAGCCCCACGGGCGGCGCCGCAGCGTGGCATCTGCGCTCGATCGCCCCGTCGCGCGAACTGGTGTCGGTGTCCTGCACGCCGGCGGGGTTCTGCGTCGCGCTTGACAGCCAGGGAAATGCGCTTGCGAGTCAGAATCCGGCCGCTTCCACGCCAACGTGGAGCTTCACCCCGATCGACGCAGGCGGGCATCCCACGGCCATCTCGTGCGCATCCTCAGGGCTGTGCGTGGCGGTCGACGACCGCGGCTTGGCGCTCGCCAGCGATGAACCGCTCGCGCCCGTGCCGAACTGGAGCGAATCGAGCGATGGCTCGGTCCTCACGAGCATCTCCTGCCTGGCAGCCGGGTTCTGCGTGGCGGGCGACCCTTCTGGTCGCTCCTTCACCGCGCGCGTGCCGCCGCCGGAGGTCGCGAGCGCGACGCCGAGCGTGATAACCGCCACGAGCGCGACGCTCGCCGGCGTCGTCAACCCGCACGACGCCACGATCGGCTCCTGCCGCTTCGAATATGGAACGACGCTGCCCTACTCGCAGTCGATCCCATGCGCCACTCCGCCGGCCGCGACCAATGCCGCGCAGCTGGTCACGGCTCTGCTCGCGGGGCTGTCTGCGAACACCCTCTACCACTATCGCGTGGTCGCCTCGAGCGCAATCGGGAGCGCAGCGGGCGCCGACGCGACCTTCACGACAGCGGTCTCATCGCTGGTGGCGCTCGTGCTCCCGCATCCGTCGATCAGCGGCACGCCGGCGGTCGGCCAGCGGCTTGCATGCCACGCCAACACACCCTCCGGCGCGGTCACGCAGCTGACATACGCATGGCTTCGCGACCTGATCGCGATCCCCAGCTCGAGCGCTTCTACGTATGTGGTCAAAGGCGCCGACACCGCGCATCACCTCCAATGCCAGGTGACCGCGACCAACGCCGGCGGCAGCGCCACCGCACGCAGCTCGTTCGTGACGATCCCGGTGCAGGGAATACCGGCGTCCGCCGGTGAGACACTCGTGCGCGCCGCGCGCTTCAGCAGGGGAAAGCTCAACGTTCCGATCGTGTGCTCCCCGAGGGCGATAAGCGGCTGCCGGCTGCTCCTGCGCGTGACGGTGGCGCTGCGCCACACGACGGTGACGCTCGCGCGAGTGCGCACCCGCATGGCGCGCGGCGAACATCGAACAGTCGCGGTGGCGCTGAACAGGACCGGAAAACGGCTGCTCGCTGCGCGCCACCGCGTGCCTGCGAAGCTCACCGTCAGCGGCACGGTCATAGGCGTGATCGAATCGACGCTCGCCCAGCAGAAGGTCCTGCTTGGCACGAGATCACGCGGCGCACGAACAGCCCAGGCGAGCCCGCCCCCGCAGGCGCGCACAAGCGGCGTCCTTGCGCCGACGCCGTACATGGGCTGGGACAGCTACTTCGCGTTCGGGGGCCGCTACAGCGAGGCGACCGTGCTCGAGCAGGCGAGCGAGCTGCTCTACAACGGCCTGGCGCGCCAGGGGTACCGCTATGTGTGGCTCGACGTCGGGTGGTGGCACGGCAAGCGCGATGCGAGCGGTCAGATCAGCGTCAGCTCCTCGCAGTGGCCGCACGGGATGGCGTGGCTCGCACGCACCCTTCACGCCGCGGGACTGCTCGTCGGCCTCTACACGGACG
>JAXDGS010000185.1:0-2867 GCA_034664905.1 Solirubrobacteraceae bacterium | reverse complement strand
GTCGGGCGGCCAGCGCGACGGCAACGACAACTGGTCACTCTGAGATGCGCGGGTCGGGACCGCATGGCAGTGTCCGGTCGTGAGCTGCCTCGCACTAGGTTCGCGAGTTGGGATCGCATAGACCCTTCGAGGGTTCTCAGGTGGGTCACGCTGACCGCCCGACCCCAGCAGGTGTCGCCGTTCGGGGTTAGGCAGCGGCGGCCTCGCGTCGTTGTTGTGGTTCTCGGAGTGGGGCTTGGACCATCGCGGCCCAGATGAACCCGACGAGCTCGCGCGCGACGGCTGTCGTCGCGACGGTCGAGCGTTTCCCGTTCTGGGTCAGCGCGCGGTGGCGTAGGAACAGTCGGGTCTGGGCCTGCCAGGTGCGCGCGGTGATCTCGGGTGGGACCTGGTCAGCGAGTCGGGCGGCGCGGGCGGATTGGCGGGGGCGGTGCTGGTAGTTCCAGGCGGCTTCGATCAGCAACCTGCGGGCGTGCGTGTTGCCGGCCTTGGTGATGTGCCCGCGGTGCTGTTGGGCGCCCGAGGAGTACTCGGTGGGGGTGAGCCCGAGGTAGCTCATCAGCTCCCGCGGCGATGCGAATCGGCGGAAGTCGCCGATCTCGGCGAGCAGCCCGAGCGCGGTGCGGGTCGCGATCCCGCGAAACGAGCACAGCCACCGGACCGGCTGCGCCCACGGCTCACGGCTCGCGACCCGCTCAAGCTGCCCGTCCACCGCGGCGATCTGCGCGTCCAGGGTCGCGAGGTGCCCGAGCATGTGCTCCAGCGCGGCCTGCGCGAGCGGATCGGCCAGGCGCTGGGCGGCGACCCACGCCTGGTGACGGATCGTCCAGCTCTTCCCGTCGCGGTAGATGTGACCGTGGCGCAGCAACTGCTTAGCGATCCGATGACGCGCGGCGGTGCGAGCGCGTCGCAGATCGTCGCGGCAGCGCACCAGATCCCGCAGCCCTTCCTGCTCGGGCGACGGAGGCGCCACGAACACCAGCTCCCCGGCCCGGTAGAGCCGCACGAGCTTCTTCGCGTCTCGGCGGTCGGTCTTGACACGGTCGCCAGCGCGGATCGGGATCAACGATGGCGCGATCACATCGCACGCCACCCCCATCCTCGACAGCAGCCGGTGCAGGTCATAGCCGCCCGGGCCCGCCTCATAGCAGACCGCCAGACCCGCCGACCCGCCGAGCTTGTCCACGAACCGGCGGACCGCTCGCTCGGTGTTCTCCAAGCGCACCACCTCTGGTGTCCCGCCGGTCGCCGGCAAGATCCCGGCCACCAGCGACAGCTTGTGCTGATCGATCGCGACCCACGTCGTCACCCGGGCAGGGGCAGTCGAGCTAACGTCCGGCATGGCTGGTCCTCCTTCGTATGCGGCACTGGCCGCGGCGGTCATCGAACAACCGCGAGGCTAACCCGCGACCCTGCGAACGCCGAGGGCCAGCCCCAACTCGGCATCCATACTGACTAGCGGGCCGGCGTGGCCGTGCCCGGGGAACCGGACTGGGGGCGTTCGTCGGCCGCGAGTCGCGAGTGGACTTGTTGGGTGAGTGTGAGTGTCTGTCTGGAGAGGTCGAGCAGTTCTTGGTTTTGGTGGTCCTCGGTCTGCACCGTCTTCCATTGCTGATCGGCGATCACCTGCCGCTTTGAGTCCGCCCGGTTCTGGCTGATCATCACGAAGGTGGAGAGGAAGATCGCCTCGAGCGAGACGATCATCGTCAACAGCCCGAACGGATAGCGCTCCACGCCGAGGCCGATCCACAGTCCGAACCACACGACGTGGATGTAGACGAAGGTCATCGATCCCGAGAACGCGGTGATCTTGTCGGCGACCCGGTTCTGTGCGTCTTGGGCGCGCTCCTCGGCATGCTTCACCAGCGCCGGGTTGACTGGTTCAGGAAGCGGGCGTGGAACAAACCAACGCACAAGCCGGCCGTGATGCCGGTCGCTCTCGGCGGTCACGGCCGGTGTCCCGGCGCTCTTGGGCGGGGTTTCCTTGGCGGTGGACATCCCCGTGAAGGCTGGCGCCCGGCCGCCCAGCCAGCCAGATGTGGTCGTCGCGCCCGCGATAGACCGTGCGTCTACGTCACGGTGACGCCATCACGCGCTCCAATAGCTGGGTGCGTCGAAACGTCTGGGTTCCCCGCGCGCTGTTCGTAGCGTGCTCGCATGGGGATTCCCCCGCCGACCCGAATGGACCGCGAACACTCCGGCCCTGCGGCCGCGTTTGCGAATCTCCGCGACGCGGGGGACCGACCACCCGCCGACCCACCCGCTGAGACACCCGCCGAGGGCGCGCGGACGGTCCGCTTGGCCGCGCCGTCGCTGCGAGGCGTTATCCGGTTCGTGTTGATCGTCGTTGCGTGCGGAATCGGGCTGTACCTCGCCTGGCGGATCCGTGGAGTCATCCGCCTCGTCGCGATCAGCCTGTTCTTCGCCCTGACGCTGATGCCGATCGTCGACGCGGCGTGCAGTAAGACCCGGGCCCCGCGCGCTCTGGTGATCCTCGGCATATACGTGCTTCTCATCGCGGCAATAGCGATCGTCGGCTATGTCGTCGCCCCCAGCCTGGTCAAGGAGGTCCAACAGCTATCGCACAACGCGCCCCGTTACGCGACTGAGCTGCGCCACAACGCCACGTTCCGGCACTACGACGACCGATACCACATCAGCACCAAGCTCGTGCAAGACGCCCGCAGGCTTCCACGCATCCTCGGGCACCTGGTGGGGCCGCTGAAGGACGTGACCGTGCAGGCATTCAGCTTCATCGGCCAGCTGATCACCGTCCTCGCGTTCGCGTTCCTGCTCGTGCTGCACGGGCGCGAATACGTGAACATGGGTCTGTCGCTGACGGGTGCGCGCGAACAGCGCTATCGCCG
>JAXDGS010000184.1:0-9586 GCA_034664905.1 Solirubrobacteraceae bacterium | reverse complement strand
TTCGCTGACCGGGGGCGGCGGTGATTCGACCACCGGGGGCGGGGGAGTTTCGACGACGACGGGTTCGGTCGGGGGTGGCGGGGATTCCACGGCGGGTTCGGTGGCCGGCGCGACGCTCGTGGTTTCGGCGACCGGTTCACTGGTCGGGGCGCTGGGCGAGCTTTCGGCGGCCGGTTCGCTAGGCGGTTCCGCGGCATGCGCGCTCGCGGCGAGGACGAGCGCACTGAGAAGCGCCAGCACGAGCGCCCACAGGCAGGTGGAGCGCTTCGAGATGATGGGCGTCGAGGCAGCGCGGGCTATGTCCTCGCATGCTGTCCCCGTGTCACGCGGTGTTCCCCCCGTGAGCAGCACAGCTAGAGCGCACTCCAGCGCGAGCGGCTTTCGGCCAGGGCGGCACTGATCGTGATCGGCCCATCGGGCGGCAACGCACGCTGAGGTTCGAACGAGAGCAGCTCGGCGGCGCGATCGGGAGCGGCGGTCTGGTAGGCGAGGTCGCTGGTTGCGATCCAGTCGGCTACCGCGACGGCATGCGAGTCGTCGCCGACCGCGGCGAGATGGCACACGGTCAATCCGAAGAGGACCATTGCCAACCAGGCGCTTGAGACGACGATATAGAGCACTAGGACTAAGAGTAGGCGATCGAGCAAGCCCCTGCTCCACCACCTCGAGATGCCAAAAAAGCGCGCGCTAGCGTCGCGAGAGAACCACGACCGGGATCTCCCGGTCGGTCTTGGCCTGATACTCGTCATATGCAGGCCAGACCTCGGTCATGAGCGACCAAAGCCGGCTGCGCTCCTCGCCTTCGGCGGCTGCCGCGCGCACCGGCACCACCTCGCCTTGGACCTGAATCGACGCGTCGGGATCGGCCTGCAAGTTCTTAAACCAGCTGGGATGCGCCGGCGAACCGCCCTTGGAGGCGACGACCACCCAGCGATCGCCGTCGGTGCGCTCGATGAGCGGCGTGGTTCGCGGCTCGCCGGACACGCGCCCCTCAGTGGTCAGCAGCAGGATCGTGGTACCGCGCCAGTGATAGCCGCGCTCGCCGTCGGTTTCGCGGTAGACGCGGACATGCTCGGCACCGAACAGATCATCAGCGGACTCGGCCACGCTCGCGAGTCTAGCGACACCCCGTTGCGCAACAGCATCCAGCTTGAGCTCAGGCGAGCCTTCCGCCTAGCTTGCGGGGATCGCGCCCGATTCGAGGTTGAGTCCGATCGCGCTTCGGAGGTGGCCGCGGAGGAACAGCTTGTAGATCGCTTCCATCGCGATCAGGCTGAGCAGTACACGCATCAGCGCACGGCTCCCCTGTAGCGCTGTCGAGCCGCGGTAAGGCACTCTGCGGTGGTGGGGCGGTGACCGCAGCCGCCGATCGTGACGGCGGTCGATGGCCCGCGCCATGTGGGCCTGAAGAGGGGCGGCAGCAGCAGGCCCGTGGCCGCGAGCTTCGCGGCTGGGCCGATGCGGTGTCGATGGCTACTGGTCATAGGTTGAATATCGGCTCGCGGGGCCGGTTGATATCCGTAGTTGACACGCGAGAGCCTAGGTGCTGTACCCCCGAGTCAGACCGCGTGTGTCGCACTGGCGCGTAGAGCGATGATCCGGCGGTTGGGCTCGCTATGAGATGCGAGACCTCGCCCCACGCAACTGGAGACGGGAGCTCAACCAGGCGCACGCCCAGTGCATCGAGCGCGGGTGTGATCCAGTTGGCACGTGCGGATGTCCGTGACGGGAATCGCAGCTTCGCCAAGCGGCGGCGCCGGTTGGCGCAGTCCGCTTCAGCACCGTTGCGATCGCTAGGCTCCCCGGGCATCTGACGCGCGGCGCCGCCGCCGCCAAGGCGCCCGCGAGACAACGTGCTCTTCCCCTCGGACCAGTTCGCGATCTTCTTTCCGATCGTCCTGGCGTTGTCGTGGGCGCTGATGTCGCGGCCGGCGCTGTGGAAGCCCTTCATTCTGCTCGCCAGCTACGTCTTCTACGCCTCGGCGAGCTGGCGCTTCTGTTTTCTGCTCGCCGGGATCACGCTGGGCAACCAGCTGGCCGCAGTGCTGATAGCGCGGACGTCCGACGAGCGGCGTCGGGCGTGGCTTCTGAGGGGGGCGGTGGCGCTCGATCTGGCGGCGCTCGGCGTGTTCAAGTACTACTCGTTCTTCGCCCAACAGATCGCCTCGCTGCTGGGGCATCTCGGGCTGGGAGTGCCGGTGCCGCTCGTCACGATCGCGCTACCGGTTGGGATCAGCTTCTTCACTTTCCAGGCAATCTCATACGTGGTGGACGTCAGGCGCCGCGTGGTGGAGCCCGCGAGCCTCATCGACGCGGCCGTCTACCTGAGCTTCTTCCCGCACCTGGTGGCCGGCCCAATCGTGCGCGCGCGAGAGTTCCTGCCACAGCTGCGCAGCCCGCGCGATCGGAACCGCGTCGCCGTCGGCTCGGGTGTGTCGCTGATCGCACTGGGCCTGATCAAGAAGGTCGTGATCGCCGACTACCTCGCCCGCGTGCTCGTCGACCCGGTGTTCGCCGTGCCGCAGGCCTACGCCGGACCCGATGCACTGCTCGCCGCTTACGGATACACCGCCCAGATCTACTGCGACTTCTCCGGCTACACCGACATGGCGATCGGCCTCGCGCTCCTGCTCGGATACGTCTTTCCCCAGAACTTCCGTAGCCCATATCGCGCGACCGGCTTTCGCGACTTCTGGCGACGCTGGCACATGACGCTCTCGCGCTTCTTGCGCGACTTCCTGTTCATCCCGCTCGGCGGCAGCCGTGGCGGCAAGCTGCTGACCTACCGCAACCTGATGATCACGATGGTGCTCGCCGGCCTGTGGCACGGAGCCGCATGGACGTTCGTGCTGTGGGGAACCTTCCACGGCCTCGGGCTCGTCACCGAGCATGCGCTCAAAGGGCGGCTGCGACTGCCCGCGTGGCTGCGCTGGCTCCTCACCTTCCACCTGATCGTGTTCGGTTGGATCCTGTTCCGCTCCCAGAGTCTCGCGCTGACCGGGACCTTCCTCTCCCGACTCGCGCACCCCGGCGCGCTCACGCTCGCAAGCGCGACCGTCGTCGGTGCGATCGTAATCGTGATCGGCCTGCAGCTGCTGCCCTCGCGGGGCCTGGAAGTCGTGCAGCTGCGCTTCGAGCGCATGCGGCCGCTGGCACTGGCGGGCATCCTCACGCTGGTCATATTGTTCGTCGGCGCAACCGTCCCCAGCCAGGGCGTGCCGCCCTTCATCTACTTCCGCTTCTGAGCAGTGAGCGCACCAGAACCTCCACGCGACGACAGCCTGATGGGCCGTTTCGACCGGCTCGGCCTGCGCAACTTCCGCGCCCGCGACGCGGTCTTCGTGGTGCTGGTGAGCGCGGTGCTGCTAATCCTCTTCCAAGGCGCCTCCGTGCGCAAGGCGGGGCATGAGATGAACCCCGGCGTGGGGCGCGACCTGGTGCTGGCCGTCGGGCGCCCCGCCGGCTGGATCGCCGATCGCCTGCCGCTCGCGTCGGTCAGCAGCAGCGCCACGGCCTTCCTGTCGCCCGAACCCAGCCTCGGAGGACCGGGTGGATTCGAAGAAGGTGGCGCGCGGACGCGCAGCGCTGGGATCCCGCTGGTCACACGCGACGCGTTCGAACCCGCCAACATCGGCGCGCCCCGTCCCGCGCGGCGCGCGCTGCACACGCTGCTGGTGACCGGCGACTCGATGTCGATGCCGCTCGACGCGGACCTCGCTCAGCTGCTGGCTCCGCGCGGGGTGCGGGTGATCCGCGACCCGCACATCGGCACGGGAATCTCGACCACCTTCATCGTCAACTGGGCCAAGCTGTCGGCGCTGCAGGTCAAGCAGGATCACCCCGAAGCAGTCGTCGTGTTCATCGGCGCCAACGACGGCTTCCCGATGAAGGGCCCCAGCGGCCGCGAAGTGTCTTGCTGCAACGCCGAATGGGCCGCCATCTACGCCAACCGGGTGCGCCAGATCGCCAACACCTACCGCCAGGCCGGGGCCGGCAGGGTCTACTGGCTGACGCTTCCCACGCCCCGCGATCCCGCCCGGCAGGCAATCGCCCGCGTCGTCAACGCTGCGATCGAGGTCGCTGCGCAGCCCTGGGCCGACGAGGTGCGCGTGATCGACACCGTCCCCGTCTTCACGCCCGGCGAGGTCTACCGCGATTCCATGAACGTCGGCGGCACGCAGACGCTCGTCCGCGAAGCTGACGGGATACACCTCAACGGGCCGGGCTCGAGCCTGCTCGCGGGAATCGTGCTGGCGCGCATAAAGCAGGACTTCATCCTGTAAGTTGGGCCCGGATGCCGACTCGCTGCGCACCCAACCTCCCACGCGATCGCGCGCGGCGCTCGTCTGCGCTCCTCGGAGCGTCGCTGGCGGCGCTGGCGCTGGCGCTGGCGGCGGGCGGATCGCAGGCCGCCGCCGGCCCGCACGGCCACCAGGCGCGCTCCTGCCACGCGCCGCGTTATCCCGGCCTCGGCTACTTCACATCGCTCACCGTCTCGGGAGTCAGCTGCTCCACGGGCAGCCAGGTGGCCGTCGCCTACTACCACTGCCGCACCCGCTCGGGGGTCTCGGGCCGATGCCACGGGCGCGTGCTGGGCTACACCTGCAGCGAAAAGCGCAACTCGATCCCCACCGAGATCGACGCCCGCGTGAGCTGTCGCAGTGGCGGCAAGACGGTCACGCACACCTTCCAGCAGAACACCTGAGCCGGCGCGCTATTCCCGCCATGAGGCCATCAGGCCGTGGATGGCGCGCAGCAGGAACGGGCCGAGCGAGGTCGAGAAGGCGCGGGTGAGATGGTCGAAGTTGTCGCGATAGACGAGCGCGCCGCCGACGACGGGGAAGCAGCGCACGCGACCGCAGAAGAAGTGCGTCAGGTCCACGACCTGCACGCGCGGCGAGCCCAGCCGCTGCGCGGCGACGACGTCGGGATCGCGATGCAGCGCGCCGCGGCGCGGGAACGCGCACACGTTGGCGGCGTTCTCCCGGAGCGCGATCGCGCGTTCCACGCAGGGCAGCGTGCCTTCCTGGATGAACGGGTCGTCGCGAATCGCGATCACGTGCTTGACGCTGCCGGGCAGCGCGGCCCACGCGGCCGTGATGCCCGCGACCGATGCCGCCATCGGACTCTCGCCCGGGAGGGCCCTTACGGGTCCCGAATGATCGGACATCACGACCGCGCTCACGCTCGGATTCAGCGCGAGCCAGCCGAGCACGGAGCGGTTCCATTCCAGGCACTGCGGCCGCTTCGGGTCCGCGGCGGCCGCGATGGCGAGGGTGAACGCACAGCTCGGACGCGTGAGCGAGAAGACCGACCAATGCAGGCGCTGTGCCACCACTTCCAGAGCGGCGCGCCAGTGCTCCGCGTGGCTGTCCCCCAGGAGAGCCACCGTGCGTGTGGCTTCGGTCGCGGGCACGCCGAAGGCGCAGACGCTGATCGCCGCTGGAACCGGAGCGCATGGTGCGTTCGGGGTGATGAGCGCTTCGCTTGGCGTGGGCGTCACGAGCAGGCCTACGCCCGGGTTCTCGCACCGCTGCTGAGGGTCGCGCGAGGCCGCTCCGAAGCACGCTGGATGAGCCGCCGCATCGGTCCCTGCCGCGGCGATCGCGCAGGCCGCCAGCGCCGTCAGCGCAGCGGCTGCGGGCCTCCGCCACCCCACCCTGCTCAGTGGCTGCTGAGCTTGACGTTGCAGTGCGCCCCGTGTAGGTGGCGGCACACGACCACGTACCCTGCTCGCGGCTTGTCGTGGGCGTCCATCAAGCCGGCGTCGAAGCGGGTAGTGGCGCTAGCGCCCGTCCAGTCGAAGATGTACAGGCGTCTGATCTGCGAGTGCGCCCCGGCGAGCGTGAACATCCATTTCAGCGCCCGCGCTGCGCGTTTGAGCCCCGCGCCGTGATGATTGCTGAAGGTTCCAGCCAAACGCACGATGCCACCGGTCTCGGTCAGCCAGACCTGGCCCCTGAACGCGCCCATCAGCGCGCGCGTGCGCGAGCTTTCGAAGCGGTTGACGTCGCTGTAGTTGTGCAGGCCCCAGAATCTGGGCATCACCGTGTGCAGCCGGCCGATCTCGTGCTTGAATTCGGAGATGTAGCGGATCGTGCGCGAGACGACCGACGTATCGAGCACATCCAGCCCCGCCACGGTGCAGCCTCTGCAGGCGCGGATCAGCGCCCGGTAGTACTTCGCCGCCAGCACCGCCGAGGGACTCGAGAAGGCGTGGGCCACGTTGCCACGGTTCGCCTCGTCCCAGGACTGATATTCCTTGATCCGCGGGTACAGCCGCAGGAATTTCTGCACGTCCTGCTGGTACCGCGCGACGCTCGGCAGGTGCGTGGGCGTGTACTCGGAGTGGTAGAAGGCGATCAGGATTTTCTCGTGATTGGCTTCGGCCGCGTTGATCCATTTCCGGGTCAGCCCGACGTAGTAGGGATGCACGGCCGCGTCG
This sequence comes from Solirubrobacteraceae bacterium, assembly GCA_034664905.1. Taxonomy (GTDB): domain Bacteria; phylum Actinomycetota; class Thermoleophilia; order Solirubrobacterales; family Solirubrobacteraceae; genus Palsa-744. The sequence continues at coordinate 3,141 of JAXDGS010000184.1, read as the reverse complement.
TAGGGGACGATGTAGCGCACGATTTTCATGTGCAGCTGGGTCCACAGCTTGTCTCCGAACATCTGCGGACGCTCGTCGCCGATGCCCGTCATGTAGCTCGCCGCGGTCTGAGCGCGCGGCTGGGGGGTGGCACGGCCGCTGGCGTTGGCTGCCAGGGCCAGCACGGCCGCGAGCAGCAGCGCGAGCGCGACGCGGGCGCGGCGGGAGACGCTCCAGGGTCGCGGCCGGTGGGTTGTGCGGCGTGCGGGGATCATGCTCGCTCCTTGCAGAACAACTCCGGCGGACGGGGGTTGCGCGATCGTAGTTGGTTCTTATGAAAGCTCCGCTAAGTGCGGCGCAGAACCCTCGGGGTGCGCCTCCAGGTCCGCCGACGGGCGCACGCTCAGACGTTCGTCGCGCTCCCCCGCGGTTCCTCCCCGGAGGGCGCAATCCAGTGCCCACGCCTCGTGAACGAGAAAACCGCGCGTAGCAGGGCCTTCTCGAGTGGGCGCGGCGGGTTTCGAACCTGCGACCTTAAACCGGCCGGACGGCACGCCTTTGTGCAACAGCCACCGTCCAAAGTAGCGGTGATCCGGTCCTACACGCCATGATCGAGAACATCCGCGTAGACGCACCCGACCGGATCGCAGCGACTTCCCGTGTCAGTTGACTGCGTAGACTGCGCGCTCTGACCCGGATGGTGCTCGGAAATCGCGTGGGGGCTCTCAGAAACGCCGGAGCACCTCGTGGTCGCCTGACGCTATGACTGCGATGCAATTTGTTCTAGGGCTAGCGCGCCTGGTCGGCATTGCGATGCCGACGATCATGGTCGCGCACCTGATTAGACGACGCTATCTCCGTGCAATCGGTTCTCTCGCGGTGCTCGTCGAGGCGGTTCTTGCGTTCAGCCTTCTGCTTGTCGTCGCCGAGGCACTTGGATTGGTCGGGCTGATGCGTCCTGCCGCGCTGATTCCGGCGCTCTTGCTTCTCGCGGGCGTTGCTTGGTGGCTATCCCAGCGGCAGTCGGGGTCTGTGGTGAGCTCGGAAGGATCGGCGGAAGCGCGCTCTTGCCAAGGGCTCGATGTAACGACGGTTTCTGCGCTGGTCGCGGTTGTCGTGGTGGTGGCGCAGTGGTGTGTTCAGACCGCCAATGCGCTCGGTGCAGGCATGGGAAACTTCGACACCCTTTGGTACCACATGCCGTTCGCGGCGCGGTTTGCCCAAAGCGCCTCGGTGACCGGCATCCAGTTCACGCAGGCTGACCCGTTCGTTGCCTACTACCCGGCCAACTCCGAGCTCTTTCACGCCGTCGGCATTGAGGCGCTCCAAAACGACTTCCTCTCCCCGCTGCTGAACCTGATGTGGCTGGCGGTGGCGCTGCTCGCCGCCTGGTGCCTCGGGAGGCCCTGGCGGGTGTCGCGGCTGACCCTACTGGCGGGATGCCTCGTGTTCTCTCTGCCGGTGCTCAGTACCACCCAGCCGGGGGAGGCGTTCAACGACGCGCTAGGGCTTGCGATGCTGCTTGCAGCGGCGGCGTTGGTCGCTAACGCACCCGACGACCGCCGCGTGTTGGCGGTGGCTGGGCTCGCCCTGGGCCTAGCTGCCGGAACCAAGTTTACGTTCATCTTGCCGGCGATTGTCCTGACGGCCGGTATGGCGATACGCGCGTCTCCGGGCGGACGGGGCCGGGTGCTCGCAGCCATCACAGGGCCTGGAATCCTGACCGCTGGCTGGTGGTATCTCCACGACTTGATCGAAGTCGGGAATCCGCTCGGGCTCCAGCTCCACCTCGGGCCGCTGACGCTTCGTGGCCCCCAGTCGCCGCTCGCCAATGCCTTGCAGGAGACCGTGATCTCCCAGGTCAGCCACCTGTCGCTGTGGGGGTCGCGCTTTGTTCCTGGCCTCAACAATGCCATTGGGCCGCTGTGGCCTGTGGTGCTCTTGCTGTACGTATGCGCCGCCGTGGCCGGAGTCGTGCTCGTGCGAAACGGGGTCGTGCGGGTGCTGGCGGCCACCGCCGCATTGACGGGCATCTCATATCTGTTCCTGCCAACCGGGGCGAGCGACATCGAGCAGAGAGCCAACTTGTTTGAAGTCAACTTGCGCTATGTCACGCCAGCCTTGGTGCTCGGTGTCCTCGTCATCCCGATCCTTGTGCGTCTGCGAACTCCGCGCCTACTTCGCGCGCTCGCTCCTGCGCTGGTCGTCATGTTGCTTGCAACCCAACTCGACCGTGCCCTGTGGCCGACCCAAACCGCCCGCCATGCCGCCTTCCTTATCGCCGCCGCCGGCGCTATGGGGCTGATCTGGCGCGCTCGCGCCCTTCGCCCCCGGCTGTCTCTGGCGGTGATCGCGACCTTCATCCCTGCCTTGCTGCTCGTGGTCGGCGGTGCCGCGTTCGCAGTGCAGCGCCACTATTTCGACCGCCGCTATCTCGTGGGCGACGCCAAGGACCACGGCCTCGGCTTGATCTACCGCTGGGCACAAGGGGTAGCGCACTCGCGTATCGCGCTCTACGGGACAGTCCTGCAATACCCCCTCTACGGTGCGCGCGACACCAACCCTGTCGGCTATCTGGGCGAACCGGCTCCCCACGGCGGCTTCCGGCCCATCCAGACGTGCAGGGTGTGGCGGCACACCCTCGCCACAGGTCGCTACCGCTATGTCGTAGTTGATACGCCGGGGCCAACGGTCGCCGTGCCCACCAGCTGGACGGGAGCTGATCCTGCGATGAGGATCATCCTGCATCCCGAGGCAGGTGCCTTCGTGTATCAGGTCATCGGGGTGCCAAACCCTCAGCTATGTCCATGACGCCGATCCAGGCGGAAGCCGGTCCTCAATGGGCGCGGCGGGTTTCGAACCTGCGACCTCTCGCGTGTGAAGTCTGCGAGGAGCTTGTGCGCAAGCAGGTTGAGGCTTTGAATCGCGGTGATCTCGACGGGGTGATGAGCAGCGTCGCCGAAGATGGGGTCTTGGACGGGCGGGCGGACCTCATCGAGGGTCGAGCGGCGATCCGTGGCTTCATTGACGAGTGGTTCGGGGCCTACGAGGAATTGGACTACGAGCTTGAGGAGGTCAGTCACCTCGGCGGTGGGGTTGTGTTTACCGTTGTGATTCAGGACGGGCGTCTGGTTGGCAGCGACGGCCGTGTTCGACAACGTG
>JAXDGS010000183.1:0-5435 GCA_034664905.1 Solirubrobacteraceae bacterium | reverse complement strand
GCGGATGCGTAGCCCGCGGCGGATCATCACCCGGCCGCCGTGGCGGACGACGACGGTGTAGCGGCCGGCCGGGGGGACGCGACCGCGCTCGCGCAGCACGATCCGCCGCTCGGCATGCGAGATCCGGTGGATCCGGTGCCGCGCGACGCGGCGGTGGCCGTGAAAGAGGTCGACCTCGACGCCGGTCAGGGTGCCGTGGGAGGTGCGCAGCTCGACCAGGACGCCGTGCTGGTGGCGGCGGACTCCGAGCTCGCGCAGCTCGAGGCGGATCTTCGGCAGCTTGTGCGGCGGGGGCGGGGGAGGGGGGATCTGTCCGGCGCCGGTCGTCGAGCAGGCCAGCGTGGCGGCGTTGCGGCCCGGCGCCGCCAGCGCCGGAAGCTCCGGGAAGGTCGGCCGGCCGGCGGCCATCGCGTCGAGGTCCAGGAAGTCGGTGAGGTCGTTGGCGTTGGCGTCGCGCAGCGTCATCGCCGGCAGGTTCCACTTGCGCTCGACCAGCGCCAGCACCGACGTGTGGTCGTACAGCACGTGGCTGACGTGGTCGCGCTTGGCGTACGGGCTGACGACGATCGACGGCACGCGGAAGCCGTAGCGGGCGTAGCCGTCGTAGCTCGACTCGCCGGGCTGGACGGTCGGCGGGACGCTGTCCGGCGCCAGTGCCGGCGGCGGTGCGACGTGGTCGTAGTAGCCGCCATGCTCGTCGTAGGTGACGATCAGCAGCGTGCGCAGCCACTTCGGTGAGCTGCCCAGGGCGTTGACGACGTCGGCGAGGAAGGCCTCGCCGACGACCATGTTCTGCGGGTCCTCCTGGGACTGAGTCTCGTAGTCGGGATCCAGCAGGCTGAACGCGGGCAGGCTGCCGCGGGCCGCGTCGGTGAAGAACTGCCCGATGGGCTTGACGTTGGTGGTCGAGTAGACCCCGTCGTTGGTCGGGTACAGCTCCATCGTGGTGCCCGTCGGGAAGGCATAGGCGTAGTCGGCCCAGCTGATGCCGGCCGAGCTCAGCCGCTCGAAGATCGTCCCGTTGGCGGGCGCGCCGAGCGTCGCGTCGGGAACGAGGTTGCCAATCGACCCGCCGATGTCGTCGGTCATCCCGCTGGCGGTGGCAGCGATCAGGAAGCGGCGCTGCGGATCGGTCTGTGCCAGCACGCTGGAGAACCACCGGTCCCCGATCGGGAACGTCGACGCCAGGTCGTAGGTGAACGGCAGGTCGGCGCCGGTCCAGTACCCCATCGCCACCGGGCCGCTGTTGGAGATCACAAACCCGTCGTTACGCCCGCCCGCGTACTGGATGTGCGACTGCTCCCACTCCTGGCTGGGCTTGCCGTGCGGCTGGCACGTGGTGGGCATGCGGAACGCGCGCAGCGGGCGACCGTCCGGATACGGATTGCTGGCGGCCGGGTACCCGTCAGCAGCCAGTTGGAACCCGTCACCCCGCGGCGTGTTTCCCCGTCCCCGTCCGAGCATCCCCAGCACGTTGTCGTAGGAGTGGTTCTCGAGCATCAGCACAACCACGTGGTCGACTGCCGGCAGCGTGTCGACGCCGGCGGCCATCGCCGGAGCCGGCCGCGAGTCCGGTAAGCGCAGGTGCGTCCGTCCCAGCGCTCGGAGCGCCTGCGCCTGCGAGGGCTTGGCATGCTTCAGGTCGGGCACCGCTCGCGCCCACGCGGGAGTTCTCAGTGCCCCGCCGGCGAGCGTCGCGCCAGCCACCGCACCGGCGCCCCGGGTCAGCAGGGTGCGCCGGGTCAGGCCCGTCCGTGGGTTGGTTGACAATTCGGGCTCGCGCATCGGACTCCGGAAACCGGCGCGACGCTACCACGCAGCGACTGTCAGATGTGAACCTCGCGGCAACGAGAACCCGGAGGTCCACGCTAAGCTCAATCCCGTCTGGCGGCCGGCTTGCTGCGAGCCGTCCGGATGTAAGGACGTCCCGCCGCTATCGTCTAGGGGACTAGGACGCCGCCCTCTCACGGCGGAAACCCGGGTTCGAATCCCGGTAGCGGTACTCCCAAAAGCCCTGCTAAAGCAGAGCTCGACGAGGTCGCCCGCAAGCTCAACGACCGACCCCGCCAGACGCTCGGATTCCGGACCCCCGCCGAGAAACTCACCGAACTGATCGACGAGCTCGACCACGCGCGCCCGTCCGAGCGCTGATCTCGGCAGTTCGACCACGGAGATCAGTCCGCGCTCGCCTCAAGGACCGCGGCCGCCACAGCGCCGAAATCGCCTGACCGATCACCTTCGGCACCCTCGCGGAAGGCCGCAGATCGCCTCACAACGCCCCGATCACCGCCGGGACCCCCGCCCTCGAGGCGCTTAAGCGCCCATCGCCGCTTCAGGCCTCGCCTACGGCTCGGCCTTCGCGACGACGGGCGCTTTGGCACGAAACCCGAGAGGGGGTCAGTTCTCAACCGCCGCTATGACACGATGCAGGACGTCAGGGGCGGTGCACCGACCGGTTGAGGTCAAGGGCGCATTCCGGGTCTCTGACCGGATTCACCGGGTCGGTCGCGCCCACACTGGAGCAGGCCACCGGAAGGCAGCCGCTTGTCGGACCGGCGTGGATCACCAGTGCTACGGCGAGGCTGGGGCCGTTCACGATGACCCGGCCCGTATTGGACGTGGTGCACACCATGGAAAGCATCCTCGCCGGTCACGCTGGCGCACCGGAATCTGCAGCTGGCCTCTCAGCGCCGACGGATTGCTCGCTTTTTCAGGTGAACAGTCATGAGTCCGTCGTAGGTTCGATTGACGCCGGCATCTTGACCGCGTTTCTACGTTGGTGACGCGTGGGGCTGCAGCGCGCGGATCCGCGCATCGAAGAAGGGCTTGTATTCCGCGCTGCCGTACCGCCAGCCAACCGTTACGTGGCTTGGGATGACTACGTCGCCGAAGCGGCGGTCGGCACGTATGTCCCCGCCGAAGGTGAGGTAGCCGTGGGAGTGTTTGCCGGTATGCCCCCATCGTTTTGCGCTGAAGGCCCGCAGCGCTCCGCGCGAGTCGATCTGCATATGGACCTCGGTCTGTTCTGGTTCCAGATACGAGCTGAAGACGATGTGCTCATCGTCTACAGCTCGCCACGACACGCCGCGCCCGGGCAGCAGCGATGCGGGCGCCATGATCGCTTCCAGAGCAGTGCGGCCGGCGGCCGAGCGCCGGACGTGCTCGTCGGCCTGATGAAATAGCTCGTAGCGGTCTAGTAGCCGACCGGTGACGCTCCCGGTGCCGTTCACGTAGCGATCGACGACCTCGAGCGGAGCGAGTGGACCGAGCCCAATGCGGGCTCGCCACTCAAACGAGCGACCGTCGCAATCTTGTTCCGCTGTGAACGGGAGCCACAGTCCGAGCTTGATCTTCCCGGTCATTTGCAGCCGGACGCCAGAGGTGGCGGGAAGGCTGGCCGGGAGTGCGTGTCTCAGGTAGCGTCGGACGGGCTCGGGAAGCTGGCCCATGAGCGCATCGGCCGCCGCTGTCGTCTTGGATGTCTGTTGGAGAATGAGTCCACCATATGGCGACAGGCTCGCACCGACATCCGTAGAGCTCCGCACGCCGCGGGTGGGTCTGCCGGCCGCGCCGAACGTCCCACAAGCGAGATGAGTACCGCGCGCAGAGCCGGGTGCGGGGGCCGTCGGCTTTGGGGGCGAGATGCTCGCGGGGAGCTGAGGGCAAAGTCAGTCGGAACGACGCGAACCGGCTCGGATCGGCGCTGCCGCAAACGGGCGGCGACCATCCGTCAGACTGGTGTGATGATCGAACAGAGCGGTGGCTTCTCAACTGACCGGGCTCGCGAGATAGGCGAGCGAATCGGAATCGACTGGGACCACTCCCGGTTCGACGCTGAGCAGTTTCGGATGGGACTTGACGTCGAGCTTGAGCATGGGAGCCGAGACCCGGAGACGAATGTCAGCGACGATGACGAGACGACGACCGGCAAGATCGCGCGGGCGCACCTCAACGAGTTCGCCGACTACTACACGCGCCTGGCGAAGATGGAGGCCGAGGCCGAGAAGTACTGGTCCGAGCACGAACGCTGACTGGACGGGTCGCCGGTCCGGCTTGGTCCGTATGGTCGGGCTCATGAGGGCATCGCCGCTCAGCGTGCAGGCGGTCGCCCTGGGAGGCGCCGTCGCCGTTGGCGTTGGTTTCCTGAGGGGCAGGTACTTGCGCTGGGGTGCTACGGATGAAGAACTCGACGTCTTCCTCCCTGGCGACGAGCTCGTGTCGCATGCGAATGTGACGGCTACGCGGGCGGTCACGGTTCGCGCCGCCGTCGCTGACGTGTGGCCGTGGATCGCTCAGCTCGGCCAGGGGCGTGCCGGTTTCTACAGCTATGACTTTCTGGAGAACCTTGTCGGCTGCGATATCCACAGTGCGGACCGGATCGTTCCCGAATGGCAGTCCGTTGCTGAAGGCGCCGAGCTAAAGCTTCATCCTCAGGTTGGACTGGTGGTCGCCGTAGTGGAGACGGGGCGAGCCTTGGTTTTGCGCGGCGGAGTTCCGATCGGGAAGGTGCCGGCGCCGTATGACTTCACGTGGGCCTTCGTCGTGCACGAGCAGCCGGATGGAGCGACGCGGCTGGTGGTGCGAGAGCGCTACGAGTATTTGCGCTGGTGGGCTGGCTTCATCGTGGAGCCAGCCGAGTTGATCAGCTTCGTGATGAGCCAGCGAATGTTGCGCGGCATCACCGCGAGAGCGGAGCGCGCGGACGCGTAGAAACCCGCAGGCACAGGCGGTGGTAATACGAACTGGGCAGCCGTCCGCAGGCAGTACGGTCGTCTCAAGGGCCACTTCACCGCTATCGCGAAGCGTCTGGGCGCAGATCACCGCTTGCCACCAGCCGAGCGGGCGTCCTCCCGGACAAAGTTCCTCCCCCAGCGACGGAGCAGGCTTCCCGCGATGGAGCGTCGCGATCTGCGATCGGCGCTCTGGAGGGTCTTCCGCAATGGACACCACGGTCACTATCCAGCCAGCTGCCTCGCCAGCTTCAGACGTCGGGGTCGCCGACGGCCCAGCGCCCTCCAACCGGACAACGAGGACGAGAGTCGTCGCGTTGTCGGCGCTTGTGTTCTCGACTCTGTATCTGCTTTCCGACGTCATCGAGGCGATCCAGGGTGGCTTCTCAGTTAGCCAGCTCTGGATTACGTTGGTCGCGGAGGCGGCGATTCCCGTCTTCGTTGTCGGCCTCTACATAGTCCAACGACCCCAGATCGGGAGACTGGGCCGAGTCAGTGCCCTCGCCTACGCCTACAGCTACGTCTTCTTCACTGGCACCGTGGTCTACGCGCTTGTGGATGCCGCGCCCGACTACAACGCTCTTACCAATGCCCTCGGCGTGTCCATGACGATCCACGGGGCGATCATGGTCCTCGCCGGGCTTGCCTTCGGCTGCGCGGTGATCAGGGCTGGGGTGCTGCCTCGCTGGACGGCGGTCGCGCTGA
>JAXDGS010000182.1:0-19630 GCA_034664905.1 Solirubrobacteraceae bacterium | reverse complement strand
TCGCGATGCCAACGCTCGACGGGGTACTCGCGCGTGTAGCCATTGCCGCCGAGGATCTGGATCGCGCGCTCGGTCACCCAGACGGCGACCTCACCGGACTTGAGCTTGCTCATCGAGCCCTCTGCGTTCTCGAATTTCGCACCGCTGCGGCCCATCCACGAGGCGCGCCACACGAGCAGCCTGGCGGCGTCGATCTCGAGCTTCATGCGCGCGAGCGTGAACGCGATCGACTGGTTCTCGATGATCTTGCGCCCGAACTGCTCGCGCTCCTTGGCGTAGTCGAGCGCGTACTCATACGCGGCCCGCGCGATCCCCAGCGCCTGCGCTCCGACGGTCGGGCGAGAAGCCTCGAAGGTCTGCATCGCCGCCTGCGACTTCGCTTTCTTGCCCTCCCGCACCCGCACGAGGCGCTCGTCGAGCTTCTCCTTGCCGCCGAGCACGTACGCAGCCGGGACGCGGCAGTCGTCGAGGAACACGTCAGCGGTGTGCGACGCGCGCAGGCCGTGCTTGGAGACCTTGGTGCCCTGCGAGATGCCCTTGGCCTCGCTCATCGGCACGATGAAAGCTGCGTGCCCGCGAGAGCCAAGCTCGGGATCCACGGTCGCGATCACGACATGCACGTCGGCGATGCCGCCATTGGTCGCCCACGCCTTCTGGCCGTTGATCACCCACTCGCCGGCGGCCTCGTCGAACTTCGCGCGCGTGCGCACGTTCGAAACGTCCGAGCCGGCGTTCGGCTCCGATGCGCAGAAGGCGGCGACCTTCACGTCGTCGGGCGTGCCGAAGCAGCGCGGGATCCACTCGCCGATCTGCTCGCCGCTGCCCTGGCCGAAGATCGCTGCGACGGCGAGCGCGGTGCCCATGATCGACATGCCGATCCCCGCATCGCCCCAGAAAAGCTCCTCGTTGACCAGCGGCAGGGTCAGCCCGGTCGGATCCGCGAAGAACTGTGCAAGGCCCTCGAACCCGTAAAGGCCGATCTTGGCCGCCTCCTGGATGATCGGCCACGGCGTCTGCTCCTTCTCGTCCCACTCGTGCGCGGCGGGGCGCACCACATCGGCTGCGAAGCCGTGAACCCAGTCGCGAATGTCCTTCTGGTCCTGGGTGAGCGCGAGCGAGAACACCACATCCTGGGACGCGGCGCCGGCGATCGCCTCAACCGCGGCTTCTGCAGCGCCGGTGGCGCTCGCATCGGAGGAAACGGCTGACGGTGAGGCTGACATCAAGCGGACTCTCCTTTTGCTGGGACGCGCCGGTGCCGGCCGGCCCTGAGCTGACGGCCCTTCGAAAGGGTCGCGATCGCCGGGCCAGCGTGCCCCTGAAGGGTACCGAACGCATGTGCGACTCAAGCGACGCGGCGATCCGAGCGCTATTGCCCCGATCGCGGCGTTGGTATTCATGGACCGGCAGGCCGCCGGCGCCGACGCGTTCGGCGCCTAGCGGGTGTGCCAGGCTTCCTCCTCGCGCGTGAGCGAGAGCACCTCCTTCGGCAGCTTGCCCGCCGCCACCTCGGCGACGGTCACATGCTCGAGCACTTTGCGCAGGTTGGCCCGCAGCGCGATCCAGACCTGCTGCAGCGACTGCGCCGAGCCGACGTACTCGATCTCCTCGGGACGCTGGCCGCGGATGCCGACGAGCGGCCCCTCGACCGCGCGGATGATATGCGCGAGGTACACCTCATCCGCCGGCTTGGCAAGCCAGTAGCCCCCTTCCGGCCCGCGCTGGCTGCGGACGATGCCCGAAGAGCGAAGCTGGGTAAGGATGTTCTCGAGGAACGACACGGGGATATTCTGAGCCTGCGCGACCTCGTCCACCTTGCGCGGCGCGGCCTGGGAGCTGTTCGCGAGCTCCACGACCGCGCGGACTGCATAGTCGGCCTTGGCAGTGACGTGCATGAGCTGATTCTCTCCGAAAAGACGCCGCGCGGTCGCGCGCCGTGGAATCCCGACCTGTGTGGTAGAAGTTAGGTATCCCTAAGCAGGTTTGCCAGGAAGGGGTTCGATGGGCTTCACCGAGACAGTCGCGCTCGGCGCTATCGCCGGCCTGACGATCTTCATAGGTCTGCCGCTGGGCCGCGTGCGAGCGCTGGGCGACCGCGCACGCGTATGCCTTGCGATGTTCTCGGTGGGGATCCTGGCGTTCATCTTCATGGACGTCACCAAGCACGGCGAGCAGATCCTCGAAACGGGCCTCGTGCACCTCAAAGCGCACAGCACCGGCCTCGGCCACGTGCTGGTGCTGTTCGCGCTGCTCGCCGCGGGCTTCACCGCGGGCACTGCCGGCATCTCAGCGATCGAGCGCCGCCTGCGATCGCGCCGCACCTCGGCGCCTCCGATCGCCGGCGGCGAGGCGACGGCGGTCTTGAGCTCCGAGCAGGTGGCGCACGCGCAGCGCGCAGAGGAGGTCCGCCGGCGTGCGCTGGAGACGGGGATGGTGATCGCGATCGCGATCGGCCTGCACAACTTCGCCGAGGGTCTTGCGATCGGCGTCTCGGCGAAAGCGGGTGCGATCGGCCTCGCGACCGTGCTCATCATCGGCTTCGGGCTGCACAACGCCACCGAGGGCTTCGGCATCGTTGGGCCGCTCGGGGGCGCGCGGCCATCGTGGCGCTGGCTCGGCATCGTGGGACTCATCGGCGGCGGTCCGACTTTCCTCGGCACGATGGTCGGCTATCAGGTGCACTCGAGCCCGCTCGAGCTGATGTTCTATGCGCTCGCCGGCGGAGCGATCCTCTACGTGATCGGCGAGATCTGGTCGGGCATGCGCCGCTACGGGCACCACACCCTCGGCCTCTACATGATGGCCTCCGGCTTCCTGGCCGGCGTGGCCACCGACCTGATCGTCTCCTACGGCGGTGGCTAGGGCGAAATCGGGTCCTTCGATCACCGGGACTACGCTCGCGCGAGCGCGAACTGCCAACCACCGGGCCCTCTAGCATCTGTGCATGAGCGGGCGGTGGCAGTGGGACTTCGAGGGGCCGTCGCCGCAGACGCCGCCTCCCGCCGCGCCTGCACCAACGCCTACTCCAGCTGCGCCTGTACAGGCGCCGCCGAGCGAGCCGAAGCGCAGAACAAACTACCGCCGTCGCCGTGGCGTGGCCGGGGCTGTCGTGTTGGCAGTGATCGTGCTGCTCGCGGCAGCGCTGTCGGGCTCGAGCAGCCATCGCATGTCGCCGGCCGCAGCGGCACGAGCCGACCTCGCGCACGCGCGCCATGCCAGCTCGCGCGGTGCCAGCGAGCCGGAAAACGACAACAGCTCCGTCAAGTCGGTCCTCGCCTACACCCCGTTCGTGAGGGAGGGAGCCAGTAACGGACACGACGTCGCGCTCACCTTCGACGACGGCCCAGGGCCGTACACACCAGGCGTGCTGAGCGTGCTCGAGCGCTTGCACACGCACGCGACCTTCTTCGCGATCGGCAAGATGGAGCGCTACTTCAGCTCCTCGACGGTCAGGGCGCTGGAAGACGGCGACGCGATCGGAGATCACACCGAGACCCATCCGATGCTCGCGCAGCTCTCAGCACATGATCAGTACGAAGAGCTCTTCGAACAGATCGCACGGATCGAACTGCTCGGCGGCAAGCGGCCCGTCCTGTTCCGCCCGCCGTATGGCTCCTTCAACGCAGCGACGCTGCGCGAGCTGAAGCGGCTGCACCTGCTGATGGTGCTGTGGTCGACAGACACCGGCGACTACAAGCAGCCGGGCGTCAGCGCGATCGTCGAACGGGCGCTGCTCGATGTTCACCCAGGATCGGTCATCCTGATGCACGACGGCGGTGGCGTGCGCAGCCAGACGATCGCCGCGCTGCCCGCGATCATCGAAGGGCTTCGCGCGCGCGGCCTGCGCCCGGTGACGGTGCCCCAGCTGCTCCGCGACGACCCGCCGCCCGCGGGACAGCCGCTACCGGTGTCCCTCGCCGGCGACTGACCGCGATGGACGACCAGGCGCGGCGAGCCCGTCGTGAGGACCAGCAACGCAGTCTGCGCCGCCGCCGCCGCCTCGCAGTCGCGTCGCTCACGGCAGCGGTAGCCATCGCGATAACGCTCGCGTTGGTGGCGCTCGCGGGTTCGAACGGGGGGTCGCGCGGCGCGGCGAGCAGAGCGGGCGCCAAGACGACCGGCCGCGCGCGCGTGCATGCGGGCGCCTCGAACGCGTCCGCGCAGGCCTCGAGCGCGCCGAGCGGCCCTCGCGGGACCGAGCCCGTTCCGATCCTCATGTACCACGTCATCGCTCCAGCACCTGCCGGCGCTCCGTTCCCCGGGCTGTATGTCCCGACGAGCGAGTTCGCCGCGCAGATGCACGCGCTCGTGAGCGGCGGCTGGCACGCTGTGACGCTCGATCAGCTCGCGTCCCATTGGCACAACGGCACACCGCTTCCGCACGGCAAACCGATCGTCCTGACGTTCGACAACGGCTATCAGTCTCAATACACCCACGCGCTTCCCGTGCTCGCGCGTCTCGGGTGGGTCGCAGACGAGAACATCCAGCTGAGCGGCCTGCCGCCATCGCAGGGGGGCCTCGCACAAGCGCAGGTGCGGGGGCTGCTCGCCGCGGGATGGGAGCTCGACACCCAGGGCTTCAGCCACGCAGACCTGATCACCTTGAGCAGCGAACAGCTTCACTACGAGGTCGCGGTCGCACGCACGACGCTTCAGCGGCGCTACCACGTGCCCGTGCACTGGTTCTGCTACCCGTCCGGCCACTACGACGCGACGGTGCTCGCCGCGGTCCGAGCGGCCGGGTACGAGGGCTCGACGACCGTCGTTCCCGGCTGGGCTCATCCGACCGATGACCCCTACCGCCTGCACCGCCTGCGCGTGCTCGGCGGCACCTCCCCCCAGGCGCTGCTCGCGCAGATCGCGAGCAGCCGCCAAGACGTCCAGGCGCCGCCCTCTTACGGCGGGGCCTGAGCGCCGCGCGTAAGAATCGCGAGCCGCGGGAATCCGGGGCAGCACTGCCGCGGTCCCGACGCCAAGCGCCACGTGTCACGGTTGATCAGAATCCAAGCCCTTCTCTCGTGGCAAGATGCCCTCGAAGCCGTGGGCCTGGCGGAGTAGCGATGTCGAGGGACGAGCTCTCGACCGCCGAGATGGCTAGGAAGGCTGAGCGTGCTCCTCGTTTAGCTTCTGGCGCTCCTCCACGAGCGACTGCAACTGATCGCTGACCTCGGTGGAGATGCGCTTGAGATCCCATTTGCTGAGGGTGATCAGGCGCATCGAGGAGGTTGCGATGACGTCCGCGGTGCGCTTGCCCCCGGAGAGCATCCCGATCTCCCCAAAGACGTCGCCCGGACCCAGCGACCCGACGACCTCGCCGCCCTTGATCACGTCGGCGGTGCCCGTGTCGATGACGATCAAGTCATACGAGTAGTCACCTTCGTGCACGAGCCGCTTGCCGGCGGAGACCGACGTCTCGCTCGCGAACACGCTCACCGTGTCGAGAGCCTTCTCGGACATCGAGGAGAAAAGCGGAATGGTCTTCAAACGATCGGGATCCATGAGCTCTCAACTTTCCGGTTGTGTGCCGCCATTGCAGAGCGGCGGACGGGGGTCGAACCCGCGACCTCAAGCTTGGGAAGCTTGCGCTCTACCAACTGAGCTACCGCCGCGCGCGCGAGATACTACGCCCTGGCTATGAGCGTTTGCGGGCGGCCTCCCGAGCAATCGCGCCGCCCGATACGGCTGCCGTCTACCCTTGGTGGCCGTGAAACGCCGCGCGCTGCCGATACTCGCGACCGTCGCCGGAGCCGGCCTGATCGCGCTGCTCGTCTATGGCGTCTCCGCGCAGTCCGCGAGCCGAACGCTCGATGAGCTCGTCGCGCGCGCCCAGCGCCCGCCCGCTCCGGATGCGGGGCGCATGCTCGCACTCCTCGGTGCCGCCGGCGCCGGCTCGCTCGCGTCGCTGAAGGGCAAGGTCGTCGTGCTGAACTTCTGGGCCTCCTGGTGCGAACCATGCCAGGTGGAGGCGCCGCTGCTCGAGCGCGCCCAGGGGCCGCTGACGCGCGCGCACGCGACGGTGCTGGGCGTCACCTACCTCGATACCTCCCCCGACTCTCAAGCGTTCGCGCGCCGCTACCACCTCACCTACCCCAACCTGCGCGACACGAGTGGCGCGTTCGCACACGCCTACGGCACCAACCAGCTCCCCGAGAGCTTCATCATCGACCGTGAGGGGCGTGTCGTCGCGGTCTCGCGCGGTGAGATCGGACAGGCCTTCCTCAACCGCGCGCTCACGCTCGCACAGAGCTCGTGATCGCGCCGAGCGCCGCGCCCCCCGCTCCAGCTGGCGCCCGCTCGGCGGCCCACCGTGCTTGCGCCCTGCTCGCGCTTGCGCTCGCCGCCTGCCTCGCAGGGGCTCCCCAGCTCGCGTCCGCCGCGCCACAGCAGCCGCGCACGAGCCTTCCTGCGATCGAACGCCAGGTCATGTGCGTCACGTGCAAGATCCCGCTGAATGTCGCCGAGTCCGCGCAGGCCGATCGCGAGCGCGCGTTCATCGCGGAGGAGATCGGCCGCGGAGAAAGCGAAGCGCAGATCAAGCGCGCGCTGGTCGCTCAATACGGCCCGACGGTGCTCGGCCTGCCTGGCACGCACGGCTTCGCCGCCGCCGCGTATCTCGTCCCGCTCGCGGTGATGCTCGCACTGCTCGCGCTGCTCGCGCTCCTGCTGCCGCGATGGCGGCGCCGCGCACGCGCCGAATCCAGCGCAGTCGCATCCGCGGCGGAGCTCAGCCCCACAGAGAACGCACGCCTGCAGGCCGATATCGCCCGTTTCGACTGATTCGCAGCTCCAGCGTCGCCGCGACCTCGAGCTCACATCTCAAGCGGCGCATCGACGCCGAGCAGCCCGAGGCAACGCGCGAGCGTGCGAGCGCTCGCGACGCACAGTGCGACGCGCAGGAGCTCGACGTCCTCCGGCTCTGCACCGACCACGCGGCAGTCGCGATAGAACGCGGTGAAGCTCTGTGCGAGCTCGAGCGCATACGCGGCGAGGCGATGCACCGCACGGCGCTCCGCCGCCTCGGCAACCTCCTCGGGAAACTCCAGCAGCTGCTTGACGAGCGCGCGCTCGCTCGGATGCAGCGGCTCGGCCAGTGCGTAGGCGGGCGCGGTGAGCGCCTCCTGGATCCGCTGCTCGCCGGCCTTGGCGAGGATCGACGCGATCCGCGCGTGCGCGTACTGCACGTAGTAGACCGGGTTCTCGCTGGACTCCTCGCGCGCAAGGTCCAGGTCGAGATCCACGGTCGTGTCATGCGAGCGCGCCAGCAGATACCAGCGGGCCGCGTCCACGCCGATCTCGCTCAGCAGATCCTCGAGCGTCACAAACTCGCCCGCGCGCTTGGACATCTGCGCACGCTCGCCGCCGCGCATCAGGTGCACCAGCTGCATGATCAGCAGCTCGAGGCGATCCGCATCGCCGCCGAGCGCCTTGAAGGCGGCCTTCATCCGCTGGACATAGCCGTGATGGTCAGCGCCCCACACGTCGATCTGACGTTCAAAGCCGCGCTCGCGCTTGTCCTCGTGATACGCGATATCGGATGCGAAGTAGGTGTGCTCGCCGCTCGAGCGCACGAGCACCCGGTCCTTGTCGTCGCCGAACTCGGTGGTGCGCAGCCACAGCGCACCCTCGCTCGTGTACGCGTGCCCCTGCTCGCCGAGCAGCTGGAGCGTGTGTGCGACCGGGCTCGGATCGCCCTCGTGCAGTGCGCTCTCGTACGCCCAGCGATCGAACTCCATCAGCCCAAACGCACTCAGCGTCGTACGCATCTCACCGACCATCACCCTTACCGCCCTGCGGCCGAGCTCGGCCGCGTCGATGCCCGGCTCGCACAACTCCACGAGCTGCTGTACGTACTCGCCGTGGTAGCCGTCCTGCGGAACCTGCTCGCCGCGCGCGAGCGCGAGGATCGACTCGCCGAGCTTGGTCACCTGCGAGCCGGCGTCGTTGACGTAGAACTCACGCGCGACGCTGTGACCTTGAAAGGTGAGCAGGCGCGCGAGCGCGTCGCCGTAGGCTGCGTTTCGCGCGTGGCCCACATGCATCGGCCCCGTCGGGTTTGCCGAGACGAACTCGATGATGATTCGCTCGGGCGCGCTCGCGCTCCCCGCGCCGAACTTCTCCCCCGCCCTCAGCACCCCGGCGAGTGCGGTCGCGAGCCAGCCGTCGGTGACGAACAGGTTGAGAAAGCCCGGGCCCGCCACCTCGTGGCGCTCGAGGACCGCGCCGAGGCGCTGTGCGAGCGCTTGACCGAGGCGCTCGGCGATCTCGCGCGGAGGCGCGCCCAGTGCGGGCGCCAACAGCAGCGCGGCGTTCGTCGAGTAGTCCCCGAACTGCGCCCGTGGAGGGCGCTCGACGCTCATCGCGCCGCGCGCGCCCCTGGACATCGCGCCCACCGCGCCCGCGCCCGCAGGCGCCAGAGCCGCGCGGGCGGGGGATCCGCCGATCTCCTCCGCGGACGCGAGCAGCGCTCGCCGCAGCTCCTGCAGCGCCACCGCCGAGGCGCTCACGAGGGCTTCGCCGGAGGCTGTGTGATCGTGCTCTGAGGAATCGGCCATGGATCGGTGCTCGGGCTTGCGATACTAGCTGCGTGACCGACCAAGACTCAGGCGCTGAGCGCCACATCAACATCCACCTATCCCCCGAGATCATGGGCGGCGTCTACGCGAACTTCGCGAACGTCAGCCATTCCGACTACGAGTTCACCGTGACCTTCGCCCGGGTCGACCATGAGGTCGAGTCCGACGAGGTTCCGGGCGTCGTGGTCTCCCGCGTAAACCTTTCGCCGCGCTTCATGCGTGAGCTCATCGACGCGATGGAGGACAACTACTCCAAGTGGCTCACGCGTGAGGGAATCAAGAACCTGCCGGAGTACGGCGGGTCCGAGACGGCTCCGAGCGGGGAGTAGCTCAAAGCGCCGGGAACTCGCGCCGCGAGCTCGCGGCCGTGCGCCTGCATGCCGCGGACGTGGAACGCTTCGGCGACAGCGGTGTTCGTACCCTCGAATGATGAAGGTCGCCGTCATCTCCGACATTCATGCCAACCGCCACGCTTTCGAAGCGACGCTCGAGGCGGTCGCAGCGAGCGACGCAGCCGAGCTCTGGTGTCTCGGCGATCTGGTGGGCTACGGCGCCGAGCCCGACGCGTGCGTGAAGCTCGCGCGTGAGCACGCCGCCGTGTGCCTCGCGGGCAACCACGACCTGGCCGTGACCGGCGAGCTCGAGCTCGACGAGTTCTCGCGCGGCGCAGGGCTGGCGGTTCAGTGGACGCGCGAGGTGATCTCGGCCGAGAACCTCGCGTTCCTGAAGACGCTGAGTCCGCAGGGAGCCGAGAGCCGCGTGGGCCTCTACCACGCAAGCCCGCGTGACCCTGTCTGGGAGTACGTCCTTTCAACGCTGCTTGCGGAGCTGTGCCTGGACGATCAGCTGCACCGGCTGTGCCTGATCGGACACTCGCACGTGGCGCTGTCGTTCGTCCGTCGCGAGGGCGAGCCCACCACCGGTGAGCCGCAGCGGGAGGGCACCCAGCTCGACGTGCGCGACGGAGAGTGGCTCTTGAACCCCGGCAGCGTCGGTCAGCCGCGCGACGGCGACGCGCGCGCGGCATGGTTGATGCTCGACCTCGATGGCATGGCGGCGACCTTTCATCGCGAGCCCTATGACATCGCGGGCGCCGCCGCAGCGATCCGCGCAGCGCGCCTGCCCGACTCGCTCGCGGAGCGTCTGGAGTACGGTCAATGAACATGCGCCAGCGCCCGCGCGACGCCGGATCGCGCGCTCGGAGC
Organism: Solirubrobacteraceae bacterium; assembly: GCA_034664905.1. Classification (GTDB taxonomy): domain Bacteria; phylum Actinomycetota; class Thermoleophilia; order Solirubrobacterales; family Solirubrobacteraceae; genus Palsa-744. The sequence goes on along the minus strand of JAXDGS010000182.1, from coordinate 9,852 downwards.
TTTCCCGGCCGCCCGCTCGCGGCCGCGCTCACCGCTGCCGCGCTCGGCGCCGCGGCCGCCGGACTCGTCTCCTGCGGCTCCTCCGCCAAGCTGATCCCCGCAGCCGACGCGGGTCCGCTGCAGAGCGACTTCGAAGCCGTCGCGCAGGCAGCTGCGACCGGCAACGGGAGCTGCACCGCGACGGAAACGGCGCTGGTGAAAACCGAACGGGACTTCGTTGCGCTGCCGACATCGGTTGACGCCGGGCTACACAGCACACTGCAGAAAGGCATCTCCAACCTGCGCGCTCGCGCGCTCTCGCTGTGCGCTCAGCCGCTCGCACAGACCACCACCACGAGCACCGCGCCGAAGACGACGAGCACGAGCGACACGACCACCGCCACCAGCACCGACACGACGCCGACGACGAGCACCGAAACCACAGCCGCGACGAGCACGCCCGCGCCGAGCCCCTCTGGCCCCGGTGGCGGAACGCCCGCGCCCAAAGAAGGCGAAGCGCCCGCGGGCGGCGGCACCGGCGCCGGTGAAGGCGACGGCGGCGGCCAGGGAGGCGGCAAGTGAACGACGTCGAGATCGCCGGGCGCTATCACCTCGAAGGCCGCCTCGGCTTCGGCGGTATGTCCACCGTTCACCTCGCCATGGATCTGCGCCTCGAGCGCCAGGTCGCTGTAAAGCTGCTGGCCGAGCATCTCGCGGAGGACCCCGCTTTCGTGTCGCGCTTCCAGCGCGAGGCGCAGGCCGCCGCGCGGCTCGTGCACCCCAACATCGTGCAGGTCTTCGACTCCGGCCGCGACGAGAGCACCGAGCAGTACTTCATCGTCATGGAGTACATCCAGGGACGCTCCTGTGCGGAGATCCTGCGCGACGATCGCTGGATGGAGGTCGAGGAGGCACTGTCGATCATCGAGCAGGCATGCGAGGGCCTGCATTACGCGCATCGCCACGGCGTCGTGCACCGCGACGTGAAGCCCGGCAACCTGCTGCGCGCGCGCGAAGGCGAGGTCAAGCTCGCAGACTTCGGTATCGCGAAGGCCACCGAGCAGTCGAGCATCACGCAGGTCGGCTCCGTGCTCGGGACCGCCGCCTACCTCGCGCCCGAGCAGGCGCGCGGCGAAGAGGCCGGTCCGAGCGCCGACCTCTATGCCCTCGGCGTCGTCACATATCAGCTGATCTCCGGACGCCTCCCCTACGAGGCGACGTCGCTGACCGAGCTCGCGCTCAAGCAGCAGCAGGAGGCGCCGCCCAGGCTCGACACGCTGGTCGCCGCCGTCGGCCCAGAGCTCGCCGACGCGGTCGCGGTCGCGCTTGCGCTCGAGCCGCGTGAGCGCTATCAAACCGCGCGCGAAATGGGCCGCGCGCTGCGCGATGGCGCCGACGGCATCTCTCCGCGCGAGCGTCGCGCGCCGGTGCGCGGCGCGCCCGCGACGCAGGCTACGAACGTCCTCACCTCTCGCCGCCGCTCGACCCAGCAGACCCAGGCCGTCACGCCCCGCAGGCCTCGCCCCGGACCGGTCCGCTCGGAGCCGGCACGCGCGCGCCCTGCTGCGCGCGCGGCCGCCCCTGCGCGCCAGCGCAGCGGAAATCGCCTGCTGATCGCGCTGATCGCGCTGCTCGCGCTCGCCGCTGCGATCATCGCGATCGTGCTCATCACCACGCCGACGCCGACCAGAGTGGTTCTGCGCAACGTCGTCTACACCGACGTCCAGCAGGCTGCCTCGGCGCTCAAGGCGCTGGTCTCGGAAAACAGCCGGTAGCGAGGGCCGGCTGCCCGGGACGACACGCCCCCCGGAGCCCGCGCCCCGACCGCGACGCCAGGAGCAAAGCCATGTTGGCAGCGATCATCAACGTCACGGAACTGGTCAGCACCGCGGGCTATCCGCTGCTGTTCCTGCTCGTCATGAGCGAGTCGAGCGGCGTCCCGGTCCCGGGCGAGACCAGCCTGATCGCCGCCGCGGTGCTCGCAAGCCAGGGCAAACTCCAGATCGAGTTCGTGATCGGACTCGCTGCAGCAGGCGCGATCGTCGGCGACAACATCGGCTACGTCATCGGCCGCAAGGGCGGCCGATGGATCCTGACGCGACCCGGGCTCTTTCATCGCCAGCGGCTCGAGGTGCTGCGCGTCGGCGAGCCGTTCTTCGAGGCGCACGGTCCCAAGGCTGTCTTCTTCGGGCGCTTTCTGCTCGGCCTGCGGGTGTGGGCTTCGTGGCTCGCCGGCGCAACGCGCATGCACTGGCGCTCGTTCGTGTTATGGAACGCGCTCGGCGGCATCACGTGGGCGACGGCGATCGGACTGCTCGCCTACTTCCTCGGCAACTCGGCCGGCAACGCCGTCAAAACATTCGGCCTCTACGGGCTCGCCGCGTTGCTGCTCGCGCTCGGCGGCGCGTTCTTCATGCACCGCCGTCATCGCCACCGAAGCGCGCCGACGGGCGCGCGGGACGCAGGCGCGGCCGAGCAGGACGCTCCCCTTCCCCCCGAGCCACCCGGCGAATAGGCGCGACTCAGCAGCCGCTACAGGGCGCGATTCGCTCGCACATGTCGGCGAGCATGCCGAGCTCGCCCTCGGAGAAATGCGATAGGAACCGCTCGCGCACGACCGCCCGGTGCGTCACCCGCGCCTCGAGAACGCGCTCGCGCCCGAGCTCGGTGAGGCACGCGTAGGAGCCGCGCGCGTCGTATTCGCACGAGCAGCGCTCGATCAGGCCGTCACGCTCGAGACGATCCGCGAGACGGGTGAGGCCGCTGCGTGAAAGCTGCGTCTGCTCGGCGAGCTCGCACATGCGCATTCGTCCACCGCTCACCCCATCAAGGTGATTGAGCACCGTGAAGGAGCTCCCCTGCAGGCTGTGCACCTGCTCGAGCACCGCGTCCAGCTGCTTGGACAAGCAGCCATGCGCGCGCAGCAGCCCCTGCCAGGCGCGGAGCTCCCCTTCGCTTAGGGCTTCCTGCTCGATCGAAGCAGTCTTGACAGCGGTCGCGGTCGACATGGTCTCGGAATTCAGAACACCCTCTCAAGCGAACATAGCAGCGTCGCGCGCGCCCTCAAGAGCCGCTTCGCTCACCGGCCCCGCGTCGCCCTCCACGCCCAGCGCATCATCAGCGGCTGCAAAGGCAGGCGCGCATAGAGCGCCCAACGCGGTATGCGCCGGAAGCGCTCGGGTGTACGCGCCATGTACAGGTTGGCGGGAAACACCGCCGCGAGCACGCCGATCAGCCAGAGACCGGCCAGGCGGCGGGTCGCCGGCAGCAGCACGCCGGCGCCTCCGGCGATCTCTGCGACGCCGCTGATCGCGACCACGCGCGCTGCGTCCTTGCGCAAGCGCGGGGGCACCATCCGTATGTACGCACGCGGCGCCACGAAATGATTGACGCCAGCGCCGATGAAGAACGACGCAAGCAGCAGACGTGAGCGGCCCGCTGCGTTCGTGGTCGGGATCTTGTCGGTCAAAGGTGCTCCTCCTGTGCGCTTGGCGGCGCGCCAGCGACGCGCGCCCGCGCGCAATCTAGCGTGAGACGATCAGCGAGCGCCCGGTCATCGCCGCGGGCTGCTCGATGCCCAGCAGCTCGAGCACGGTCGGTGCGACGTCCGCGAGACAGCCGCCGTCGCGCAGCGTGACCGCGTGGCTCGTGACGATCAGCGGCACCGGATTGAGCGAATGCGCGGTGTTGGGGCTGCCGTCGGGCTCGAGCATGTGCTCGGCGTTGCCATGGTCGGCCGTCACCACGCACACGCCCGCGCTCTCGTGCACCGCCGCAAGCACCTCCGCGAGGGCGCCGTCGACGGTCTCGATCGCGGTGACCGCCGCTGCGATCACGCCCGTGTGGCCGACCATGTCGGGGTTGGCGAAGTTGATGATCCCGAAGCGAGGCCGGTCCGCGCGCCACGCGCCGACGAAAGCCGCCGCCGCCGCGCGGGCGCTCATCTGCGGCTTATGGTCGTAGGTCGGAACATCGCGAACCGAGGGGACGAGCTCGCGCCGTTCGCCCTCCTGCTCGGCCTCTAAGCCGCCGTTGAAGAAGTAGGTCACGTGCGCGTACTTCTCGGTCTCCGCGACGTGCAGCTGCGACGCGCCGGCGCGCGCGAGCTCGGCGGCGAGCGTCGTCGCCGGCTGCTCCGCCGCGAACACGACCGGGAACGGCCAGTCCTCCTCGTAGCGCGTGAGGGTCGTGCAGCGCTCCACAGGGGCGCCGCCGCCGCGGCCCTCCCACCCGGGCAGCTCCTCGGCTCCGTCACCGAAGCCCTGCTCCGCGAGCGCGCGCACGAGCTGACGCATGCGGTCAGGCCTGAAGTTGAAGCAGATCACGCTGTCTCCAGACCGGATCCTCGCCTCGGCACCGACGAGCGTCGGCTCGATGAACTCGTCGGTCTCACCGCGCGCATACGCCGCAGCGACCGCCTCCTCGCCGCTCTCGTAATGGTGGGGCGCGCGGCCGTGCACGAGCATGTCGTACGCGCGCTGCGTGCGGTCCCAGCGCCGGTCGCGGTCCATCGCCCAGTAGCGGCCGATCACCGACCCGACGCGCGCGCCGCGCACGCGCTCCAGAGACGCGAGGTAACCGACACCGGCGTGCGGCAGCGTGTCGCGGCCGTCGGTGAACGCGTGCACGACGAGGTCCTCGACGCCGAGCGAATCCCCGAGCGCGATCAGCGCGCGCAGGTGCTCGAGCGAGGAGTGCACGCCACCGTCGGAGACGAGCCCGATCAGATGCACGCGCCCCGATGCGTCGAACGCCGCCCGCAGCGCCTCGTTCTCGCTCAGCGACCCGTCAGCGATCGCTTCGTCGATGCGCACCAGATCTTGGCGCACGGCCCCGCCCGCGCCGAGGTTCAGATGCCCGACCTCGCTGTTGCCCATCTGGCCCTCCGGCAGGCCGACCGCGAGTCCGCTCGCAGCGAGCGTGGTGTGGGGGTAGCTCGCCCACAGCTCGTCGAACACCGGCGTTCGCGCGAGCGTCACCGCGTTTCCGGGCCCTGGGTCGGCGAGGCCCCATCCGTCGAGGACGACCAAGCAAGCGCACGGCGCGGGGAGCGCCGCGGCACCGTGGCGGCTGCTCATCGAACGCCGCTCGCGGCTATCTGCGCAAAGGACTCCGCCGCGAGCGATGCACCGCCCACCAGCGCTCCGTCGACGTCCGGCAGCGACAGCAGCTCGGTTGCGTTCTCGGGCTTCACGGAGCCGCCGTAGAGAATCCGGATCTCCTCGGCGGCCTGCGCGCTTCGGTCGCCGACCAGCGCCCTGATGAAGGCAATCGCCTCCTGCGCCTGCTCCGGCGCGGCGACCCGGCCGGTGCCGATCGCCCAGATCGGCTCGTACGCGACGACCACCTGCGCGAGCGTCTCGTCGGCGACGCCGGCGAGGCCCTCCTGGATCTGATGACGCAGCTTGCGGTCGGTCTCCTCGGCGTCGCGCTCGCCCTCGGTCTCGCCGACGCACAGGATCGGCACGATCGCTGCGTTCAGCGCCGCCGCGACCTTCAGCGCCAGCGCCCTGTCGCTCTCGCCGCACAGCGCCCTCCGCTCGGAATGGCCGAGCACCACGCCACGCACATCGAGCTCGCGCAGCATCGGCGCGGAGATCTCGCCCGTATAGGGCCCCTCGGGCTCCTCGTGCATGTTCTGCGCATACACCTCGACGCGGGAGCCTCGCGCGCTGTCGACCATCGCGCGAAGGTCGGTGAACGGCACGCAGATCGCGACGTCCACCGCGTCGAGCGCCGACACCCGCGGCAGCAGCGCCTGGATGTACTCCTCCGCCTCGCGCTCGGTCTTGTACATCTTCCAGTTGCCGGCGATCAGCGGCGTGCGCGCGCTCAAGAGACGACTCCAGCGCCTTCGAGCGCCGCCACTCCGGGAAGCACGCGCCCCTCGATCAGCTCGAGCGTCGCGCCGCCGCCCGTCGAGAGGTGATCGACAGCGTGCTCCAGGCCGAAATGCGCCAGCGCCGCAACCGAATCGCCGCCGCCGACGACCGTCACGCCCGCCGCATTCGCGACCGCCTTCGCCACCGCGTGTGTTCCGCCCGCGAAGGGCTCGAGCTCGAACGCGCCCATCGGCCCGTTCCAGAAGACCGTTCCGGCACGTGCGATCTCGACGGTGTAGCGCTCGGCGGTCGCAGGGCCGATGTCGAGTCCCATCCATCCATCCGGCACATCCACGCCGTCGAGCACCCGATGGCTCGCGTCCTCGGCCAGGCGATCGCCGATCACGAGATCGACCGGCAGCTCGACGCGGGCGCTACCCGGCCGGCGAGCCTGCGCGAGCGCGTGCCGCGCGTGCTCGGTGTCCTGCTCGTCACACAGCGAGGAACCGACCGCGTGCCCCTCCGCGCAGAGGAACGGGAAGCACATCGCGCCGCCGATGATCAGCACGTCGGCGATCTGCAGGAAGCGCTCGATCACCGCGATCTTGTCGGCCACCTTCGCGCCGCCGACGATCGCGACGAGTGGATGGCTCGGGGTCTCGAGGATTCCCGTGAGCGTGCGCACCTCGCGTTCGAGCAGGCGGCCCGCAGCGCTGGGAAGCAGGTGCGCGACGCCCTCGGTGCTCGCGTGTGCCCTGTGCGCAGCCCCAAACGCATCGTTGACGTAGAGCTCCGCGAGCTCCGCGAGCGCTCGTGCGAACTCGGGGTCGTTGCGCTGCTCGCCAGGCTCGAAACGGACGTTCTCGAGCAGCAGCATCTCGCCGTCACGCAGCTCTTGTGCGAGCGCGCTCACCTGATCGCCGAGCACCGCTGGAGCGAGCACCACCTCCGCGCCGGTGAGCTCGCGCAGGCGCGCGGCCACCGGAGCCATCGACAGGCCCTCCACACGCGTGCCATCGGGACGGCCGAGATGGGAGACCAGCACCAGCCGCGCGCCGCGGCCGCGCAGCTCCTCGATCGTGGGCAGCGCCGCGACGATGCGCGTGTCGTCGTCGACCAGCACCCGGCCATCGTCAGCGGTCCGCAGCGGCACGTTGAAGTCGACGCGCACGAGCACGCGCCGACCGCGCACGTCAAGGTCGTCGATGCTCCTGATCGCGCTCACAGCACCTTTTGCACGAGATCCACGATCCGGTTCGAATAACCCCACTCGTTGTCGTACCAGGCCACCACCTTGATCATCGTCCCGTCGATCATCGCGGTCAGCTGCGAGTCGACGATCGAGGAGTAGGGCGACGCGATGATGTCCGTTGAGACGATCTCATCTTCGGTGTAATGCAGCAGGCCGTGCAACGGTCCGCTGTCCGCGGCGGCTTTCAGCGCCGCGTTCACCTCCTCGACGCTCGTCTCGCGCTCGCACTCGACCGTGAGGTCGACGACCGACCCGGTCGGCACCGGCGCGCGCACCGCGAAGCCGTGAAGCTTGCCCTGCAGCGCCGGGATCACGAGGCCGATCGCCTTGGCCGCGCCGGTCGATGCGGGGATCAGGTTGATGGCGGCGGCGCGCGCGCGGCGGAGGTCGGAGTGCGGCAGATCCTGCAGGCGCTGATCGGCGGTGTAGGCGTGAATCGTGGTCATCAGGCCGTGCTTGATGCCGACCGTGTCGTTGAGCACCTTGGCGACCGGCGCGAGGCAGTTGGTGGTGCACGAGGCGTTTGAGATCACGTGGTGACGATCGCGGTCGTAGACCTCATCGAAGTTGACTCCGAGCACGACCGTCGCGTCGGGGTTCGTCGCGGGCGCGGAGATGATGACCTTCTTCGCACCGCCCGCGAGGTGCTTGGCGGCGCCCTCGCGACCGGTGAAGTGGCCGGTCGACTCGATCACCACGTCGACCCCTAAATCACCCCAAGCGAGCGCGCCTGGGTCGAGCTCGCAGAGGACCTTCAGCTCGCGCCCGTCGACCTCGATCGCGTCCTCGCGGGCCTGCACAGTGCCTGGGTAGGGACCGAGGATCGAGTCGTACTTGAGCAGATGCGCCAACGTCCGCGAGTCGGTCATGTCGTTGACCGCAACCCACTCGATATCCGCGGCGCCGGCCTCCTGCAGGGCCTTGGCGGCGCGGAACACGTTCCGGCCGATGCGGCCGAACCCGTTGATCCCCACGCGTACTGGCATTCATCGCCTCCTGGTAGAAGAACGCGGACCCCGCTGGGCCCGACCGACGATGACGCGCCCTGGAGTGCCGCTCCGCGCGCCGATCGCGGGGGAGGCTATCAATGGGCTCGGGGCCGGCGCACAGGCCCGGTGCGCGCAGTGAGCATCTGGGTTTGCGCGGATCGCAGACGCCCGGCGCGCGCCGGTAGCTGCACTAGGCGCTGCGCGGGGACTTGTCCAGGTCGCGGTGGGCGACCGCGACATCGAGGTTCTCGTGGCCGCGGTAGCGCTCGGCGAGGTGCTCGACGATCGCGACGGAGCGGTGGCGCCCACCGGTGCACCCGATCGCGATCACCAGGTGCGCCTTGCCCTCGGCGACGTACTGCGGCAACAGGAAATCGAGAAGCGAATGCAGGCGCTCGTAGAACTGCTCGAGACGCCCGTCGCGCGCGATGTAGTCGACCACCGGCTGATCGAGGCCGGTGAGCTCGCGTAGTTTCGCCTCGTAGTGCGGGTTGTCCAGGAAACGCACGTCGAACGCCAGATCCTCGTCGCGCGGCGGTCCGTGCTTGAAGCCGAAGCTCATGAACGTCAGCGCCAGCGGGACCGCTGTGTTGCGCGGCAGGAACTCGTCGGCGATCTTCGCGCGCAGCGTCGCTGCCGACATGCCGGTCGTGTCGATCACGAGGTCCGAGCTGCTGCGCAGCGGCTCGAGCAGCGCTCGCTCGGCCGCGACTCCCGCCGCGACGCTACCCTCCGGCGCCAGCGGATGGCGCCGGCGCGTCTCCTTGTAGCGCGTGACGAGCGTCTGCTCGGCCGCCTCCAGGAAGAGCACGTGATGGCTGAGCCCGAGCGCGTCGAGATCGTCCACCACCGCCCGCAGCGCCTCGAAGTAAACGCCGCCGCGGACATCCGAGACGACCGCCGCGCGCTCGACCTTCGAGCCCTTGTGCACGAACAGCTCCACGAGCGAGCGGATCATCTCCGGCGGCAGGTTGTCGACGCAGAAGTAGCCCGCGTCCTCGAACACGTTCATCGCGGTCGACTTGCCCGCGCCGGAGAAGCCGGTGATCACGACGAGATCCCGAAGGCGCGTGTCGATGACCGGCTTGCCGGCCTTGCCGGCCTTGCCTGGCTTACCGGCCTTCTCGCCGCCGGCACGCAGGGGACGCAGTGTCCGTATGACGGCCATCGTCTAGATTCTGCCGCGCACAGCGGACGTGCCGTGGACGTTGTGCTGCACGCTAGCCGGCACGATGAAGATGTCCATGCAGCTCCCGCCCGACCTTCGCCGGCAGGCCGGGCACCGCCTGCAGCTCCTCGTTGCTCGCCGCGATCACCGCATCCGGCGAGCCGAAGTGGGCGATCAGCGCCCGCTTGCGCGCGGGCCCGATGCCTGGCAGCTCGTCGAGCAGCGAGCCGGTCATCGCCCTGTCGCGCCGCGTCCGGTGGTGGCTGATCGCAAAGCGGTGCGCCTCGTCGCGGACCCGCTGCAGAAGCTGCAGCTCCGGCGTCGAATGGTCGAGCACGAGCGGCGCCGCCCGGCCGGGCACGAACAGCTCCTCGATCCGCTTCGCCAGCGCCACGACCGCCACGCCGCGCTCGCGAAAGCCGCGCAGTGGCTCGAGGCCCGCCGCAAGCTGTCCCTTGCCGCCGTCGATCACGACGAGGTTCGGCAGCGACGCGAAGCCGGCATCGTAGGCGGGGTCGTGCGGGGAGAGATCCGCCTGGTGCTCCCATTGCGCGAAGCGCCGCGCCAGCACCTCCGCCATCGCCGCGTAGTCGTCGGAACCCTCCACCGTGCGGATCGTGAAGCGGCGGTAGTCGCTCTTCT
>JAXDGS010000181.1:0-9931 GCA_034664905.1 Solirubrobacteraceae bacterium | reverse complement strand
AACTCGGCCGGCTTCATCGCCGTCTTTCCGCTCACCTTCATCTCCTCTGCATTCGTACCCGTCGCCTCCATGCCCGCGGTGCTGAGCGCCTTCGCGGAAGTCAATCCGTTCACCGTCACGGTCGACGCGATGCGCGCGCTGTGGCTCGGCTCGCCCGCTCAGAACAACGTGTGGGGCGCCGTCGTCTGGTCGCTTGCGATCATCGCCGTGTTCGCGCCGCTCGCGGTCGCGCGCTACCGGCGAGCCACCGGCCAGTAGCGTCCCCGGGCCAGGGCGCGCTCAGCGTCCGCTGACCTTCTGCTTCGCTCGGGTCTTGCGCTTCGGAGCCGGGGCGAGAAGCGTGAGCAGCTCGGCCATCGCACGCTCGACGCCCGTGGTGAGGATCGCGATGTCGCTCGAGCTGTCGTAGTCGCCGGTGACGCCGAAGTAGAGCCCGCCGTCGTAGGAGAAGATCGCGATCGAGATCCGCACCTGGCCGATCACCGGGACGAACGGGAAGGACTCGAGCAGCCGCCGCCCGAGCGTGTGCAGCGGCTGTTGCGGCCCCGGCACGTTCGTGACGCCGGTCTGCATGCCGAGCGCGGAGGAGCGCGCGGCGAGACGCGCACCGAGCGCGAGCAGCATCGGCGGCGCGAATCCCGACAACGAGGTGAGAACGTCGCCCGCGACCGCCTGCCTTGACTCCTTCAGGCCGTCCATCTGAACGCGCACCGACTGCAGGCGCTCAGCCGGATCGGCGACGCCGACGGGCAGCTCGGCGACCATCGCGGAGACCCGGTTGTTATAGACGCCGCGCTCGCCCGGCCTGCGGATCGATACGGGCACCAGCGCGCGTATCGTGCGCTCGTCCACCGGCTCGCCGCGCGCCTGGAGCAGGTCGCGCAGACCGCCGGAGACGAGTGTGAGCACGACGTCGTTGACGGTGCCGCCCAGCGCTGCGCGCACCGTCTTGACGTCGCTCAGGCGCACCTGCGCGCAGGTCCAGGTGCGATGCGGCCCGACCGGGCCCGTCAGCGAGGAGCTGCCCACCGGGCGCATCACGCGCGCGGCCGAGGTCATGCCACGAAGCAGATCCTGCGCCTGGCGCAGCGACGCGCGCGGTGCGCGCAGCGCCGCCTGCACGCTGCGCAGCTGCTCGGAGGGGTCAAGCGTCCGTCGCGTGAGCGTGCGCAGCACGAGCTCCGCGCCGCTCGGCTCCGGCGCGGGCTCCCACATGTCCATGGCGCCCGGCGCAGGATCGGCTCCGAACATCACCGACATCAGATCGGTGGCGGACACGCCGTCGACCATGCAGTGATGAACCTTCGAGAGCAGCACCCAGCGGTTCTTGCTCAAGCCCTCAAGCATCCAGATCTCCCACAGCGGCTTGTCGCGATCGAGGTGCTGCGCGAAGATGCGCGCCGCCGTGCGGCGCAGCTGCTCATCGCTGCCCGGCGGCGGCAGCGCGCTGTGGCGCAGGTGGTAGGCGAGGTTGAAGTGGGGATCGTCGATCCACACCGGACGGCCGAGGCCGAGCGGCACGAAGCGCACCTTCTGGCGATAGCGCGGGACGAGGCCAAGCTTGCCCGACACCATCTCCGTGAGCCGCTCGAACGGCGGCGCGGGCCCCTCGAAGATGCTCACGCCGCCGATGTGCATCGGGTTCATCGGCCCCTCGAGATGCAAAAACGACGCGTCCATCGGGCTCATCCAGTCCATGGATCCGCCTCCCCGTCGAGGATCCGCGCGAGCGCCCTGTAGACGTCCGCGTTCACAGACATCCCGCCGTGGCTCGAGGAGACCTCCAGGTGCTCCGCGTACGGGTCAAGGCACGCCTTCCAGGAGACGATCCCGTCGCTTCGCGAGTAGATCGCGACAGCGCGAACGCCCGGCGCGAGCGGCGCCTGAAGGTCCTCGCGAAACGCCGCGCAGCAGGGGCCGTCGCGGCACTCGCTGGAGAGTGTCCCGGGCACGCCGAGGTCGCCGAGCCAAGCCACCGAGCGCACCGCACCGAGCACCGCCGGACCGACGTCGAGCGGCGCGAGGACCGGCGAGCCGAGCATCACCAGCGTGCTCACCAGATCCGGGTTGCGAAGCGCTGCCACCCGCGCCAGCGCGCCGCCGCGGCTCTGGCCGATCAGGGCCACGCGCGCCCCCGCACGCTCCGCGAGCTGCTGCAGGCGGGTCTCGATTCCGCGCACAGCCCGCTCGGCGCAGTCCGCGTTGACGAGCATCCCGGCGCCCGCTGTGATCGAGCCGCGCCGGCGCAGCCAGCCGGCGAGCACGCGCAGCGACTGGTCGCCCGCCATGAAACCGGGGACGAGCAGGACCGCAGGATCGGCCTCCTGGCGCGAGGGCCGCAGGAACTCGCGATCGACGAGCAGGCGCGCGAGCTCGAAGCCGTAGCGCAACTCCCCGCGCAGCGGCAGAGCCTGTGCTTCGCGCGGCGCCGGCTGCGAGAGCATCCATCCAGCCTACTGCTCGCGCGGCTCGCTTCACAGCGCGCGCGCGCCGAAGACGTGCCATAGCGCCGCGGGACTTTGCGAGAATTGCCCGCGCGATGAACGAGACCGACCCACAGCGCCTCCGAGCGCCCGGCCCGTGAAGATTCGCGCTGCGGTCCTCGAGGAGTTCGCCCGCCCGCTCGTCGTCCAGGAGCTCGACCTCGCGGATCCTCGCGCCGGCGAGGTGCTGGTGAGGATCGTCGCATGCGGCGTCTGCCACACCGACATGTACACCGCCTCCGGAGCTGACCCGTCAGGCTACGCGCCGACCGTTCTCGGGCACGAGGGAGCTGGAGTGGTGGAAGCCCTCGGCGAGGGGGTCAGCTCGCTCGCGCGCGGCGATCACGTCGTGACGCTGTTCTCTCCGCAATGCCGCGAGTGCGTCCACTGCCTGAGCCCGCGGACGAACCTGTGCCTCGCCATACGCGAGCAGCAGAACCAAGGCCATCTGCCGGATGGCACGACGCGCCTGTCGCGCGCCGGCGAGCCGATCCGCCACTTCATGGGCACCTCGACCTTCGCCGAATATGCCGTCCTGCCGGAGATAGCGCTGGCGAAGGTGAGCCCCGAGGCGGCCCTCGACAGCGCGTGCCTGTTCGCGTGCGGGCTCTCGACCGGGCTCGGAGCGGCGATGTTCACCGCCGAGGTCACAGCCGGCTCGAGCTGCGTCGTGTTCGGCGCGGGCATGGTCGGCCTCGGCGCCGTCGCCGGATGCCGCCTGCAGGGAGCCGAGCGGATCATCTGCGTCGATAAGTCCGAGGATCGGTTGAAGCTCGCAGCCGGCCAGGGGGCAACCGACTGCTGGCTCGCGGATCAGAACGCGGTGCAGCGGACGCTCGAGGCCACCTCGGGGTTCGGCGCCGACTATGCCTTCGAGGCCACCGGCCACGTCTCGGTGATGCGCGAAGCACTCGAAGCCACGCGCATGGGCTGGGGGCTTTGCACCGTGTGCGGGGTCGCGGGCAAGGGCGAGACGCTCGATGTCGTACCTCGCCTGCTGATCACAGGGCGCCGCGTGTGCGGCTCGTCGTTCGGCGGCGTGAAGGGCCGTGACCAGGTGCCGCAGCTCGTCGAGCTGTATCTGCGGGGCGAGCTCGACGTCGATGAGTTCATCTCACATCGCATGCCCCTGCGCGACGTCAACCGGGCTTTCGAGCTCATGCACGCGCAGGACGGGATCCGCTCGGTACTCGAGCTGAGCGCTTGAGCCCCCGCTCGGGGGACAGATGTTCGAGCAGCGCCCAAAGCGCTTTCGCGCGGATGCGGTTCGGCCGAGTCACCCCACATGCCGATCACACGCGCAAAGCTCGCCGGGACCATCCTGGCCTTGGTGCTGGCGCTCGGCGCCTGCTTCGCCGGCGGCGCCTCCGCGGCGGCTCCGAACGCAGCCCGGCATGCTGACGCCGCCGCGCGCTCAGAACAGGCGCACGCGCGCAAGATCAGCCGGCTGACCCGCCGGATCGCCGTCCTTGACTCGCACGTGGCCTTCTTTGGCGCCGTCGCTGCCCGCGGGATCGCCGGGCGCACGAGGCTCCTTGAAGCGGCGCGCAAGGAGCTCCTGAAAATGCAGGAACGCGGATGTCCGATCGAAAAATCGTGCGCAGCCAAAACGGCGCGCATGGAACTGCTGCAGGCCCACATTCTCCTGATCGAAGAACGGATCAAAGCCAAAGAACTCGCCTGGCAGTCCAGGCTCGCGCGCTTCGAAGAAGCGAAGCACCTCGCAGAAGAAAGCCTCGCGCACCTCTAGCCGCGCCGGACGGAGATCGGCTGCGCGCAAAAGGCGCTTCCGATCTCCTCGTCCGACGGGCTCTGTCCGCGTGTTCGCTACGGAAGAACGCCCTCGATCTGCGTGGTGAAGTCAGCCTGGCCCGCGATGTTCGGATGGTAGGATTCCGACAGCGGGTTGGACTGGCCGTTGAGCCACTCCGACGAAGAGCAGACCTCGTGCACCAGGAACGCGTTGCGCGGATCGACGAAGGTGAACGCGTGAGCTTCGGCGCGCGCTTTGATCACACCATCGAGTTTGTCTGCGGTTTCATTCAGTCTCTTCTCGTTCGATGACGTGAGGAAGTTGAAGTTGCAGGTCGTGCCCGTCGGGGTGAACAGGTGCGGATATCCGAGCACCACGACGTGTGCCGTCGTCGCCCGCGATCTGATGTTGTTATAGGTCGTGTCCAGCAGCGCCCCCAGTTTGTTCTGGATGAAGCTGTTCGCTTCGCTGATCGCCCCGCCGCAGGTGAAGTAATAAAGCGCGCAGTTGATGATCACGTTGCTGAAGCCCGCGTCGTTGCCACCGATCGTGATCGTTACGAGGTTCGTGGTGGCGGTGAGCGTCCCGAGCTGTTTGCCGTTGACGTCCGTCGTCGTCGCGCCGCTGCACGCCTTGAAGCTCAGCGTGTAGGACCGTGCCGCCGCGATCTTCGGGCCGTACGCGTCCGGGCTTCGGGAGCATTCTTCGTTGTAGAAGACCCGGGTTCCCACGCCAGAGGAATACGAGTCTCCGAGCGCTACGTATGACTGCGCAGCTGCTGCTGCCGCCGGCGCAAGCACGCCGACGCACAGCGCTATCAAGCCGATCATTCGGCCGCGCTTTCCCATTGCTGCCTCCCCTCTCGGTATCGATCAGCCCGAGCGAGGCCGAGTCGCCCCCAAACCCCCGTCCCGAGCTCACTGGAGCCACCGTAACCGTGCGCAGCCCGAGCTGTCAAGACGCGTCCAGGCGGCAGGGTCGCAGCAGCGCAGGGCGAATAGAGCGTCTGGATGGAAGACGTGCCCGAAGGGATCACGCTCGAGCGCAATCGCGACCTCGTTGGGCGTCTGCGCCACGTGCTCTACCGGCGCGCATTGCTGTGTCTGATCGCGGTCCTGCCGGTCCTCGCGCTGCTCAACGTCTTCGGGCAGCGGCCGACGACGAGCACCGCGGTTGCCCCCGCCGCGAGCCTCAGAGTGACCGCTCCGGCGCGCCTGCGAAGCGGGCTGATCTTCCAGGTGCGCGTCGAGGTCACCGCCCACCGCGACATCGGAGAACCCGCGGTCGTCTTCGATCGCGGCTGGTGGGAGTCGATGAGCGTCAACTCGATCGTGCCCGAACCAACCCAGGAGAGCTCACGCAACGGTCAGGTGGTGCTCACGTACGGCAAGCTCGCCGCCGGCCGGACGCTGATCGCGTGGATCTACTTCCAGGTGAATCCGACCAACGTGGGCAAGCGCCGCGAGGACGTGGAGATCGATGACGGCACCGTGCCGTTGGCGCGCTTGCACCGATCCCTGACGATCTTTCCCTAGCCCATGGATCTCGTCATCCGCGCCACTGTCGTCTTCTTCTTCATCCTGCTGGTCACGCGGATCGTCGGGCGCCGCCAGCTCAGCGATCTCGAGCCTTTCGATTTCATCCTGCTCGTGGTGCTCGGCGATCTGGTGCAGCAGGGGATCACCCAGAGCGACCAGTCGGTCACCGGCACGCTGACGGTCATCTCGACGATCGCCGTGCTGTCGGTCGCCGTCAGCTGGGTCTCCTTTCACTCGCGGCGCGCGCGGCTCGTGACCGAGGGTGAGCCGATCGTGCTCGTCCAGGAGGGGCGTCCGATCGAGCGCAATCTGCGACGCGAGCGGATCTCGATCGAGGATATCCAGGAGGAGGCGCGGCTCGCGCAGATCGTCTCAGTCGCGGAGATCCGGTGGGCGATCCTCGAGAACGACGGCAGGATCAGCTTCGTCGCGCGCAGCCACTAGCGCGCTCAGAGTTCGCCGAGGAACCCGAGCAGCGCCGCATTGACCGCATCGGGCTCCTGCTGCTGCACCCAGTGCCCGGCGCCCGCGATCACGATCTCCGCGCGTAGGTCCATGACCCAGCCGCGCATCGCCTCGGCCGGCATGAAGCGGCGCACGGGGTCGAGCTCGCCGGTGATGAACAGCGCGGGCTGCTCGACGCGCTGCTGTGCGATCTCGGCAGTGAGCTCCCAGTTGCGGTCGATGTTGCGATACCAGTTCAGACCACCGGTGAACCCGGTTCGCTCGAATTCCGCGACGTAGACGGCGAGCTCGGACTCGGACAGCCACGCGGGCACGCGCGGCGGGTTGGGGTCCTCCTCGGCCCAGCTCGCGGTCCACTGGCGTGAGGTCGTCAGCGTGCGGCGCACGTCGCGCGCCAGCGCCGCATCCGCCACCCCGGGCTCCTGGAACCAGACGATGTAGAAGTCCTCGCCGAGGTGGCGGCGCATGATCGGCAGCGGCGCCGCGGGCGCTCGCGGGACGAACGGGACGCTCAGCCCGGCCACCGCGCGCACGCGCTCGGGATGCAGGGTCGCAAGCTGCCACACCAGGCTTGCGCCCCAGTCGTGCCCGATGAAGACCGCCGCCGGCTCATCCACCGAGTCGAGCAGGCCGCAGAGGTCCCCGCAGAGCGAGATCACGTCATAGGCCTCGACCTCGGCGGGCGCCGAGCTGCGCCCGAAACCGCGGAGGTCCGGTGCGAGCACCCGAAAGCCCGCGCCAACGAGCGCCGGGATCTGCCGCCGCCAGGAGAACGCGAGCTCGGGAAAGCCGTGGCACAGGACCACAGGGGGTCCCTCGCCCTCGTCGAGCACGTACAGCTCGACTCCATTTGTGTGCACGCGACGCTCCGGCACGGTCCCGCAACGATACGGGTCGGGCGAGCGTCGGCGCGAGCAGCCGGCGCACGGAGCATGGCGCATCGAGGACAATCGGCCGGTGTCTGGAGCCTCCTCGGGCCGGCGCGCGGATCGGCGGTCGAGCAGGCGCCGTGCAGGCGCGCTCGCGGTCGTCCTGATCGCCGTCGCGGCGGCGTCGGCACTTGTGAGCCTGACCTCGATCCTGCGCCCCGGCGGCGGCGCACGCGTCTGCGCAGACGCCTTCGGGAGCTTCGCCGCAGGCCACTGGCCGCCCGCCTGCTGGCGACCCTACGGAGCCGACTCGCCGTTCAACACCCCGATTCCCCCCAATCCGCGCCTCGCCCGCGAATCGTCGGCGATCGTCGGCTACGCCGGCGCGAACGGCTGGTCCTTCTCGCGGGGCTCCTCCCACGACTTCTTTCTCGACGCGGACGGAAGTCGCCCGGTGTACTGGGCGCGCGCGGGTGATCCGCTGGTGAAGGTCCTCTGCCGGCGCGGCGGCTCGTGCCCGCGTGGCATGCGCCTTCGCATCCCGGCGGGCGCGACCCCGCAGAAGGCCTCTGATGGGCACATGACGGTGATCGACCAGGCGGCGTCGAGGGAGTTCGACTTCTGGCGTGCGAGTCCCCCCGCGAACGGCGTGATGAGCGTGGCGGCCGCGTCGAGCATCCCGATCGGAGTGGGCTCCGGCAGCGGTCTCGGGGGCAAGGCCGAGGCGGCGCAGCTCGGGCTGCTCGGCGGCCTGGTTCGTGCGCGCGAGCTGACGGCGGGCAGGATCGAACACGCGCTCGCAGCCACCGCGCCGTGCGTCCAGTATCGCGACGTCTGGCCCGCTCCGCCGCGATCGTTCGGTGATGCGGTGTGTGGCGCTCGCGGTCCCGGGCCGCACCTCGGCAGCCTGATCCAGCTCAACATGAGCGACGCCGAGATAGCTGCGAGCGGCGCCCCGGCGTGGCAGCGGGCGATCATGGTGGCGATGGCCGACTACGGCATCTACGTGGTCGACACCAACGGTCCTGGCAACCTTCAGATGAGCATCATCAAAGAAGACGACCTGTCGTTCACCAGCTTCGGCTACCGCCCAGCGCTGCACGAGTTCGTCGATCGCGCCGCGCACCAGGCCGAGGGGGAAGCGGCCGGCGAATCAGGGCTTTTCGGGATGCCGATACCGCTCTCGCGCCTGCGCGTGATCGCCCCATGCGTGCCGCAACGACGCTGCTAGCGCTCGATCCGGCTCCCCCGGGGCGAGCGTCGCCAACGCTGCGATCATGGCAGGCGATGGTGATTGCAGATGCCTGAGCTCAGCGGCCGCGGCCTGCTCGATGCGATGGCGCGCCAGATCGAGCTCGTGCAGGAGGTGATCGAGCGCGAGCGGGACCTGCGCAAGGACCTCGCCGATCGCGTCAGCGCGCCGATCGACGCGCTGTTCGACCTGCTCGAGCAGACGGGCGCGACGCTGCGCCGCCAGGCCGAGACGCTGGAGGCCGCCGGGCAGGCGCTCGAGGAGACGGCGGGGATGATGAAGCGCCAGGCCGAGCTGTTCGAGCGCACGATAGGGATGCTGCGCCAGCCGGCCGACGCCGCCAAACTGGCGGCGGGACTGCCTCCGCGCAAGCGAGCGAGCGGGCGCGCGCGCTCCAAGTGAGCGTGGGCACGCGCTCAGGGCGGCGACAGGCTCGTCTGCCAAACTGGCGCCCACCGCGCGGAGCCGAAGCGCGCACGCGAGCATGACCGACGAGCAGACCAGCGAGATCAACACGCCGACGGCGGGCCATCGCGAGCGCGTGGCGCGCCGCGCGGCCGCCCGCGAGAGGCAGCGCAGGCGCAGGCGGATCCTGATCGCCTCGCTCGGCGCCGCGCTCGCGGTCGGGATCGGGATTGCGTTGGCGGTGGGTGGCTCCGGCTCCGATCGCAGGGCGAGCTCGCGCTCCGGCTCGGGCTCCGCCGCGCGTCCCCGGCCGATCGTGCCGGGCGGCCCGCTCGCGCCGGCCGCGCTCGGCGGCCTGGCGGCCCTGTGGGCGCCGCAGAACGTCGTCGGCGCCGCGCCGAGTACGGCCGTGGCCTACGAAGCGGCAAGCTCGCGACCCGGGCTCCCCGGATATCTGATGATCGCCGACCGCGGCAACAACCGCATCCTGATCGTCAATCCCGCGCACGGCATCGTCTTCAGCTATCCCGGACCCGGCGATCACGCGCGCCTGTTCTTCGACGACGACACGTTCATCGAGCCCGGCGGCGCCAACATAATCTCCAACGAGGAGGACAACCAGGCGATCGTGCAGGTGAACATCGCCGAACGGCGCCTGACGGTGCTCTTCGGCCGGCCGGGTGTCGCCGGCTCGGACTCCTCGCACGTGAACACCCCCGACGACGCCTACATGCTGCCCGACGGCTCGTTCACGGTCGCAGATGCGGTCAACTGCCGGATCCTGTTCATCCGTGCACGGCGCATCGTGCGCAGCTACGGCCACGCCGGCATCTGCCGCCACGATCCTCCGCGCTACCTCACCGCGGTCAACGGTGACACACCGGTTCCCGACGGAGGCGTGATGGTGAGCGAGATCGAAGGCAGCTGGATCGACGAAATAGGCCCCGAAGGAAAGCTGCGCTTCAGCACGCGGGCCCCCGTCAGCTATCCCTCCGATCCGCAGCCGCTTCCCGGCGGGCGCGTGCTGCTCGCCGACTACGCGAACCCGGGCCACGTGCTGATCATCAACCACCGCGGCAGGGTGCAGTGGTTGATGATCAGCACGTGGCCCGGGTTCGCGTAGTCGGCGAGCAGCACGCGCCCGCCGGGAAGCGCCTGCGGATCGG
>JAXDGS010000180.1:0-3091 GCA_034664905.1 Solirubrobacteraceae bacterium | reverse complement strand
GCTGGAGATCGATGCGCTGATCCAAGCGGGCATCGAGCGCGCGGACGTGTTCATCGCGTCGACGGCCGGCGACAACACCAACCTGATCATCGCCCAGATCGCCCAGCGCCGGTTCGGCGTGGAGCGCGTGATCGTGCGCGTGATGGACCCTGCGCGTGCGGGCTGGTACGGCGAGCAGGGCCTGCACACGATCTCTCCGACCAAGCACGCGATCGAGATGTTCCAGCGTGCCCTCGAACCCGAGCCCGCCTGAGCGATGTACGCGATCATCGTCGGCGCCGGGAAGGTCGGGCGCAACCTCGCACGCGAGCTGATCGACAAGGAACACGAGGTCACGCTGATCGAGTCCTCGCGCCCGCGCTACCTTGCGATCGAGGAAGAGTTCGAGCACAGCGTCCAATACGGCGACGCGACCGAGCTGTGGGTCCTGGAGCGGGCCGGCATCCAGCGCGCGGACCTCGTGATCGCCGTGACGGGCGACGACGAGGACAACATGCTCGTCTGCCAGGTCGCCAAGGAGAAGTACCTCTGCGACCGGATCATCGCGCGCGTCAACAACCCGCGCAACCACGACCACTTCCGCCTGCTCGGGATCCAGCCGGCCGTCTCGGCGACCGACCTGATCCTGCGCCTGATCGAGCACGAGGTGCCGCGATATGGGCTCGTGCATCTGCTCGCGCTCGAAGAGGAGCGCCTGGAGATCATCGAGCTCGAGGTCGCCGAGGAAGCCCCGACCGTCGGACAGTCGGTCTCTGAGATCAGCCTGCCCGAGGGCAGCCTGATCATCTCCGTGCTGCGAGACGGCACCGGCTTCGTGCCGAAGGCCGACACCGTGATCAAGGCCGGCGACGAGGTTCTGCTCGTGCTCGACCCGGGCCTCGAGGAGGCGATCACCGCGTACTTCGCACCCAACGGCCACGGCTACGACGCCTGAGCCCGGCGGCGCTCAGTCCGAGCGGCGCTGCCCACTATCCTTGGTGCGGCCTGGGCCGCTCGGCGACGCTGGCGGCCCACGATCCGGGATGGTGTAATTGGCAACACGCGTGCCTCTGGAGCACGAATTTGGGGTTCGAGTCCCTGTCCCGGAGTAGCTGAAGACCTTGCAAATCGCGGGGTTTTTGCGTCTCAAGACGTTGTTTGCGCAGTATTTGCGCTAGGCAGCGGCCAGCGGTATCGCGACCTCGTGGAATCGGGTCAGCGAAGTCGGCAGGCACGCGGAGGTGTAAGAGTCCGGGCCAAGGGCGGATGGGTCGCGTCCTAACGGCACCGGCACGGCGGAGACCCCGGCGACATCACTTGACGCAGCGCGAGCATGCTGTATGTTCGATGGCCAGGTGCGCCTGCGCCAGGCGTGCGTTTCGTATTTCGGTTTCGTGCTCGGCCGCAACGAGCGAGACGGCATCGAGTCGACGGAACGAGACCGGTGCCGGGTCGGACGCACCGAGCAATCCGTTCAGGTCGTGGGGGCGGCCAGACGATGCATACCCCGTTTGACATCACGGTGCGTTGGTGCGATGGGCAGCGTGCGATTCGTCTGTCAGGCGAGCTGAGCCTTGCGACAGCATCGGCGATGCGGTCGCTGCTCGAGATCGTGTGTGCACACGGCGCCACAGAGGTGGAGCTTGATCTTCGAGACGTGACCTTCATCGACTCGACCGGTATCGGCGTGATCATGATGGCCAAGAAAGCCTGTGCAGCGCGCGCCTGCGGATTTTTCTTGATCCCGAGCAAAGTGCCCCAGACGGTCAGGATGTGGGAGGTGAGCGGCCTCCAAGACAGGCTCAGTTGGCGCGAGGGACCTTCGCCGAGCCCCAGTTCCACACGTGAGGACTAGCACGGGCCCGTCTCGAGCCTTGATCTGCCTGGGCCGCTCGGCGACGCTGGCGGCCCACGATCCGGGATGGTGTAATTGGCGACACGCGTGCCTCTGGAGCACGAATTTGGGGTTCGAGTCCCTGTCCGGGAGCTGACGGATCCCGTGATGAGGCGCGGGGGATATTCGGCGCCCGTTGGCGGCGAGCGCGATCGCGAACCGATGTGTCTACGGTCGCCACCCTCGCCGTGCGGCAGCCGACCGGCGCCCCATTGCTGCTTGCTATCGGGCCTGGTTCCTGACCGTCTGGGCATCGAGTGGCAGCGATGCACGCTCGTGCTGTGAGCACGCCCCGCAAGACCCTAGTTCGCCCGCCTCAACAAGATGCCTCGAGCGACGCTAGAGGATGAGCGCGCGGCACATGCAGTCGTGAGTCCGATCGGGTCGGCTCGACACCCGGCGTGCGTGAGGCTGAGGGCGGTCGCGCTCACAGCGCCGGGCGGCGCGTATCAGCAATCACACGACCCGCGGCTCGAGGCCTAGCGTTGCATCACGACCCCGCCTCGGCCTCATCCGCCTCCAGTGGCGCGACTGCGTCGGCGAAGCGCCTGACGCTGATCGCGACGATCCTCGGATCGAGCATCGTGATTCTCGACAGCAGCGCGGTGAGCGTTGCGCTGCCCTCGATCCAGCGAAGCCTTGGAGGAGGCCTGGCGGGCCAACAGTGGGTCACCAATGCCTACCTGCTGACGCTTGGCTCGCTGATCCTGCTCGGCGGCTCGCTCGGTGACATTTTCGGAGAGCGGCGGATCTTCGCGCTCGGCGTCGGAGGCTTCGGCGTGACATCGCTGCTGTGCGCGCTGGCACCATCGCTCGGCCTGCTGGTCGCGTTCCGCGCGCTGCAAGGCGTAGCCGGTGCCCTGCTCACGCCGAGCTCGCTGGCGGTGATCGTCGCGACCTTCACCGAGCGCGAGCGCGGCCCTGCGATAGGCACCTGGACGGCATGGGGCACGATCGCGGGCGCGCTCGGCCCGTTGGTCGCGGGGGCGATTCTGAACGTCGCCTCGTGGCGTTGGATTTTCGTGATCAACCTCCCCCTCGTTCTCGGCTGCCTGTGGCTGGTCCAAAAGGCGATCCCGGCGGCGCGCCCGTCCACGGCGCGGCGCAACGTGGACGTCATCGGTGCGCTGCTGTGCGTTCTCGGCCTCGGGGGCTCGGTGTTCGCTCTGATCGAGCAGCCGCGACTCGGCTGGTCGAACTTCGCCGTCACGGGCTCGT
>JAXDGS010000179.1:0-3146 GCA_034664905.1 Solirubrobacteraceae bacterium | reverse complement strand
GCTCCTTGGGTTTATCGCGGCGCTGGCTCGGTCGCGGGCGATTGAGGCCGATGAGCGGCGACGGGAGGCCGATGAGCGGCGCGGGGAAGCCGACCTTGCCGCGGAGATGGCTCGTCTCTTGCTGCGCACGGATGATTTGCGCTCGGCACTTCCGGACGCCGCGTCGCGGTTGGCGCAGGCGCTCGGGCTGCCGGCGGCGGCCATCGAGCTGGAGGCGGTCGGCGCAGACGAGGGCCGAGAGGCGTTCTCGCTGTGTGACGGTGACACTGTGCTCGGCACCCTGCTGGTCCCCGCCGAGCTGCCGCCGAGGACGGAGGCGCGGGTACGCGAGCGGGTCGTGCCATCGGTGGAGGCGCTGCTGCGCGCGGCACGCGAGCGCGAGGCGATGACCAGCGCTCTGCAAGCGAGCCGTGACGCGCGGGGACTGCTGGCCAACGAGCAGGCGGCGCTGCGCCGCGTCGCGACTCTGGTCGCGCGTGGGGTCCCACCCGAGGAGGTGTTCGCGGCGGTGAGCGAAGAGGTCGGTGGGCTGCTTCCGGTCGACTTCGCCGACATCGGCCGCTACGAGCCCGACGGTACGGTCACCGTCGTTGCACCATGGGGCAAGGCCGTGGATCACTTCCCCGTTGGCAGTCGATGGCCTCTCGGGGGGAGAAACCTCAGCACGATCGTGTTCGAGACCGGCCGGCCGGCCCGGATGGACAACTATGCCGATGCGTCCGGTCCGATCGGTGCCGCCTCAGGCGAGACCGGCGTTCGCTCAGCCGTCGCGTCGCCGATCATCGTCGAGGGGCGCCTGTGGGGCGTGATGACCGCCGACTCGACCATGGAGCAGCCGCTGCCGGTGGACAGTGAGGCGCGTCTGGCCTCCTTCACGGAGCTAGTGGCGACTGCGATCTCGAATGCGGAGAGCCGTGCCGGGCTCGCCCGCCTGGCCGAGCAACAGGCGGCGCTCCGGCGGGTGGCGACGCTGGTCGCGCGCGGTGTGCCGCCGGAGGACGTGTTCGAAGCGGTGACCGAGGAGGTCGTGCACCTGCTTGGCCTCGATAGCGCGGCCATGAGCCGCTACGAGTCCGACGGGACGATGTCGACGGTCACGATCTCGGGGCGACTGAAGGACGTCTTGCCTGTGGGCCGTCGCTGGAGCCTTGGGGGGAAGAACGTCAGCACGCTCGTGTTCGAGACCGGCCGTCCGGCCCGGATCGATAGCTACGCCGATGCCACCGACGATCTCAGCGTCGCCCTCCTCGATCAGGGCTTGCGCTCAGCGGTCGGGGCGCCGATCTTCGTCGAGGGCCAGCTGTGGGGTGTGATGAGCGCGAGCTCAGAGGAGCCGAAGCCACTGCCGACTGACACCGAAAACCGCCTCGTGTCCTTTACCGAGCTGGTCGCGACAGCGATCTCGAACGCCGAGAGCCGCGCGGCTGTAGACGCCTCACGCCTGCGGATCGTCGCCGCCAGCGATGAGACGCGGCGGCGGATCGAACGTGATCTGCACGACGGGGCCCAACAGCGCCTCGTCCACGCGGTGATCGTGCTCAAGCTCGCGCTGGGGGCGCTGAAGAAGGGCGACGAGAACGCGGACGAAATGGTGGCCGAGGCGCTGCGCCACGCCGAACAGGCGAATGCCGAGCTCCGCGAGCTGGCTCACGGCATTCTCCCTGCGGCGCTGACCCGCGGTGGCCTACGGGCGGGAGTCGAGGGACTCGTGTCCCGGATCTCGCTGC
The DNA here is from genome assembly GCA_034664905.1 of Solirubrobacteraceae bacterium. Classification (GTDB taxonomy): domain Bacteria; phylum Actinomycetota; class Thermoleophilia; order Solirubrobacterales; family Solirubrobacteraceae; genus Palsa-744. The sequence goes on along the minus strand of JAXDGS010000179.1, from coordinate 1,419 downwards.
CGGTTGGCCTGGGGATATCCGTCGGACGCCTGCCGGCGGATGTCGAGGCGACCTCCTATTTCGTCATCAGCGAGGCGCTCACGAACGTTGTCAAGCACGCCGGCGCCGAACGCGCCACAGTCACGGTCCAAGCGGAGCGCGGCGCGCTGCGAGTGCAGATTCGCGACGAGGGGATCGGCGGCGCCGACCCCGCCCGGGGGTCGGGGCTGGTCGGGCTCAACGACCGCATCCAGGCGCTGGGCGGCACGCTCGAAATTATCAGCCCCGCCGGCAGCGGCACCACGCTACTGATCGAAGTCCCGCTCGGAAGCCAGAGCAGCGCAGAACCGCCCGCCGGCGCAGCTAACCGGGGGGCTCTACCCTCTTAACGATGACCATCATCGGCTGCCCGACCTGTCACGCGCGCAATCGCGTCGGTCCGATCGCCCGGGGAGTTCCACGATGCCCGCGGTGTAAGTCGACGCTGCCGTGGGTGGTCGACGCGGACACCGGCACGTTCACGGCAGAGACAACCGCGTCTGTGCCCGTCGTGGTGGATTTCTGGGCGGCGTGGTGCGGGCCCTGTCGGATGATCTCGCCTGTCCTTGAAGACCTCGCTTCGAGTCACGCGGGGCACCTCAAGGTCGTGAAGGTCGACGTCGACGCGAACCCGGAATTGGCCGGCAGGTTCGGCGCGCAGTCGATTCCGTTGCTAGTCGTGATCCGGGACGGGAAAGAGGTCGACCGAGTTGTCGGCGCGCTGCCCCGCGCCGCGTTGGAGCAGCGGCTTGGGCCGGTGCTCGCGGGCTGAATCCCATTTTCCGGGCTTGAGCCCGCCTGGTGTTCGCGTTGCCGGCCTGCCGGCTCGGGCCCGGCGCGTTTCGGGGCAGACGTCGGGCTGCGGTCGGGCAGTACCCGCGATGGGCATCGCGGCAACCGCCGCGGCTCATGAGGCGCCCGCTTCCGGCAGGATTAGTCGCTGATGGCGCTGGCCTACAAGGACTACTACGAGGTGCTTGGCGTTCCCCGTGACGCGGATCCGGACGCGATCCGTCGCGCCTACCGCAAGCTGGCCCGCGAGTATCACCCCGACCTCAACTCCGACAGCGACGCAGAGGACCGTTTCAAGGAGCTGGGCGAGGCGTACGAGGCGTTGTCCGATCCCGACAAGCGCGAGCGCTACGACCGCCTCGGCGCCAATTGGCGCCAGCAGGAGCAGGAGACGCCGGACACGAACTTCGAGGAGTTCTTCGCCCGCCAAGGGTTCGGCGGCGACGACGCGCGGATGGAGTTCAGCGACGACCTGTTCGAACGGCTGTTCGGAGGCCGTGCCGGCGCCGGTCCGGGTGGGCGGGCCGGTGGGCGGCTGCGAGGCCACGACCGCGAGGCGCTGCTCGAGCTGTCGCTGGAAGACGCGCTGGAGGGAGGACGCCGCAGGCT
>JAXDGS010000178.1:0-5243 GCA_034664905.1 Solirubrobacteraceae bacterium | reverse complement strand
CCGGGCTCAACGGCCGCCATGGACGCTCCCATCGGTCCGAGACGGCGTCTCGGACGGTGTCGCGGGCGGTGGGACGGCGGCGGGGCGCGGCGGGTCATCGGCCGGCTGACGTGGCTGGTCTGCGAAGCAAGAGTCGGCGAGCCACTTCGTCAGCTCCTCGGCCGCGCAGGGACGGCTGAAGATGTAGCCCTGGGCGCTGTCACAGCCGTCCTCGACCAGAATCTCCAGCGCTGCGTCGTTCTCGACCCCCTCGGCGACGACCGTCAGGCCGAGGTTGTGAGCAAGCTCGATGGTGGATCTGACGATCACCGCGTCGCTGGCCGCCGAGGGCAGGCCCGTGACGAACGACCGGTCGACCTTGATCTCGTCGATCGTGAGCTGTTGGAGGTAGACCAGCGACGAATGGCCGGTGCCGAAATCGTCGATCGCCAGCCGCTCTCCCATCGCGTGCAAACGGTCCAGGACCCGCGCCACATCCGTATCGATGATCGCGTTCTCGGTCAGCTCGAGCGTCAGCCGGCCGGGGTCGATTCGCCAGGCCTCGGTGAGTCTGGCCACGACCTCCGGGAGGTTGCTGTGGCGCGTGAGGCTCCGCGCCGAGATGTTCACCGCCATCGTCAGATGCAGGCCGGCATCGCTCCACGCGCGCTGCTGGGACAGGGCCTCGTTGAGCACCCATCGGGTCAACGGATCGATCAGCTCGCTGCGCTCGGCCTCGGGCATGAACTGGGCCGGCATCAGCAGGCCCTCGGACGGGTGCTGCCAGCGCACCAGCGCCTCCACGCCGGTGACGCGACGTTCGCCGGTGAGGCTGATCTTGGGCTGGTAGTGCAGGACCAGCTCGCCGCGAGGGATTCCATCCCGAAGCTCGTTGAGCAGAGTCAGCCGCCGCGACGTCTCGTCCTCGGCGACCGCCGCGAAGATGCCCAGGCCGTCGCCGGACCGCTTGGCTTGTTGCATCGCCAGATCGGCTCGGCGCAAGAGCTGCGGGGCGGACTGGCCATGCTCTGGGAACAGCGCGATCCCGATGCTGGCTTGCACATGCACCGGTTGACCGGTGATCGGGAACGGGGGCTCGAGCACCTCGCGCACCTTCCAGGCGATTGCCGCTGCTGCCTCGACGTCGGTCCGGCCACCCGGTAGGACGGCGAACGAGTCGCCTCCAAAGCGCCCGACGGTGTCGGAGTCGCGCAGCGCGCCGCGAAGTCGCGCGCCAACCGCCTGGAGCAGAGAGTCGCCCTTCTCACGACCCAGGGACTCGTTGATCTCACGGAATCTGTCCAGGTCGACGAACAGCACCGCGCAGGATTCGGAAGCCCGATCCGCGAGCGCGATCGCGCGGTCTGTCCGATCGGCGAACAGAGTGCGGTTCGGTAGGCCCGTGAGCTCATCGTGAAGGGATCGGTGCTCGAGCGCATCCATATACGCCTTGCGGCCCGAGATGTCCCGGACGCAGGCGATCGTGAACGTCCGATGGCCGATGTGCATCTGGCTGATGTCCATCTCCATTGGAAAGCACGACCCGTCCTTCCGGCACCCAACCGTCTCGGTGCACTCCGCCGGCATCGCCTTGGCGTCCAGCAAGCTCCACCTCCGGCGTGCCGATTCGGAGAACTGGTCCTGATGGCTGGGGGCGACGATGAGCTCGAGCGGCTGCCCGATCACCTCGGCGTCGGCGTAGCCGAACAGTTGGAGCGCGGACCGATTGAACGACTGGATCAGACCGGTCTCTCCGGCCGTCACGATGCCGTCGGCCACGTTCTCGAGGACCGCCCGCGCCTGCACTTCGCTGGCTCGCAAGTCCGCGTTCAGGGACATGACCGACTCGGCCGAGCGCTGCAGCTCCTGAGCCTGCTCGAACAGGGCGACCAACGCCGAGACCTTGGCTCTGAGCACCTGCGGGCGGATCGGGGTGAAGATGAAGTCCACCGCGCCGCTCGCGTACGCGGTATCCGTCTCGGCCTCGTCCTGGCCAAATGCGGTGATGAACATGATCGGGGTGCGCTCTGACGGTGGGTGCTGGCGGATGAGCTTGGCCGTCTCGAATCCATCGAGGGTCGGCATCCGCACGTCCATCAAGATCACCGCGAACGTGTCGCGCAGGACAGCGCGTAGCGCCTCCCGTCCCGAATCGACCTCGACCACGGTGTGACCCAGCGGAGTGAGCATCGCGCGAACCGCCATCCGCTTTGCCGGGTTGTCGTCAACGACGAGAATGGCCGGGCCCGCGAAGGGCCGGGACGGCATCACCGTTAGCTCCGAACCCTGGTCCGGTCCCTGAGCGACCGCGACCAATTGCGTGTCTTGCCCCACGGCGCCGGCCGCGGCTGTGACCGCTGCTGCCGCGGTTGCCTTGCTCGTGACCATCGTCCCGACCGCACTCCCTTCGCTGATGCCGAGGCTCGACGGGAGCGCCAGTCCATGGGACGCGCGAGTGAACTCCGTTGTTTTCAGTACCCATCCGTCCCCGCGGACAGCGGGAACGGATGCGATCGCGGTGTGGTCCGGTCGCTCAGACCGCGAGTGCTACGTGCCGGGTATCGGCCACGGGGTCGGATGACTTGAGCGGGCGTTTGAGAAGGCGACGCGCGACGCTCGGACAGCAGCTCGCGTGGTGTACCGCATGGGGGCGTGATGCGTTCAGTGGGCCGACCGGCGCGACCAACTGACCCTGCTCATTCATCCCGACCCGAGGGTGGGTCTGACCGATGAGCATGTCGCTGACCTGCTGGACTTCGCATCAGCGGTGTCGGCCGGGTGCTCCTAGGGGCCAGGCCCGGAGGCGGGGTGCGGGTGAGCGTGGCCTCCGTGCGTGTGCAGACCACCGCTCTGGGAGCTAGGTTGCCCGCTCGGGTCAGCGGTGGGGGATGGACCAGCGGCGCAGCGTTCACAGAGTCCGACGATCGCGAAGTGCGTGAATCGCGCCTCGTAGCCGAAGCGCTCCTTGATGCGCTTGCGCACCGGGTCGAGCTCGTCGGGCGTGACGGCGGTGACCTTGGCACATCGCTCGCAGTAGAGGTATTCGACATCGTGGCGCCCGATGAGTGCGTAGAGGCCGGTCCGTGCCCGAGATGGACATGGCGGATCAGACCCTGGCGCTCGAGCACCTCGAGGTTTCGGTAGACCGATGACTCGTCGATCGAGATCGTCCGGCCGAGATACGCCGCGGACACCGGGCCGTCGGCGGAGAAGAGCGCTTCGAGCACGAGGCGCCGAGCAGTCGAGAGGCGCATGCCTCCCCGTCGGACAGCACGGATCGCGTCCTCGAGGCTGTCGAACGTCAGCGGCGGGGTCTGTGCGGCGACTGTCATCTCCGGTCACGCGTCGGCTTGTCGCGCTGTCCTGGCGGCGGCCTGTTGCATACCGGCGCTCCATCGCTCCTCGATCCGCGCGAAGCGCCAGATCGCGAGCGAGATCACCCAGGTGGCGACGAACATGGCGACGATGATGAACCCGGCGGTGTTGATGTTGAAGTTTTGAAACCAGTCAGCGACCGGCCCGGTCATTCCGAGCTTCTGCGTGATCAGACCGACGAGCTCGATCGTGCCGATGAACAGCGCGACGGCCACCGACAGCCCGGTGATCGTGATGTTGTAATACACCTTCCGGACCGGCTTGGAGAACGCCCATCCGTAGGCGAAGTTCATGAACGACCCGTCGATCGTGTCGAGCAGGGACATCCCAGCGGCGAACAGGACCGGCAGGCAGATGATCGCGTAGAAGGGCAGGCCGGCCGCTCCGGCACTGCCGGCAATGACGAGCAGTGCGACCTCGCTCGCGGTGTCGAACCCGAGGCCGAACAGCACACCGACCGGGTACATCTGCCGCGGCCGCGTGATCTTGTTCAGGCGCTTGCCGAACAGGCGGCTCATGAGCCCGCGCGAGGCGAGCTCCTTCTCGAGCTGCTCCTCGTCATAGGCGCCGCGTCGCATCTCGAAAAAGATCCTCACGATGCTGACGAGGATGATGATGTTGAGGATCGCGATCACGTAGAGGAACGTTCCCGACACCGTCGTGCCGATCACGTTGGTCGTGTTGTGCAGCAGCGATCCGGGGTGGCGGACCGGATCGGCCAGGGCCTTGACGCCGACGGCGATCAAAAACGCCAGCGCGAACACGATCGTCGAGTGCCCGAGCGAGAAGAAGAACCCCACGCTCAAGGGCCGCTTGCCCTCGCTCATGAACTTCCGCGTGGTGTTGTCGATCGCCGAGATGTGATCGGCGTCGAACGCGTGGCGCAGACCGAGCGTGTACGCCGTCACGCCGGTCCCGATTGCGAACGTGCCCGACGAACCGAGGCTGTATCTGTGGGGTGCGACGACCAGGATCAGGATCCCGAACCCGACGACGTGCAAACCCGCGATCACCGCCGCCATCCCGCCTGCGTGACGCCACTCCCTCGGCGTCATCGATCCCTTCACGCGCTTCCACCGCGACGCCCGCACCGCCGGCACACACGCAGTACTCATGACGCGTCCCCTCTCAGATCCGGCCACCTCGAAGATGGCGACCGTTGATGAGGACTGCTACGCGGATACCGGTCGGTTGGATCACCGAGGCCGAGAACCTATGGCGACCCCCACGCTAATGCAAGCTGCTGGTAATTGTGAGCACCGTTAGCCTCCGAGGGCATGGCCACCCGCCTCGCGGCCGTCGTCGACGCCTCCGCCGAGGTTGCCGCCACGAGGGCGCGATCGGCCAAGGTGGAAATCCTGGCTGATCTGCTGCGAAACGCCGGCCCGGGGGAGGTCGCGGTCTGCGTCGGGCTGCTCTCGGGGACGCCCCGCCAGGGACGGGTCGGCGTCGGCTACGCAACCGTGTACGGGATCGACGTGCCGCCGGCTGCCGAGCCGTCGCTCACCGTGGCCGACGTGGACCGCGCCATCGACGAGATCGCCGCCGACGGGGGTCCCGGATCGGCAACGCGCCGGCGCCAGCTCCTCACCGAGCTGCTCGGCCGTGCCACCGAGCCGGAGGCGGAGTTCGTCCGCCGGCTGTTGACGGGGGGCCTGCGTCAGGGCGCGCTGGCCGGGGTGATGGCGGACGCCGTCGGAAAGGCGGCCGGGGTGAGCGCGGTGCTGGCGCGGCGGGCGCTGATGCTGTCGGGCGATCTGACGCGGATGGCCGAGATCGCCATCACCGGCGGTGACGAGGGCCTGCGCGCTGTCGGGCTCGAGCTGTTCCGCCCCGTCCTGCCGATGCTCGCCTCGCCCGGGGCCGGCATCGCCGAGGCGATGGCGGGC
>JAXDGS010000177.1:0-3121 GCA_034664905.1 Solirubrobacteraceae bacterium | reverse complement strand
GCTCCAGCGCGGGGGAGCAGTCGGACCCAGTGCGCGCCGAACTGCTGCGTCTCGTCCGACAGCGATCCGCTCGGTTAGCCGTACGCACTCAATGCTATGTAATAAGCATCGACCTGGCGACAGCACGCGCCGCATCGCCCGGTCACATCTAGGCGGTTGATTGCGCCTCGACGAGAGCCGCCGAGCGCACCTCGAAGGCGCCGTAGCCGTGCTCGCGCGAGAGCTCGAGGGCGCGGGCGGCCCATAGAAGCAGGCCGTGGGTCTCCTGGAAATCGCATGCGAACGCCAACTGCTCATCGGCCTGCTCGTGGTCTCCTTTGCACGCAGCGAGCAGGCCCAGCCACATGCGGGCGTGTCCGTAGCCGATGACGCCGTTCCAGACGACCTGGTCGGCCCACGGCTCGATGAGCTCGTAGAGGATCGAAGCGGGGCCTGAGCTGCCGGTCTCCACGGCGGCGTCGGCATACAGCGCCAGCGCAGTCAAGGTAGCCGAGCTCGGCGCGACGTGCTCGAAGCGGTCACTCGCAGCCTGCTCGAGGATCTTCGCGGCCTCGGCTCCTCGATCGAGATAGCAAAGCATCGATGCCAGTCCGGCTCGCCAGGCCGCGATCGCCGCATAGGCGCTCACGCTCTGCTCCATCATCTCGACGATCTCTTGTGCGCGGCCTTGATAGATACGCGCTTGCTGCAGCGCGGCGGCGTAGACAAAGACGGCGTCGGGCTGTCCGGCCTCCTGCCCGATCTGCAACGCGCTCTCGAACAGGCGCTCGCCGGCGACCAGATCGCCGTGCATGAGCTCCCAACCGGCCGTGAGGAACGTGGCGAACCAGTTCAACGTGGGCTGGTCGAGCTCGTGCGCGAGCAGCTGCGCCCGCTCGAGCGCGAGCTTCGCACCCTCGAGGTCCCCCCACTCGACGCAAATGTTGAACTGGGAGTTGTGCGCCGAGTATCCGAGGGCAGGATCACCCACCTCTGCGGCGCAGCCAACGAGCTCCTCGACAAGATCGATTCGCCAGGCCAGCGTATCCGGTACTCGGATCGCCTCGGCTACGTTCCGTAGGACTTCGGCAAGTGTCCTCCTGTCCTCCGTGGCACGAGCCAGCGAGATCGCCTCCTCGGCGAGCGAGCGACGCATGCCAAAGTCCGGGTCCCACTCGAGTTCCAGCGCCTTGATCGCGAGCAGTCGCGCGCGGCGCGCGCGATTCGGTGGGTCATCGAGCTCGATCGCCCGCTCGATCGCCGCAAGCCGTTCGGTGTCGATCTCACCGAACGTGCTTGAGACCCCGTTTCCGCGGTTGTTCGCCAGCGCCGCCCGCGCGGCGAGCTCGGCGTCGGCCATCGTCGAGGCAATCCGCGCCGCGTCGAGCAGCGTCTCGCGGTAGGCGCCATCGCCGGTCTGGAGCTGCGCCTTGCCGAGCCCGATCAGCGCCTCACAACGCTCGGCGCCGTCGACATCGCCGGTCAGCTCGACAGCATCGGTGAACAGTTTCACGGCCTCGGCCGGCGCGAGGCTCTCGAGAGCACGCTGACCGGCCCTGAGGGCGTAGTCGGCCGCCTTGGCCTTGTCGAGCGAGACTGCCGCGAGCCGCCAGTGAAGCGCGAGCTCGGTCAGGTGCTCGCCCGGGTTCTCGCCGTAGAGCTGCTCGAGTGCCTGCGCGACGCGCTGGTGCATGCGCGCACGGCGGGTGGCGCCGAGGCCCTCATAGAGCGTCTGGTTGATGAGCGCGTGGGCGAAGCGAAACTGCCCCACCCGCTCTGAGGACTCGGCAAGCAGCGAGGCAGCGACGGCTGCCTCGAGGTGATCCAGCAACTGGCCTTCTTCGATGTCAAGAATCGACTCGAGCAGCTCGAGATCAAAGACACGCCCGATCACCGCCGCCCGGGTCAGGACCTCAAGCGCGTCATTGCCCAGGCGCTCGACGCGCCGCTCGATCACCTCGCGCACGCTCTCGGGCAGCGCCACACCTGCGGAGCGATCGACGCTCCAGCGTCCAGTGGCCTCGTCGAAGGTCAGTCCCCCGGACTCCCAAAGGCCGCGCAAGATCTCTCCCACGAAGAATGGGTTGCCATCGGTCTCGGCGGCGATCTCCTTCGCCAGCTGAAGGATGTCCTCGTCGAGCTCGTACCCGGCCACGACGGTCATGATCTGGGTCACATCGTCGGCGCCGAGGCCGTGCAGCGCGAGGCGCTGAACGCGCTCGATGGACCGCAGGTCGGCGAGCGCCGCGCTCAGCGGGTGATCCTTGCCGAGGTCTGAGTCGCGGTAGGTGGCGATCACCTGAAGCGCGCCCCGCTCGACGGTTCGCACGACGTGCTTGAGGAGCGCCACCGACTGCCCGTCGGCCCAGTGCAAATCGTCGAGTACCACGCACACCGGCACGCTCTGCGCGACCTCCTGGAGCAGTCCGGCGACGGCCGAAAACAGCAGGTAACGCTCGGTCTCGGGATCAGACGTTTGGGGCGCGGGCAAGTCCTCCACGCGCCGCTCCAGGTTTCGAGCCAGTCGGCCGAGCTCGCCCTTGTGCTGCTCTACAAGGCGGTTCAGCACCTCTTGCGGCGCGTGCTCGACGAGCTGCGAGCACACCTCGATCCACGGCTCATACGGCACCGCCAGCTCTTCAGAGCAAGCGCCCCAGCAGACCGCGAAGCCCTTGCCGTGGGCGCGGTGGGCACCGTAGCTTGAAAGCCTCGTCTTGCCGATCCCCGGCTCGCCGGAGAGCAGCACGACCTGGCGCGCCCCGTCGCGGGCGAGCACCATCGCCTCCTCGATCGCGGCGCGCTCCTCGACGCGCCCGACGTAGGAGACGGGGGGAACCGAGCGCAGCACCGCTGGCAGCGGCCAGCCGCCAGCCACGGAAGCCTCCTCGCCGAGCGGAGCCCAGGAGACCGAGAACGCCTCCACCGGCTCGGGGAGGCCCTTCAGCTCAAGCAGTCCGACCGACCCGAACTCGACACCCTCACAGCGCCCCGCGAGCGTCTTGACGAGTGCCGAGATCAGAATCCCATCCGCAGGGGCCTGCGCGCACAGCCGCGCCGCCTCGATGGTGGGCATCCCGAAGTAGTCCCCGTCCTTGACGGTCGACTCGCCCGCGCCCAAGCCGATCCGGACATGCAGTCCCTG
>JAXDGS010000176.1:0-6619 GCA_034664905.1 Solirubrobacteraceae bacterium | reverse complement strand
AGGGGGACGGTGTGGCTGCAGCACTGACGGACCACGACGAGCAGCGCCTCGCCGAGCTGGGCTACAAGCAGGAGCTCAACCGCTCCTGGAGTGGCTTTCAGAACTTCGCGATCTCGTTCACGATCATCTCGATTCTGGCGGGCTGCTTCACGACCTACGGTCAAGCCTGGAACAACGGCGGGCCGGTCGCGATCTCCTGGGGTTGGCCGCTCATCTCGATCCCGATCCTGATCATCGGCTTCTGCATGTCCGAGCTGGTCTCGGCCTACCCGACGGCCGGCGGCATCTACTGGTGGGCGTCGAAGCTCGGGGGTGCCGCCTGGGGATGGTTCACCGGCTGGTTCAACCTGATCGGCCTGATCGCGGTAACCGCATCGGTCGATTACGGCGCGTCGCTGTTCCTCAACACGACGCTCGGCTTCTACAAAGTCGACTGGTTCAACGGCGCATCCACGAACCCCACGACCTTCCTGCATGGGACGTTCTTCCTTTTCATGGTGGTGCTCGCGCTGCACGCGCTCGTCAACATCGCAGGGAGCCATCTGGTCGCGCGCATCAACGGCGTGTCCGTGTGGTGGCACGTCGCGGGGGTGCTCGCGATCCTGCTCGTGCTGGTGTTCGTGCCGGCTCACCACCAGAGCCTCAAGTTCGTGTTCACCCAGCGCTTCAACAACTCCGGCTTCGGCATACACATGTACTGGTTCTACATCCTGCCGCTCGGGTTCCTGCTGACGCAGTACACGATCACCGGCTTCGATTCGTGCGCCCACATCTCCGAGGAGACGCATGGCGCCTCGACCTCGGCGGCGAAGGGCGTCTGGCGCTCGATCTTCTACTCGGCCATCTTCGGCTGGATACTGCTGCTGGCGCTGACATTCGCGGCGACCCACGTCAACGCGATCAACACGAAAGCCGCGGGCGGAGCGTACGTGTCGATCGCGATCCTCGAAACGGCGCTCGGCACCGGCTGGGTGAAGTTCGTGCTGATCATCTCGACGATGGGGCAGATCTTCTGCGGTGCGGCCTGTCTGACCAGCGCCTCGCGCATGTGCTACGCGTTCAGCCGCGACGGCGCGATTCCCGGCTGGCGGATCTGGAGCCGGGTCAACAAAAACCGCGTACCGGCCAACGCCGTGATCCTGATGGCCGTGCTCGCGGCGTTGATCACGGTGCCCGCGTACTTCCCCAGCAAAAAGGGCACCGCGATCGAACCGGTCGCCTTCTACGCCGTCGTCTCGATTGCGGTGATCGGCCTCTACGTCGCCTACGTGATCCCGATCTTCCTGCGCTGGCGGATTGGAGACGCCTTCCAGGTCGGACCATGGAACAACGGCAGGAAGTACAAGTGGATGAACCTGTTCTCGACGTTCTGGGTCGCGCTCATCACGATCATCTTCATCCTGCCGTTGTCGCCCGGTGGTGTGCCCTGGCGCAAGGAGTTCGATTGGAGCCTCGTCAACTACGCCCCGATCGTCACCGGCGGGCTGACGCTCGTGGTGGGCGTGTGGTGGCTCGTGAGCGCGCGGCGAACCTTCACCGGACCGCGTCATACGATCTCCGAGCTCGATGCCGAGCTCAGTGGCGGCGCGGCCGCGCAATATCCCTAGCCGTCGTGGCTAGGGCGAGCGTTCTCAAGCGCTTGCGCGCGGTGCGCGGCCCTACCCGCGCGGTTCAGCGATGAGCGCCACGCTGTCGGTCATCGAGCCCGCCACCGAGGGGCTGCTCGCCGAGATCCCGCGCGCGGGCGCAGAGGAGGTCGACGAGGCCGTCGCCCGCGCCCGCGCAGCGCTCCCCGCATGGCGTGCGATCGCGCCGTCGGAGCGAGCTCGCGCGCTGCACGCGCTCGCCGACGCGCTGGCGGCCCAGCTCGAGGAGCTCGCGGTGCTCGAGGCGCGCAACGCGGGCAAGGCGATCATCGACGCGCGCGCGGAGATGGGCATGGTGGTGGACACCTTCCGCTACTACGCCGGAGCACCCGAGCGCCTGCTCGGCGAGACGATCCCCGTCGCCGAAGGCCAGGCGTTCACCGTGCGCGAGCCGCTCGGCGTGGTCGGGCTGATCACGCCGTGGAACTTCCCGCTCACGATCGCCTCGTGGAAGCTCGCCCCGGCGCTGGCGGCCGGGAACACCGTCGTGCTCAAGCCGGCTGAGCTGACCCCGCTCACCGCGCTGCGCTTCGCCGAGATCGCAACCGAGGCGGGGCTGGCGGAGGGCGTCGTGAACGTCGTCGTCGGGCCGGGCAGCGTCTGCGGCGTGCGCTTGGTGGAGCATCCGCAGGTCTCGAAGATCGCGTTCACCGGCTCGACCGAGGTCGGGCGCACGATCGCGGCGGGCGCTGCGGCGACGATCAAGCGCGTGACGCTCGAGCTCGGCGGAAAGTCCGCGAACATCGTGTTCGCCGACGCCGACCTGGAGGCCGCGGCCGCGTCGGCGCCGCTCGCGGTGTTCGGGAACGCCGGCCAGGACTGCTGCGCGCGGTCGCGCATCCTCGTGCAGGAGAGCGTCCTCGAGCGCTTCCTCGAGCTGCTCGAGACCGAGGTCACCTCGCTGCGCGTCGGCGACCCGCTCGATGAGAACACGCAGATGGGGCCGCTCATCTCCGCGGCGCAGCGCGAGAGCGTCGCCTCGTTCCTCGCAGACGGGGCGCCGATGGCATTCCGGGGAAGCGCGCCGGAGGGCGCGGGCTTCTGGTTTGCGCCAACCGTTCTAGCGCCGGTCAAGCCCAGCGAACGCGTCGCGCGCGAGGAGGTGTTCGGGCCGATCGCCGCGGTGATCCCGTTCACCGACGAGCACGACGCGGTGCGCTTGGCCAACGACACGATTTACGGCCTGTCGGGCTCGATCTGGACGCGTGACGGTGCACGCGCGCTGCGCGTCGCGCGCGCGCTTGACACCGGGGTCATCTCGATCAATGCGAACACGTCGGTGCGCGTCACGACCCCCTTCGGTGGGTTCAAGCAATCGGGCTACGGCCGCGAGCTCGGGCCCCACGCGCTCGAGGCATACTCGGAGCTCAAGACGATCTTCTACGCCACCGAGAACTGATGGCGAGCGCGGGCAGGCTTGCGGGGAAGGTGTGCGTCGTGACCGGCGCAAGCGGTGGGATCGGCGCGGCGACCGTCGAGCTGTTCAGGCGCGAGGGCGCGCGGGTCGCGGGCGTCGACCTGCGCGAGAGTGCGCCGGGCGATCTGTCGCTGCAGGCGGACGTCACCAGCGAGCAGGAGGTTCGCGACCTGTTCGCGCGGGTGCGCAGCGAGTGCGGCCGGATCGACGTGATCCTCAACAACGCAGGGATCTCGCCGGTCGACGACGGCTCGGTGCTCGACACGACGCTCGAGGCTTGGGAACGCGTGCAGAGCGTCAACCTGCGCAGCGTGTTCCTGTGCTGCAAGCACGGCATCCCGCACATGCTCGAGAACGTAGGCCCGGTGCGCGGCTCGGTCGTCAACACCGCGTCGTTCGTGGCCGTGATGGGCGCCGCCACCTCGCAGATCTCCTACACCGCATCCAAGGGCGGCGTGCTCGCGCTCTCGCGCGAGCTCGGGGTCGAGTTCGCTCGCCGTGGGGTGCGCGTAAACGCGCTGTGCCCCGGCCCGGTGGACACGCCGCTTCTGCGCGAGCTCTATGCGAAGGACCCCGAGCAGGCGGCGCGCAGGCTCGTTCACGTTCCAATGGGGCGCTTCGCCGAGCCGATGGAGGTCGCTCAGGGGGCGCTGTTCCTCGCGAGCGAGGACTCGAGCTACGTGACGGCCTCGGCGTTCATGGTGGACGGGGGCTTGAGCGGCGCGTACACGACGCCGCTCGAGTAGCCGCGCAAGCGCCTAGCGGTGGTCGGGGTCTCGAAGTACCTGCGGCAGGCCGCGCTAGTGCGGAAGCGGCGATCCGGCGAACGCGAAGAACCACACGAGCAGCGTGATCACCGCGATGTAGACACTCGCCATCACGATCCGCTCGAGCGCGTTGCTGGTGATCCCGACCTCGAGCTGCTCGCCCGGTTCCACGCCCATGCCGCGCAGCCACGTCATCCTGCTTTCGCGGCTCGTGCGCCCCGTGAGCCTGTCGTATGCGCCGTTGAGCCACGTGAGCGCGACCGCCAACGCGAACATGAGGATCGCGAGCACGACGACCACGATGACCACCGCGGTCATGCTCAGCACGGTGCTGCCGACGACCTGGGAGCCGACCCACAGCGCGAGCAGCGGAGCGCCCGTCCAAAGGTTGATCGAGATGAAGGCCGCGGCGGCCGCCATCAGCGCGCGCTTCAGCCGCGGCACGCGTGTCGGCGCAGCGGCTCGCTCACCGTCGCTGGGCGACGGCGGCAAGGCTGCACCCTCCTGCGAAGACGGGATCCGCACGCCTTGGATTCTCGCAGCCACGCCGTCCCCATGTGGCAAGCGCGTGCGCCTTCGACGCAGGTCCTCCGCTCATCTCCTCAGCTGGCTTGCGAGTCGCATTGATCGAGCACTGGCGCGAGGTACTTCGCCGCGATCTTGGCAGGCGGCGAGAAGCTCGGCGTATCGCTCACCTCGGAGCTGAACCCATGCCCGCCGGTGATCTTCGCGGTCAGATACAGAGGCTCGGCGTCGGTGAGCAGGATGCCCTGGATCACGGGGTTAAACGGCTGTGGCGTGAGGCGGGCGCCGGCGCACGCGGCAATCGATTCTGCGACCGCGTCCGCCTGCTGGGCGGCGAGGCCGCCGTGCTTGATCGGGAACTCGGTCACGTCGCCGGCGGCGTAGATCGGACCCGCGTGAGCCACCTGGCCGTGCTGGTCGGCTCGAACGAAGCCGTGGGTTCCCAGCGGCACCCCGCGCAGCGGAGGACCGAACAGCTCCGGCAGCGCAACCACGCGGCCGACGCGCAGGTGGCGCTCGCCGGGGTTAATCACAACGTTGCCGTTGCTCGGGACCTCCGCGTAGGCGGAGTTGACGGTCTCGATGCGGGCGCGCGCGAGCCGTTCGCCGACAGCGGCGCTGGCGGCGGACCCGAAGATCGCCAGCGGCGAGTCCTCGGGCGTGACGATCGTGATCGAGACCTCCTCCCCCATGTCGTAGGCGCGGCCGGCGGTCATCAGCGCGAGCTCATACATGGGCAGCGGCCACGCCATGCGCCCGGGCGAAATGAACGCGATGCTGCGCGTGTAGCCGGCCTCGACGTCCTGGATCAGCCCGTGCATGGTCTCATCGAGGCGGCGATCGTCGATCGTCATCGCATGCTCGTAGCGCGGCACTGCTCTCGCGCCGAGCGCAAGCACGAGTGCGTCGTAATCGAGCGCGCGCTGGCCCATTGTGTGCACCGTCTGATTGACGGGGTCGACCCAGCTGAGCTCGTCCATCAGCTGCGTCGCGCCCGCAAAGCGCAGGATCGAAGCCAGCGGATAGCGACGAGCGCGCGCGTAGCCGAACGGCTCGCGCACGCTCATCGGGCGGTTGAAGAACTCGGCGTTGGGCGCGATCACGTTCACGTCGGTGCGCCCCGGCGCGAGCTCGGCGAGCGCGAGCGCACACTCGAGCGCCGCGACTCCTGCGCCGGCGATCACCACGCGAAGCTTCTCTGTCTTGCGGACCTCAGGCGCCATCGCTGATCAGGCTAGCGGGACGCCGACGGGCTCGTCGACCGTCGGCACCGAGCGATTGCCGCGAGGTCTCCCGCAACGCGCGCCTGCGGTTTCTGCGCTTGCTTCGCTACCCGCCGGGCGCTCGCAGCGAGAGCCCGAACGGACTCCCCTCCGAGTCCTTGCAGATCGCCCATTGGCGGCCGGGATGCACGACCGTTCCACCGAGCGCCGCCACCTCCTCGAGCGCGCTGTCGAGGTCGCTGACAGCGAAGTAGGGCAGCGAGAAGGAATCGCCCGGCCCGCGCCCGCGGACGTGAACGCCGAGCTGCGGAGCACCTTCGTGCGTCTGCCAGCCCTCCCCCTCCGCACCTTCGCGCGCGTTCAGCTCAACGCCGAGAAGCGTGGACCAGAAGTGCCGTGCGCGCTCCGGGTCATCCGCGGGAAACTCGATGAGCGCCATGTCGAAGACGGCCACGCAGCCACGATAGCCGCTGCACACTCGTGGATGCGATATGCGAGAGTCGCAGGCTCCAACGTCGAGAAGGGGTGATTGTGATGGCTGATGGCGTCTATCGGGTTACCGAGGTGATCGGTGTTAGCAGCGAGTCGTGGGAGGCGGCTGCGCGAAGCGCGGTGCAGACTGCGGGCAAAACCGTCCGGGACCTCCGGATCGCTGAGGTGCTGAGGCAGGACGTAGCGATCGAGGGCGGAGAGATCAAGAGCTACCGCGTTCGACTCGCGATCTCGTTCAAGTACGAGTCCAGCGACTGAGATGGACGACACGACGAGCACCGCGACCTGACGCGCAGGTCGGTGCGACGGCGAGGTGCGAGCGGGCCCTGCAGATCGCTCCCGCTCGCACCGCCTCCCGGCGCCCCGCGGAGTCCGCCTACGCGGTTCCCCACGGCTTCAAGGGCCGGCGCCCTGTCCCCCTGGCCGCCGATCCGCCAGTCCCGCGGCTTTGAGGGCCTCGTAGTCGTCGGCGTAGAACTCGGCTCGAGTGATCGTCCCGTCGCGGAGACCGGTCGCGCTTTCACCCTCACGCTCGTCCTGTCACGAAGG
>JAXDGS010000175.1:0-3381 GCA_034664905.1 Solirubrobacteraceae bacterium | reverse complement strand
GGCGCCCTGGCTCCAGCGGGCGACCATGTCCGGGATCAGCTCAGGCGGGTCCTGCAGGTCGGCGTCGATCATCGCGACCGCGTCGCCGAGGGCGTGCTCCAACCCCGCCGTGAGCGCGGCCTGGTGGCCGAAGTTGCGCGAGAGGTGGATGACGCGCACGCGCGGGTCGGTCGCGGCTGCACGGTCGAGCAGCTCGCCGGTGGCATCGGAGCTGCCGTCGTTGACGAGCACCAGCTCGAACTGGTAGTCGGCGATGGCGGCGGTCGTTCGCGCGATGAACTCCTCGACCAGTGCCTCCTCGTCGTAGACGGGTGCGACGACGCTGAGCAATGCGGGTGTGCGAAGTGGGGTATCGGACATGTCGTTCTCCTTCACGCCGGTCCCGCGTGAGGAGACCGTCGCGGAGGTATCTTCCTACAGCGGCCTAAGCCATCGTTCAATTTATCGTTCATCCTGTCTGTGGATGGTTCCTGAACGCGATCGACCGCCCTCGCCCGCCAGCCTACCGGGACCGCTGGCGCGCTTCAGGGCGCCCGTGCTCGTCCAGTTCATCAAGTTCGGGATCGTCGGCGTGTCCAACACGCTGCTCACGTTCCTCGTCTACACGCTGCTGTTGAAGGTCTTCGGCGTCTGGTACCTGGCGGCCTCGGCGATCGGCTTCGTCGTCGGCGCGGTCAACGGCTTTCTGCTCAATCGCCGCTGGACGTTCGCCGGCCACGTCGGCGACTCGCTGACTCCCGTGCGCTGGGGCGTCGTGCAGGGCAGCGGCCTCGCGCTCAACCTGGCGCTGCTCTACCTGTTCGTCGACGGCGCCGGCGTGGAGAAGCTGCTCGGCCAGGCCTTTGCGACGGGCATCGTCACGGTGATCACGTTCCTCGTCAACCGCGCGTGGACGTTTCGCATGCACCACCACCCGCCCGCCGCGGCCGACGTCGAGCCCTAGCGGAAGACCGCGAGCAGCGACAGCCCGGCTGGGATCCGCCCGCCGCGCGCGATCAGCGCCGCCTCGAGCGTGAGCGGGCGCTCGAGCAGCCAGTTCAGCGGCCCCGGCGGCACCCACAGGTCGAGGCTCGACTCGGTCGTCTTGCGGCTGAAGCGGTCGAGCACGCGCAGCAGGATCGCCGCCGGCAGCAGCAGCGAGTTGAAGTACGTCGTGCGCACCTGCTGCCAGCCGGCCTGCTCGCCGGCGCGCTGCAGCGAGCGCCTCCTGTAGCGGCGGTGGTGGTGGTTGACCTCGTCGTGGCCGCTCCACAGCCACTGGTATGCGGGCACGGTCACGAGCAGCGAGCCGCCCGGCTTGACGACGCGGCGCAGCTCGCGCAGCGCGGCGATGTCGTCCTCGAGGTGCTCGATCACGTCCAGCGACGCCGCGAGGTCGAATGTCCCCTCCGCGAAGGGCATCTCGAGCACCGATCCCTCGACGACCTCGCCGGCGCCGCGTTCGCGTGCGAGCTGCACGCTCGTGTGCGAGAGCTCGACGCCCGTGACCGTGCCGTGGCGCGCGAGCTCGATCATGTTGCGCCCGCTGCCGCAGCCGGCGTCGAGGATCTGCGCGCGCGCGGGCAGGCGCAGGTCGTCGATCACCCGCTCGATCACGACGCGCCGTCCGCGATACCACCAGTGGCGGTCCTCGGCACGGTGCGTCTGCAGCTCGTAGTCCCGATCCATTCGCGCTGCATCCTGTCCTAAAGACCGGTCGCGTGAAGGTCCAGCAGAGCCTTGATCGAGGTCTTGGTGTGCCATAATATTTGTTGATGGCAACAAGAGAAATCGCACGCTCGCCGGCGGTCGAGGACTACTGCAAGGCGATCTTCACGCTCGAATCACGCGCCGAGGAGCCGGTTGCGACCAACCGCCTTGCCGAGCGCCTGGCGCTGACGCCCGGATCGGTCTCGGCGATGCTCAAGCGCCTCGATGAGCTCGGCCTGATCGAGCACCACCCCTACCGCGGCGTGCGCCTGACGCGCGAGGGGCGGATGGTCGCGCTCGAGGTGATTCGCCACCACCGGCTGCTCGAGCTGTTCCTCTCGGAGTCGCTGCAGATGCCGTGGGACCGGGTGCATGCCGAGGCCGAGGTGCTCGAGCACGTGATCTCCGAGGAGCTCGAGCAGCTGATCGCCACGAAGCTCGGCGATCCGACGATCGACCCGCACGGCGACCCGATCCCGAGCGCCGAGCTCGAGCTCAACGAGCTCGAGACGCTCCCGGTCGAGCGGCTGAAGGAGGGCGACACGGGCCTGTTCGTGCGTGTGTCCGACGCCGATCCCGAGATGCTGCGCTACCTCTCCGAACGCGGCATCGCGCCGGGCGATCGGCTGCACGTACGCGAGCGTCAGCCGTTCGGCGGGCCGCTGCTCGTCGCGTTCGGCGAGGGCGAAGACCGCCGCGAGCACGCGATCGGCGGGCGCCTCGCCGCCGCGATGCGCGTGCAGCTCGACTCTCCCGAGCCGCGCCGACGGGCACCGGCTTGACGCCTGTGCGCACGGAGCCGGTGCTGGAGCCCGCAGCCGCGGCGAGCGGCGCCGGCGCCGGTGTCGTCACGAGCGCCGGCGTGCCGAACGCAGGCGTCGCGCTCGGCGCCAGCCAGCTGGAGAAGCTGCTCGCGCGCGGGCGCCTGCGCGCGACGCTCGCAATGCTCGGCCCGGCGTTCGTCGCGGCGATCGCCTACGTCGATCCGGGCAACTTCGCGACGAACATCTCCGGCGGTGCACGGTTCGGCTACCTGCTGCTGTGGGTCGTGCTCGCCGCCAACCTGATGGCGATGCTGATCCAGTACCTCTCGGCGAAGGTGGGCATCGCCACCGACCGCACCTTCCCGGAGCTGTTTCGCGAACGCTATCCCCGCTCGGCGAGCCGCGTGATGTGGCTGCAGGCCGAGGTCATGGCGATGTCGACCGACGTCGCCGAGTTCGTCGGCGCCGCGCTCGGCCTGAACCTGCTGTTCGGCGTGCCGCTGCTGTGGGCCGGCGTGATGACCGGCTTCATCGCGTTCGCGATCCTCGAGCTGCAGACGCACGGAGTCCGCCGCTTCGAGCTCGCGATCACGGCGCTGCTCGGCGTGATCTTCCTCGGGTTCCTATATGAGACATTGCGGATCGGGCCCTCGGTTCACGGCTCTCTGTCGGGACTCGTGCCGCACCTCGGCGGAAGCGAGTCGCTGTACGTCGCGGTCGGCATCATCGGCGCGACCGTCATGCCGCACGCGATCTACCTGCACTCTGCGTTGACAAAGAACCGGATGCCGGTGCGCGACGCGTCAGAGCGCCACCGCGTGCTGCGCTTCGAGCGGCTTGACATCGTGATTGCGCTCGCCTGCGCCGGCCTCGTCAACATGGCCATGCTCGCCGTCGCCGCAAAGCTGTTTCACTCGACCGGGCACAC
>JAXDGS010000174.1:0-33470 GCA_034664905.1 Solirubrobacteraceae bacterium | reverse complement strand
CCTCGTGGTCGCCACGCAGAACCCGATCGAGTACGAGGGAACCTATCCCCTGCCCGAGGCACAGCTCGACCGTTTTCTGCTGCAGGTCGACGTCGACTACCCGAGCGCCGAGGACGAACACAAGATGCTCGCCCTGGAGCATGACGGTGTCGAGCCGGTCGGACTGGAGGATGTTCGGGCTGTGGTCGAGCCGGCACAGCTCGAGCAGCTCGTGCGCGATGTCGCGTCGACCGCGGTGGAGGATGAGGTTGCGGCCTACGTCGTCGCGCTGGTGCGCCGCACGCGCGAGCTCCCCAGCGTCGCATTGGGCGCTTCGCCGCGGGCCGCCGTGCACCTGCTCGCCGTCGCCAGAGCGGTGGCACGCATGCACGGCCGTGCTTTCGTCACGCCAGACGACATAGCGGAGGTGGTCGTTCCTGTGCTCGCCCACCGGCTGGTCATGACTCCCGACGCCGAACTCGAGCGATTCGGAGCTCAGGAGGCGTTGCGCACCGCGCTGCATGAGGTGCCGGTGCCACGCTGAGGATGCGGCGGGGAGACGGTGTGGCTGCTGTGTCCGACGGGCGCTCATGACGCCGACTACTCGATGCGCGGCGATCGTCGCAGCGGTTGCGCTCAGTGCGATCGTCCTGCCGACCGGAGTGTCGATCGCGGCGCTGCTCGTCGTGCTTGGCGCGACCCTCGTCGACGCCGTATCGGTTCGCGTGCCGCCGCGGATCCGGCGCACCGTCGCGACCTCGCTCTCGCGGGGAGAGGAGACGACGCTGGCGGTGGACGCCGTGGCCGCTGACTCTCGACGTGTCCTGCTGCGCCAGCCGGCAAGCGCCGCTGTTGGCGTAAGCGTGCAAGCCGGCGAGCGTCAGCTTCGCGGAACCGTGCTTCCCAGGCGCCGCGGTCGCCAGACGCTGCCGGGCGTTGCCTCGGCGAGCCTCGGCCCGCTCGGCCTGGCGCGCTGGCATCACCCGGCGGGAGAGCCATTGGAGCTGCAGGTGTACCCGAACATGGTGCGCGCACGAGAGCTGACGCTGCGGCTCCGTGCCGGGCGCGCAGCGCTCGATGGGAGGCTTCGCCGGGGCCCGCTTGGGCTCGGCACCGACTTCGATTCGGTCCGCGACTACTCGCCCGACGATGACGTCCGGCAAGTGAACTGGCGCGCGACGAGCAGGCTCGGACGGCCGATGAGCAACCAGTATCGCGTCGAGCAGGACCACGATGTCGTGTGCGTTCTGGACGCCGGACGCCTGATGGGTGCGCCCACGGGCCACGGCACCTTGCTGGACGTCGCGTTGGACGCGGTGGCGGCGGTGGCGCTCGCTACGGATGAGCTCGGCGATCGCTGTGGCGCGGTCGCCTTCGATGCCGAAATCCGTCGCCATGTGGCGCCACGACGACTCGGCGGCCGACGGGTACTAAACGCGCTCTTCGACCTGCAGCCCACCGGGGTCGACTCGGACTTCGAGCGCGCGTTCTTGAGCGTGGGCGGCTCGCGCCGCGGCCTGGTCATCGTGCTCACGGACCTGATTGACGAGCGCGCTGCTCGCTCTCTGCTGCGGGCGGCGCCGATGCTCACCCGCCGGCATGCGGTCGTGGTAGCGGGAGTTCGCGATGGCGACCTCGACTCGGCGGTCGGCGCCAGCGAGGAGGACTCCGCACGGGCGCTCGCTGCAGCGAGCGTGCTGCGCGAGCGGGAAGCAGCGGGCGCGAAGATTCGGCGGCTCGGGGCAGAGGTCTCGCTGGCGCCCGCCGAGTTGCTGGCGAAGCGATGCGTTCAGGCCTACCTGCGCGCCAAGGCGCGGGTGCGACTGTGACTGCCCCGCAGCAGCACGAGGGACCAGAACAGGACAGCCCACCCGAGTCCGACGGCAAGGGCAGACGCGAGAGGAAGCCCGCGCGGCGTCACGAGCCCCTCGGTGAGGCCGGCGAGGACGAGCCAGGGCGCCGTGCCCAGGACCATCTGCACCGCGCCACGCGCCTCGTCGGTGAGCACTTCGCCGCGCGGTCTTGTGCCGGGATCAATAAGCGCGCGTGCAAGGCGCAGCCCTGCGACGCCGGCGATCGAGATGCACGAGAGCTCCAGCAGGCCGTGGGGAACTATGTAACGCACGAACACGGAGAACGTGCCCGCCTGAATCGTCAGGCCCCCGAGTGCACCCAGCAGCAGGCCGTTGTATGCGAGCAGGGCAAGCGTTCCGAAGCCGAGCGTGATCCCGCCGGCGAATGCGAGGAACGTCACCGCGATGTTGTGCGTATAGATCGAGCTCGCAAACGCGGCCTGCGTACTCAGCCCTGTGGGCAGGTGGCGCACCTGAGGGTTTGCCGCGGCGCGATAGGCCGTGGGGATCAAGCCGATCGCCGCACCCGGGTCGACGACTGCCCAGATTCCCGCGAGAAGCACGGGTGCGAACATCGCTGTTAACGCGACCGCCAGGAGCGCGCGATTGGCGCAGATCTCACGCCAATAATCCTCCGCGAGGAAGGTGCGCAGCGATCCGCGCCTGGTGCGCTCTGAGTAGATGACATGGCGTGCCCTCAGGGCGAGTGGCTCGAGGCGATCGAGAACAGGATCCCCCGGAAACTCGCGACGCGCGAGGGCGAGGTCGGCAACGGTCGCCCGATAGAGACGTCCGAGCTCCAGGATGCCCTCCACCCCCAGCCGCTCGGGACGTCCAGCGGAGCGCGTGATCAGCTGATCCAGCTCCTGCCACGCAGGAGCTCCCTCTGCCAAGAAAGCCTCTAGGTTCATGGCGTGGAACTCGAGGATCGCATCGTCATCAAAGCGCCCGAGGGGATCGACCTGCAGATCGTCCTCGCAGGAGCGGCGTCCCGCTTCATCGCCGGCGCAGTTGATCTCTTCCTGCAAGTCGTGCTGATCGGCCTCGCCGCCCTGGTCACCTTGGCGTTGGTCGGCGGAGGCGTCGGGCTCGCGCTGTTCGCGATGACGACTTTCGCCGGCCTCTACCTCTACGACATCCTATTCGAGGTCTTCGCGGCGGGCCGAACGCCTGGCAAGCGCTGGACTCATCTGAGGGTTGTGCGCGCGGAAGGCCAGCCGATCGATCTCCCCGCGAGCGCTATCCGCAACCTGCTGCGCCTGATCGACATCCTCCCCGGCGCCTACCTCGTGGGCATCCTGTGCATCGTCCTCACGAAGCGCAACCAGCGGCTTGGCGATCTTGCGGCGGGCACGATCGTGATAAGGGAGCCGACCGGAGGTCGGCGTTCAGTCCCGCGCGCCACCGACGAGCAGCCGCTGAGAACGGCGGGATGGGATGTGAGCGCGGTGAGCGCGGAGGAGCTTGCCACGGTACGCCGCTTTCTCGAGCGCCGAGACGACCTGAGCGCCTCTGCGCGGCGCGAGCTCGGCTTCCGCCTCGAGCAGGGATTGCGCAGGAAGGTGGCAGGCGCCCCGGATGCGCTCTCGCCCGAGGCCTTCCTGGCGGCGCTCGTGCAGGCCAAGTCGTCACGCAGTTGATGCGTTGCGGCAGGGAGTGGTGTCCTGCCGGCGAATAGGGTGCGCACACCTACCGGGGGAGGCACATGTCTTCGGCTCAGCAGAGCTACGCAACCAGCTACGGCGATGCGTCCGGGCCGCGCGCGGGTTTCTGGCGCCGGTTCGCCGGCGCGTTCATCGACGGCATCATCCTCGCCGTCATCGGCGTGATCCTCCAAGTCGTACTGAAAGGCGCCGGCAGCGCACTCTCGCTGCTCGTCGGGCTCGCCTACTTCACGCTGTTCGTCGGTGGCAGACGCGGCCAGACTCCAGGCATGAGCGCACTTGGCATTCGCGTGATCAGCTTCGACGGCTCGGGCTCGATCGGGTACGGCCGCGCGTTCATTCGCTGGATCGGTGGCTACATATCAGCGATCGTGATCTTCATCGGGTTTCTGTGGATGCTGTGGGACAAGGAGAAGCAATGCTGGCACGACAAGCTCGCCTCAGACGTCGTGGTCCCGGTGTCCGCGTATCCCCTCGGCGACTAGGAGTAAGTCAACGCGCCTGACGCCCTCGGCGTTGCTCGCGCTGTTTGCGCTGGGCGCGCTAGGCGGGCTGATCGGCGACGAGGGCCACGTCGCGTCGGGAAC
Source organism: Solirubrobacteraceae bacterium (assembly GCA_034664905.1). GTDB lineage: Bacteria > Actinomycetota > Thermoleophilia > Solirubrobacterales > Solirubrobacteraceae > Palsa-744. Next base: position 29,387 of record JAXDGS010000174.1, on the reverse strand, counting down.
GACGCGCTACATCTCGCACGCGCTGCCGTTCATCTGGAAGAGCCAGCTGTGGTTCCCGCTGCTCGTCGGCGGCGCGACGTGCGCCATCGCTGAGCTGCGTCTCGCGCTCGCGCCCCCGCGCGCGGAGGGCGGCTTCGGCGAGGGTGCGGCCGCCGTTGCGGCGGTCGTCGGCCTGTACGCGCTGACGGCGCTCCTGCGCCACGACCCGCTCGTTCCCGCGACCTCGCTGTGCTACGCGCTCGCGGCGCTGACCGCGTGGCATTTCGCCGACGGTCGCGCTGCCCTCACCTGCGGCGTCGTCGCTGCGACCGTCGGGCCGGCGGCCGAGATCGTGCTCGTTGCCGCCGGCGTGAGCGAATACGCCGAGGGCGTCGACGGTCTGTTCGGCGTCCCGCCGTGGCTGCCCGCGCTGTACTTCGCGTTCGGCGTGGTCGCGGCGCGGCTCGGCGAGCTGTTCGCGCCGCGCTCTCCTAAGCGGTAAGCCAGCTTCGACGTCTCGCCTTAGGCAGGCACCGCGTCGAGCTCTCCCCGGCGCGCGGCCACGGCCTGCTCGCGGCTGTCGCGCGAGGAGATCAGGACGGCCGCGAGGATCGCGCCGGCGATCGCAAAGCCCGCACCGACGAGAAAGGCGCGGTCGAACCCTTTCGTGAGAGCCACCGAAGGGTGCACGCCGCCGCTCAGCAGCCCTTGCGTGCGGCTGTTGGCGACGGTCGCGAGAATCGCCAGGCCGAGCGCGCCGCCCACCTGCTGTGTGGTGTTGATCAGTCCCGAGGCGAGACCGGCCTCATGCGGCTTGGTCCCCGTCACGGCGCCGATGGTCACCGAGACGAACGAGAACCCGAGGCCGAACGCGGCGAACAGCGAGGGCCCCAGCACATCGGCGCTGAACGACCCACCGGGTGCGGGAACTTGCGAGAACCACACGAGGCCCCCCGCGATCAGCAGCAGACCGCTGATCAGGACCGGCTTGAAGCCGATGCGTGTCACGAGCTGTGCGCCCACCCCGGCCGAGATGATTATCCCCACCGCCAGCGGCAGGTACGCGAGCCCTGTCTTGATCGCCGAGAAGTTCAGCACGTCCTGGAGGTAGAGCGAGATGAAGAAGAACATCGAAAAGAGAGACATGCCGATCAGCAGTCCCACGATGTTCGCTCCCCGCAGCGTGCGCAGGCGGAAGATCGAAAATGGCAGCAACGGGTGGCGCTGGCGGCGCTCGATCGCGACGAACGCACCGAGCAGGATGGCCGAGCCGGCGAGCCTGAGCAGCGTGCCTGTCGAGCCCCAGCCGACGTTGACGGCGTCGACGACCGTGTAGACGAGCAGCGCGAGCGCCGCCGTCACGGTCACGGCGCCGGGGATGTCGAAGCCTTCCGTGCCGTCGTCCGCCCTGCTCTCGAGCAGCAGACGGGGGGCTGCCGTCGCCGCGGCAATGCCGATCGGTACGTTCACGAACAACACCCAGCGCCAGCTCAGACCGCTCGTGAGAATGCCGCCCAGCAGGACCCCGGCGGCCCCGCCGGCACCCGCGACCGCGCCCCAGATGCCCAGCGCGCGATTGCGCTCTGCGCCTTCGGCGAACGTGGTCGTGATGATCGAAAGCGCCGCGGGCGAGACGATTGCGGCGCCGAGGCCCTGGATCGCGCGCGCACCGATCAGCCATGCCTCGGATTGGGCCAGGCCGCCGGCGAGCGAGGCGAGCGAGAAGACGACCAGGCCGATCATGAACATCCGCCTGCGACCGAGCAGATCGGCCAGGCGCCCGCCGAGCAGCAGGAACCCTCCGAACGTGAGCGTGTAGGCGTTCACCACCCACGAGAGGTCATCGCGGGAGAAGTGCAGGTGGGAGCCGATCGACGGCAGCGCAACGTTCACGATCGACGCGTCGATGACCACCACGAACTGCGTCATCGCCAAGAGCATCAGAGCAAGGTTCTTGCCGCGCTGTGAGCTCAGGTCGGCAGCTGCCCTGGGCGCGCGAGAGCCGATCCTCGCTGCCTCGCCAGACTGGGTCTCGGTGGTGCTCATACGGTCCTCTCGAGTGTCGAACGCCAAGAAATGATCCGGAAGCGGAATTACGGTTCCTGTTGCTTATAGCAGGATACGGAGCTAAGATTCCGTTTGTCAAGGCCATGTCCACCGACCAGCGAACACTTCGAGCAGACGCCCGTCGCAACCGCGAGCGGATCATGTCCTCGGGCCGCGAGCTGTTCGCGCGCGATGGCCCAGAGGCGCAGATGGACGAGATCGCCGCGCGCGCCGGCGTCGGCATCGGCACCGTGTACCGCCACTTCCCGACGAAGGAGGCGCTCCTGACCGCGATGGTTCGCGATCGCTTCCAGGAGTTCGCAGAGATCGCGACGCTTGCAGAGGACACCGTGGATCCACAGCACGCCCTCGCGACCGTCATGCGCCGCTCCGCCGAAGCGGTCGAGGGGGATATGGGCTTTCAGCTGGCCATGATGGGCTCCAACGAGCTCGAGTGGGAGGGCATCGAGGAGCAGAAGGCTGTGCTCTCGGCGGTCGTCACGCGGATCATCCGACGTGCGGTCGATGCTGGCGTCGTCCGCAACGATTTCACCTTCGAGGACTTCGGAATGGTGATGTGTGGGATCACCTCGACGATGTACTACAAGCCGGGTGGCGCCGACTGGCGCCGCCATCTCGCGGTCATTCTTGACGGCGTATGCGCTCCCACGCGCCAGGCAGACGAGCAGATCGCCTAGCCCGCGCTGCCGATAGGTCCAGCCTTCAGAGACCTTGGCTCGCCAAATGAGCGGAGACTCCGCAGATGGCTCGGCGTTGCTGTTGGGTCGAGTGCACGTTCACCCCTTCAACGCGGTCGGGCGTCGCGACGTGCCGACGGGGCGGACCCGGTGGGCCCGCCCCGTCTGGTGTTCCGTCTGGCGCTGTGCGGTCCGAGCTGAGGTTCGGTCGACGGTCGGCCCTAGTAGGGGCAGTGGTCGAGGAACTTCACCGGTGCGCCGCTCGTGACGTAGTTGCTGGCAACGCCGTCGATTTTGACGGTGGTCACCGACTGCCACTTTTCGCACCCGTTTTGGTACGAGTAGGGGGTGTAGACCCACAGGCCCCCTGGGCTGTACATCGGCGTGAATATGCTGCTGAACGTCGTGACCGCGCCGCTGGGGCTGACGCGTTTGAGGTACTGCGTGACGCCGATCGAGTGGTTACCCGAGCACCATCCGGTGCCACGGCTGAACGTGTAGCCGGTGGCTGCGTCGTTCTCCAGCTGGGTGAGCATGTAGCAGTCGCTGGCATACGCTCCGGGAGGGGCGACGGGAACCCAGCCGCTGCTGCGCACTACGGTCGGGCTGGCCAGAGCCGAGCCCGCGAGGGCCAGGCAAAGGCCTGTGACGAGTGCTGAAATGATGATTGAACGAAGACGGAACATTTGATGCCTCCTGTTTCTGGGCAGTGCGCCCGTTTGTTTTTTTGTTGTCTCTCCTGACCTGCAGACGAGACGTTTGCTTCAACAGGAGTGTCTTGTGCGACACCTTGGCCAGCCAGGCACCCTAGGGCTGGTTAATGCCATCCCCGCGCCCGCCCTCCACTTCGTGCTCTTACCAGCGGCTCCTACCAGCCAGCCGCCAGCCGGCGACCGACCACGATGATGACGCGAGGCCATCCTTGAGAACGAGCGCGAGGCTCACAAGGGTGGCCGGGCGGTTGCCATAGGCGCAGTCGTCTGGCCCCCGCGCGCCACGGGGCCGGCGATGCCGTTGGGCTGGGGAACTCCATCCCTAGGGTTGCTGGCCGAGCCGAGTCTCCGCCACGAGAGTGGCCGCATGCAAGCCATACAACCACTCTCAAAGGAGATTCCAATGCACCCCTCGTCTATCGCTCGCCTACCGCTCGCGCTCCTTGCAGCGCTTGCGTTGTCATGCGCTATCGCTCTCGTCCCGTCTGCGGCAACTGCCGCAGAACCGGCTGTGCCTGCGCAAGAACACGCGCAAGATGCAGGTTCGGGCGGCGCGATCGCGGAGGGACCGCATGCGCGTGGCGGCCCGCAGCTCGCGCACGCGGCCAGCCCTCACACCACGGCGACGCCGAGCGGCCCCTACTCCAACACGCCGCTCAAGTGGAGTGGCGGACAGGTCCAGAGCTACACCAAGACCTACGCCATCTTCTGGCTGCCGGCCGGTTACACGTACGAGAACTGGTCGGGAGGCAGCAACAGCCGCTACATCTCACTCATGGAGAGGTACCTCGCGGACATCGGCGGATCGACCTTCATGAACCCGATGACGCAGTACTACGACACGAGCTGGATCAGCAACAGCTCAACGTTCACCGACGCGGCCTTGGACACGTCGCCGTACCCGGTGCACAGCGGCTCCGTCTACACGACGGACTCCGACATACAAGCGGAGGTCGCGAGGTGGATCAAAGCCCGCGGTTGGTACTACGGGCTCCACGAGCAGTTCTTCGTCTACACAGCGTCCGGAGTTCTTACATACGATGCGGCTGTGGGAGGATGGTCGAATCACGGTGAGTCGAGCTATTGCGCCTACCACTCATCGGTGAGCGGTACGACCGTCGGGCTCGGAAACTACCCGATCGTCTACGCGAACATGCCCGACCAGGACGGTCACTACAACTGCTATGCGCACGTCGGTGGCACGTACTACTCGCCAAACCACGACTACACGGCGGACTCGATGCTTTCGCTCAGCTCGCACGAGCAGTTCGAGACGATCACCGACCCCGAAATCTCGGCCTGGAAGGACGAACAGGGCTGGGAGGAGGGTGACAAATGCTCGTATAGCTATGGCTCGCTGGCAAGCGACGGCGGAAACGTCACGTTGAACGGTCACCGCTACATCCTTCAGGGAACGTTCAGCAATGAAGTCCTAACGTCCACTGGCAACGGTTGCACCTGGTACCGCGCGTACCCCCTCCGCTAAGGCGGTTACTGCTCGGGACAATGCTGCTGCGGGTCCTCGGGATGAGGGCCCGCAGCGGCATGAGGGTCCACGAGGCGTGGATTCAGATCCGGCTCTCGCCGGGGGAAGCCGGACCAGCCGCTCGGCAGATCGGGGGAACACGCGATTCGTCTGTGAATACGGCTGCCATGACGCTGCCCGGAGCAAGCGAGTGGGACTGGCCGAGCAAGTGACCCATCTCGTGGACCACCGTCAAGCAGAACATGGGCCAGTCGCTCGCCATGACGGTCTGCGTCGGCCACTGCCAGTGCGCGAGTGAGATCGTGCAATTCGTGTAGGTGTCCGCTGGCGCTTCGAGGTTGTTCGCTCCGAGCGACGAGTCGAATGTGACCCAGCCGTCCGTCGTACCGTCGAGCCCTGGGAGTAGGCGCCTGTTAGCGAGGACCGCGATCTGACCGCCGCATGGTGTCGCGCCCCAATAGCGCTCAGCGATGACAACGGCACGTAGCGCCATGTTGTGGATGCCGAGCCTTGCAAGAGCCGCCTGTCGGGACGAGGCGTGGACGCTTGCCGCGCTCAAGTAGTGATCAGGCAGGCGCGCGTGGGCGTCGGCCGCCGCAGGAAGCAGCACCGCTGCGAGCATGACTGTGGCGAGCAGACGAGCCATGCCCTAAATGCTGAGGCGAGCGCCCGCCGGGCGCTTCCTCCCGTCGGGGTGATCATGGGGGGACCGGCGGGGGAAGCTCGGGTGAGGCGAGGATCACCCCCGTGGTCCTTTCTGCCGATGGGAAGGTACGCGCTCCCCGCGCCCAAACCGCCCAATGCCGCCGCAGACCCCTATCACGGTTGTTCTCGCCCACTTCGACGATCTGCTCGCGAAAGGTCTGCGCGAGGTGATCGAGTGCGATCCGAGCCTTCGCATCGTCGCCGCCGACGTGGAGCACGGCCGCATTGCCGTCGTCTTGCGCGTCCATCGTCCAGACGTGGCGATTCTCGACATCGGCGCCCTCGCCAAGTTGGCCGAGGTCAGGGAGCTGAGCGGGCGGCATTCGGGTACTCGCCTGATCATGCTCGCGAGGGATCCCTCCGAAGAGGAGTGCGCCCTGTTGCTCGCGTTCGGAGCGAGCGCCTACCTCGGCATGGACACGCAGTCGCGCGACGTGCTCACTGCGATCCACCTCGCCTCACGGGGATTGCAGGTCATTCCGCGGGTGGGGTCCAGCGGATCGGCATCCAGCCGAATGGCGTATCGATGGGGCGGTCACCTGCTGACCCGGCGCGAGGCCGAAGTGCTACCGCTGCTCCAGCAGGGTCGCTCAAACGCGCAGATAGCCGTCGCCTTGTGTGTCGGCATAGAGACGGTCCGTACCCACGCGCGCAACATCTACCGCAAGCTCGGGGTGTCCTCTCGCCGCGAGCTCGCCGCACCGCCTATGTCTGATCGACGGCAACAGCCCCGTTCGGCGCGTTCGCCACGGCGCCAGGTCACAGCGCCGCTGAAGCGTGCTCGACGCGGGCATGGCACGCGACATATTTGACAGACGCGTCGTCGGCTGAACGTGCGATGCCCATAAGGCTCGTCTCGCCTCGCGCGTTCTGACGCGCGCCCCTCAAATGTGAGACCCCCACCGCTCGCCCGGAACTTCCTGCCGAGTCCCTTGTTAGTGCCAGCGATGAGCCCTGCAAGAGCGGGGCAAGGGGTTAGGAGCGAGCACATTGTCCGGTCTCGCGGCAGCAGCACTCGTTGCATCCGCGGCGTTCTCGTCGCCAGTCGCAGTCGGTCCCGTCAACCAACACGTCGGAGTCCAGCTGGTCGAGCAAGCCGACCTGGTCGAGGGCGCGTGGTTGCAGTTTGAGGGCCCGGCCGGCGAGCGCCTGGTGAGGATCAGCGAAAACGGGCACGCTGCGCCGGTGGGCTTGCCGCCACAGCTCCGCGATGAACGGCTTCGACTCTCACCCCTGCAGAACGGCTGGACCGTCGCCGTTGACCGTTACCTTCCGCCATCTCGCGCAGGCGAGTACTGCTGCAACGAAATCGAAGAACCGGAACCAAATGAACCAGGCTGCTGCGATGACTGGGTGGTTGCCGAGCACAGTCCGCGCGGACGCTGGGTGGTCGTGCAGGCGCTGCCAGACTCACGCGGCAACAGATCGTGGGTGAGCGAACCCGTCGAGCACCATGGACGCATCGAGATCGCCTGGGGAGAACCATATGAGGAAGCCGTGCGGGTAACCGAGGCGCCGCTCGGCCAGCCGCTGAAGCCCACGCGCGTCGCTCGCCACGTTTTTCCCCATGTTTCAGCGGCCGGCGTCAGCGTGTCGGTCAGTCAGAGGAGGCTCTATGAGGTCGCGGCCTATGGTCCCGATGGTCCGGATGAACCCGACTTCACCGTCGAACGCCGGCTGTACGGAAACGGACGGTTCGGCCCCGTCCACGTCCTGAGGAGCCCGCTGCTCTATCAGCGGGGCGACTATTTCACGCTGCCGAACGGCTCGCAGCTGTACCTGTATTCCGCAGGCAATTTCAAACTACTGATTGCGCGCCGGGCGCCGTTTGCGAGCAGCTTCGAACGATCGCGTCTGGTCCTTCCCGAGGCGGAGGGCTCACCTGAAGAAGGCATCGCTCAGTCGTTCAACGGTCGCCTGCTGATCACCTCCGAAGAGAAAGTGCCACCCGAATCCGAGCACGAACGCATAGCCGCCGTCGCGGTCTCCTCCGCCGGTATCCCGGCGGGTGCGCGCACGATCGAAAGCCAACCGGGCGGCTCAAGCCGCGACTTCTCGGGTGCGATCGGGGATGGCGGCGAATGGCTCGTGGCCACCGCGTCCTGGCAGGGCGGACCCCTCTGGCTGCACCCCTACAGCCCTCGCTGCCGCTACCGCGAGCAAAGGATCACCTTGACCAAGGCCGCGGTGTCCCACGAAGACGCGGCGTCCTCCGTCAGCGTAGGTCGATCCGGAGTCTTCCACCTGGCCTGGCTCGGCGATCACAACCAAGTCGAGAGCGCCTCGGCGCGAGTGACGTGCGCCCGGCGCTAATCGACCCACCGCGTAGAACCTGATGATCGCGTTGGCCGCAGCACTCGTGGCATCGACGAGCTTCACCGCACCGACCGCCGTCGGCAGGGTGGCGTCGAGTACCCAGGCCGCCCACGAGCTCTCGATGAAGCCTGATCCCGGCGAGGGCGCGTGGTTACAGTTCGCCGGCCCCGAAGGACAGCGGCTCGTGCGCATCCGCGAAGACGGGCGGGTCACGCCCGAGCAACTGCCGCCACAGCTGCGCGGCGAAGGGCTGGAAGTGACGCCGCTGCGAAACGGTTGGACGGTAGCGCTCGCCCGATACTGGCCCGGAGGGCGTCAGGAACAGCTGAGCTGCGAACCCGGATCCGGCTCGTCGAGCTCGTCCCTGGCGGCGAGGCCGCGGGCGCGGGTCGCTGCTTTCACCCGCTGCAGCGAGCTCGTGCTCGCCCAACTCTCTCCCAACGGTCGCTGGACCAAGGTGCAGACGATCCCGCACTCGTTCGGCACGGAATCACAGGCGAGTGAACCAGTCCTGGCCGACGGCAGGATCGAGCTCGCCTGGTCGGAAGATGAACAATTTCAGCCGATCCGGGTGGCCGTGGCCCGACCCGGGCATCCGCTCGGACGTGTCCACTTGGCCCACTCGGTGCTGCACCGGGAAGCGAACCGGGTGCTCTTTCCGATCTTGCACGGCGCGCTCTATCTACGGGGCGAATACGCGCCGAACCCGCCGTTTGGAACCGTCAGGTTTTGGGTCGACCGCCGGCTCTACGGCGATGGGACGCTGGGGCCGGCTCATGTCGTGCGTGGTCGCGTGCTTCGCGAACCCGGTAGCTCATTCGAAGGGGCGAACGGCTCGGAACTGTGGCTGTACGGAGACGTTTTTCAACCGCTCCTCTTCGCGCGCAGGTCATCGTGGGCACCGACCTTCGAAGCCCCGCGCGTGATCGTCAAGGAATCCGACGGTGGCGAACAGTTCGTGCAGTCGCAGAACCGCCGCACCCTGATCTCGTTGGACACGCCTGTCGCCGGAGGAAGATCGCGAATCAGCGCCCTCGAAATCTCTGCTCGCGGACGTCTGGGACCGCTTCGCGGTGTCGAGGAGCAACCGGCCAACAGCGAAGACGAGATTCGATGGGCCAGTGCGATCGTCAACGCGGGTAGCGTGCTCATCGCCACGAGCGGTGGCGAAGGCGCTGGGCAGATCTGGTTGCATGCCTCCGGCGCACGTTGTCCTGGCTTTCACGGCAAGGCGCTGCTCACGGGGGCCGGCAGAGGCGAACTCGCGGCGGGTGGGGGACGGAGAGGCGTGTTTCACGTCGCTTGGGTCGATGCGCTGGGTGAGGTGCAGAGCACCCGAGTGCAGGTCGGGTGCGTCCGAAGCGGCTAGATCCATGTTCGACTCCCGGCGGGGGTACTCACAGGAATGGCCTGCTCCACGCGCAGCTATGAGGTCTCGATACCGAGGTACGCGCGCACGTGCCTGCGCACGAACATTTTGTAGAGGACTTCCGATGTGAAGCCGATTACGAGAAGGTGGGTGGCTGATTGTGCGCTCATGGTTGGTCACCTCGTGCGAGACGGTCTCCGTCTCAAGCGTGGGTTGTTCGATACCGCCATGCTCGTCTGAGGAGCGAGCCACCGCTACCCACCCTAGGTCTACGGTTTTGATACCTCGAGCGGCGAGCAGCTCGCGCGATTTGCGCCTGGGCGAATGCGCGATCCGGGCCGCGTCAGCCGCGCCCGACCGTCGGCGAGGGCATCGGCGCCCGGTCATCGGTCGTCTCGCCCGCGCCGAAGGACAGGGTGGACAGGCGCAGGCGCATCAGCGTGCCGCCGCCCGGCGCGTCCTCGGCGTTGACACCGCCGCCGTGAGCGTCGGCGACCTGGCGCACGATCGCGAGTCCGAGGCCGCTGCCGGGCAGAGCACGGGCGCTCGCGCCCCGGTAGAAGCGATCGAAGGCGTGCGGCATGTCGGCCGCGGCGATGCCGGGGCCGTGGTCGCGCACGGTCAGCTCGCCGTCGATCAGCGCGACGTCGACGGAACCGTCGTACGGACCGAACTTCAAGGCATTGTCGATCAGGTTCTTGACCGCGCGGCCCAGTCGCTGCGCGTCGCCCTGCACGAGCGTCTCATTCAGGTCTTCGGTGATGCGCGCGCCGGGGGCGCGCCTGCGCGCCCGCGCGATCTCCTCCGCGACGACGTGGTCGAAGCGCACCTCTTCCAGCACGGTCGGCGGCTCGTCCCCGCGGGCGAGCTCGATCACGTCGTTGATCAGCGTCGTAAGATCCTCGAGCTGCTCGACGACGTCCGACAGCAGGCGCTCCCGGTCGGACTCCGACAGCGAGGGCGATTGCTGGAGCACCTCGATGTTGGCACGTAAGCTCGTGACCGGCGTGCGCAACTCGTGTGACGCGTCTGCCACCAGCTGCCGCTGTACGCGGGCTGAGGCGTCGAGCGCGCTCATCGAGCTTGCGAGCGCGTCGAGCATCGTGTTGAAGCTCATCGCAAGCCGGCTCAGCTCGCCGCCCCCTCCGCTCGGTATTCGGCGCGCCAGATCCTGGGTCTCGGTGACATGCTCGACCGCCTCGGTCAGATGGCGCACGGGGGAGATCGTCGCGCGGCTGACCAACGAGCCCAGCAGCGCGGCCGCGGCGATTCCGCCGATCGCCACGAGCGCAAGGATCAACCGCAGGTTGGAGAGCGTGTGGTCGACCTCGTTGAGCGAACGCGCGATCTGGATTGCACTCACAGGCGCTCCGCGTGCCAGCGCTGCACTCAGCACGCGCAGGTGGTCGGAGCCGATGCGGATCTCCGCGAGGTAGCTCGAGCCTCCCGAGCGAGCGAGCTTGCGCGCACGCGCGTCCACGGGCAGCGTGACGCCTGTCGCAGGCGGCAGGAGGATTTCGCCTTTGGGCCCGAGCGCCTGGAACACTCCACGGTTCTCACCGAGGAGCCCTTTCGGCGCCTGCAGCAGCAGCCTCGGCGAGCGCGAGCCACTTTGAGCAGGCTGGCCGCGCCGATCAAGCAGCTGCCGCAGCTGCCTCGCGCCGACGCCGGGGGGCGCGGCCGGCGGGAGGGCCCGCCCCGGCGCGCCGGCGGCCGAGATCCCGCGCTGGATACCGAGGGCCGTGTCGCGTAGCGAGTTGTCGACCTGGCGGTGCAGCTGGTCGGCGACGAACAGGTAGGTCAGCGCGGAGGCGATGAGCACCGCGACCGCGACCGCCGCCGTCGCCACCAGCGTGATCCTGTGGCGGAAGGTCATCGCTCTCGCAGCACGTAGCCCACGCCGCGCACCGTGTGCAGCACGCACGGCTCACCGCCCGCCTGCGTCTTGCGGCGCAGATAGCCGATGTAGACGCCCAGCGAGTTGGAGCTCGCGCCGAAGTCATAGCCCCAGATCTGCTCGAAGATGACCGAGCGCGTCAGTACCTGGCGTGGGTGGCGCAGGAACAGCTCCAGCAAGCGGAACTCCGTGCGCGTAAGCGTCAGCTCGCGCTCGCCGCGGCGGACCTCGTAGCTGACCGGGTCGAGGGTGAGGTCCGCGTACGCGAGCAGCTGCAGGTCCTCGCCGTCGCCAGCGCTGCGACGCAGCAGCGCTCGCACGCGCGCCATCAGCTCGCGCAACGCGAAGGGCTTTGCGAGGTAGTCGTCGGCGCCCGCGTCGAGGCCGGCAACGCGGTCGTCGATCGCATCGCGTGCGGTCAGCATCAGCACCGGCGTGCGGTCGCCGCTTGCGCGCAGCCGCCTGCACACCTCGAGGCCGCTCACGCCCGGCATCACGATGTCGAGCAGGATCGCTTCATAGCTCGCCTCCCCGAGCAGATCGAGCGCCTGCTCGCCGTCGGCGGCGAGCGCGATCTCGTATCGCTCCAGAGCGAGCGCACGCGCCAGCGCCTGACGCACTGCGGGCTCGTCATCGACGACCAGTATCCGGGGCCGGGCGCCCACCAACGAGCGGCGGCCGAGCGTCTCAGGCGCACTCATTGCGGGATCTCCGTGCGCATCGCTCTCAAGGGTAGGCTGCCAGCGGCAGCGAAGAAACGGATAAGAGGCGCTGGGTCGACTTCTTACGGGATTCTTGGCTGCGGCGGCGATCCTCGTGGCGTATGGCATCTGCCCGAGAAGGAACTCCCCGGTGGCTCACCGTCGCCCTCAGCGCCGGCGCCGTCGCGCTCATCGTGCTCGCCGCGCTGCTCGTCGGTCCGCCTGAACAGGCATCGAGCGTTCAGAGCCGCGTCGTCAAGGTCGCCACAGGAGTCGTGCAGTCGACCGTCTCCGGCAGCGGCAACATCCAGGCCGCCACCCAGCTCGACCTCGGCTTCAAGACCGCCGGTGTGGTGCAGCGGATCTACGTCACGCAGGGTGAGCACGTGACCCCGGGCAAGCTGCTCGCGGAACTGAATCCGCAGAGTGCCGAAGTGACGCTCGAACAGGCGAAGGCGACCCTGCAGGCGGCCGAAGCGACGCTCTCCCAGGAGGAAGAAAGCGGCGGCGAAACGTCCTCGGGCCAGAGCGCCGGAAGCTCCGGCGGAAAAACGACGGCGTCGACGGCCGTCGCGACGACGGCGAGCGTAGGTGCGGCTGCTGTCGTGCCGACCGCCACGACACCGGCGACGACCACGACCCCGACCCCGACGTCCACCACGCCGACCTCGACGAGCAAAACCCCGAGCACGCCGACGAGCAAAGCGCCTAGCACCTCGACGACCAAAGCCCCGAGCACCTCGACCAGCAAAGCCCCGAGCACGACCACTTCGGGCTCCTCGACGACAGCCTCCGAAGCACCCAAACAGAGCGCGGCCACCAGAGAAGCGAACCTCGCCTCTGCGCGTGCCGCGGTGAAGAGCGACAAGCTGGCGGTGCAGAGCGATCAGCAGTCGGTGACCAACACCAAGCTCTACGCGCCGGACAGCGGCACCATCGTCTCGCTCTCCGGCGAAGTCGGGGAAAGCGTGTCCGGCGGGGGCACGAGCAAAGCCTCGACCTCGGCGAGCTCCTCGACCTCCGAAGGCGGCTCAGGCGCCACCGGCGGGGCCACGTCGCGCGGCAGCACATCGAGCAGCACCAGCAGCTCCGCGAGCTCCTCGTCATCCACCCCCGCGTTCGCGGTCCTCAGCGACCTGGGCACGATGCAGCTCGTGGTTCCGCTTAGCGAGTCTGAAATCGTTCACGTGCACGTCGGCCAGCCCGCCACGGTGACCGTCGAAGCGCTCGAAGGCATCAAACTCGCCGCCCACGTCGTGAGCGTCGCGACGCTCTCCACGAGCAACAGCGGGGTGGTGAGCTATCCGGTGACGTTCCAGCTCGACCAAGCGGCGTCGGGCCTGAAGCCGGGAATGAGCGCATCCGCCGAAGTCGTCGTCAAGCAGCAGGAAGGCGTCAACGTGCCAACCAGCGCGATCTCCGGCAAGGCCGTCACCGTCGTGCGGGCAGGTAAGCGGGTCCGCCAGGCGGTTGTCACCGGCCTAGCCGGAAACAGCTCGACGATCATCCTCAGCGGCCTGAAGGCAGGAGAAGAAATCGTGCTGCCGATCGCGAGCACCAGCGGCAGTACGAGCATCACCTCGAGACTCGGCGGACGAGGTGGCGGCGCGCTCGGCGGCGGCGGTGCGTTCCCCGGGGGCGGGCTCGGTGGGGGAGCAGCGCCGGGCGGCGTGAGGGGTGGCGGATGACGAGGTCTCGCAGGCGATTCGGATTGATCGGCACGCCGGCCGGGCCGCGCACGCCGCGAGAGCGCCCGGTCCTCGCCCGCGTGCCGGCGGGCGGTAGGAGCAGCGACGAAGCGCGGCGGCGTCGGATGCCGGTCATCCAGGTGCAAGACGTCACGAAGGTCTATGACCTCGGCCAGGTCAAGGTGCGCGCGCTTCGCAATGTCTCGCTGCGCATCGGTCCGGGAGATTTCGTGGCCGTGATGGGCAGCTCGGGCAGCGGCAAGAGCACGCTGATGAACATCCTCGGTTGCCTGGACGCTCCCACGAGCGGCCGTTATCTGATCGACGGCACCGACGTCAGCGACATGGACCAGGACGATCTCTCGGACCTGCGCAACCGCAAGATCGGCTTCGTCTTCCAGAGCTTCAACCTCGTCCCGCGAACCAGCGCCGTCGCCAACGTCGAGCTGCCGCTCGCCTACGCGGGCATGGGACGGACGGAGCGACGCCGTCGTGCCGAGGAGGCGCTCGGCGCGGTGGGAATGACCGATCGCCTTCACCACGAGCCGTCCGAGCTCTCCGGCGGCCAGCAGCAGCGGGTCGCGGTCGCCAGGGCGATCGTGACGAATCCGTCGCTGATACTCGCGGATGAGCCGACCGGCAACCTCGACTCGCATTCCACCGAGGACGTTCTCGCGATCTTCTCGCGCTTGAACGCCGAAGGCCGCACGGTCGTGCTGATCACCCACGAGCCCGACGTAGCCGCGCAGAGCAAGAGGGTGATCAGGCTGAGCGACGGGAAGATCGTCCAGGACGAGCGCTCGCGCGCGATGCACGAGGCGCCCCCCGCGTCTCAGGGTCAGAAGTCCGCGCATTCCGGCGCCGCGAGCACCGTGGGCGGTCGACCATGATCGGCTTCGAGACGCTTCGCATCGCGTGGGGCGGGATCACCACCAACAAGCTCCGCTCAGGCCTGACGATCCTGGGGATGACGATCGGTGTCGCCTCGGTGATCGTCCTGATCGCCGTCGGCAACGGCTCCTCCAAGGCGGTGCAGGCGAGCATCAACAGCCTTGGCACGAACGTGCTGATCGTGATGCCTGGCGGCCTGCGTGGAGGTGCGCGCGCGCCCAGCTCGACGAGCGTCTCGCTGACCAAGCAGGACGCCGAAGCACTCCAGAACCCCAGCCGGGCCCCGGATGTGAAGAGCGCCTCGCCGGTCGTGAACGCGAGCGGCGTGAAACTCGTCTACAACAGCTCGAGCTACGAACCATCCTCGTTCGTCGGCACGACGCCCTCCTACCTGACCGCGCACAGCTACAGGGTCAAGGAAGGCGCCGCCTTCAGCTCGGCCGCCGTGAGCACGCACCAGCGGGTCGTCGTCATCGGCCAGACGGTCGAGCAGGAACTGTTCGCCGGCGCGAGCCCCCTCGGCCAGAACATCAAGGTGAACGGCAGCAACTTCCAGGTGGTCGGCGTCCTGGCCGCCAAGGGCTCCAACGGCGCGACCAACGAGGACGACGTCGTGATGGCGCCGATCAGCACCGTGCAGGACTCGCTCACCGGCTACGGATCGATCAACTCGATCACCGTCGAGGGCAACTCGCAGTCGACGTTGAACGCCGCCGAAGGCGAGGTCACACAGATCCTCGAGGAACGCCACAAGATCACCAACACCGCAGAACCGGGGTTCCGGGTCCTCAATCAGGGTTCGCTGCTCGAAGCTTCGAGCTCGACCAGCAGCGTTTTCACCACGCTTCTCGGCGAGGTCGCCGCGATCTCCCTGCTCGTCGGCGGGATCGGCGTGATGAACATCATGCTCGTGTCAGTCACCGAGCGCACACGCGAGATCGGAATCCGCAAGGCGATCGGCGCCAGGCGCAGCGACATCCTCACCCAGTTTCTCACCGAGGCGCTGCTCGTCTCCGTGTTCGGCGGCCTCGCCGGCGTGCTCGTCGGGGTGATCGGCAGTCAGTTCAAGATCGCCGGCGTCGAACCGGAAATAGCCACCTATTCGATATTTCTCGCCTTCGGCGCGGCGGGGCTCTCCGGTCTTTTCTTCGGCACCTACCCCGCCGCACGCGCCGCGACGCTGCGCCCGATCGAAGCGCTGCGCTTTGAGTGAGACACCCTTCCCCAACGAGGAGCCCGCCATGTCCGACCATGAACCCACAACCGATGTGCCGCCCACCCAGGCCACCGCCGTCGAGGACCCGCCCGACTATCAGGACGTAGAAGACGACGGCGTGTGGATCGAGGAGCGCGAGGAGCTGCCAAGGCGACCCCGACGGCGCCTGCTCACCCCGGCCTCGGGCGCGCTGCTGGTGGTGCTCCTGCTCGCGGGCGGATTCGTCGGCGGCGTGCTCGTCGAGAAGGGCCAGAGCGCCTCGACGAGCTCGGCGAGCGCGGGTGGTGCAGGTGCGGCTAGCCGGCTCGCGCGGCCCGGGGGCGGCGCGACCGGCGGCGCTACGGCGCGCGGCGGGGCGAGCGCGAGCGGCGCCTCCGCCGGCGCGGGCGGAGGGGGAGCCGGCGCCGGAGGCGGAGCGACCGTCGGGCAGGTCGCCTTCGTCCAGGGAGCGACGCTGTACGTGACCAACACGCAGGGCGCCACGGTGAAGGTGACGGCCTCTCCCGGCGCCGCTGTCACCAAGTCCGTGAAAACCGCCGTCAAGAGCATCCACCCGGGGGAAACCGTGGTAGTGACGGGGACCACGGGAGCAGGCGGTGCGATCAGTGCGGAATCGATCCGCGTCGGCGGCCTCGGCGAAGCCGGCGCGCCGCCGGGCAGGACGAGCGGGAAAGCGGGCGGTAGTGAACCGTCGCTGTTTGGGAACGGTGGATAGCGAGATCTTGCGGGCAGACGGACCGCCGCGAGGCGGGACGCGTCCGATCACAGGCAACCAACAGACAACAGGAAAAGGAACGCGCATGCCTCACATCGACAAGAAATGGACGCCCGCAGTCACGGCCCTCGTGCTGTTGCTCGCCGTCCTGACACTGGCAGCATGTGGGGGCTCCTCTAAAAGCAGCGGCACCGCAGCCTCCAAAGCCTCCACCGCGGCAACCGCCGCCGCCCCCGGGGGCCGCTTCGCCGCCGTGCGCGAATGCCTGCAGAAGAACGGCATCACGTTGCCCTCGCGCCCGCCCGGCCAGGGCAGGCCCCCAGGGTCCGGCGGCCTGCTCGGCGGAGGCGGTGCGCCGCCGCTTCCCAGTGGTGTTACCCGCGCGCAGTACGAAGCCGCCCTGAAGAAGTGCGGCGCCGGCACCCGTGGCGGGACCGCTCGCTTGAAAAGCCCCGCGTACAAAAAAGCGCTCACGGACTTCGCCGCGTGCATGCGCGAAAACGGCGTGAGCCTGCCGGCGCCGAACACCTCGGGCAATGGGCCGGTCTTCAACACCAAAGCCCTGAACACGAGCAGCGCGCAGTTCCGCAGCGCGCAGGCCAAGTGCCAGCCGATCCTGTCCGCAGCGCGAGGGCCGGGCGGACAGGGAGCCGGCGCGCCCGGCGCCGGCCCGCCCACCGCCGGGTGAGCCCCCGGCTTACTTCTTTGCCTTGGCGAGGCGGACGCCCTGAGTCTGCGTCGTGGCCGGGTTTGGTGAGGCCTTGAGGATCGTCAGGGTGCCGCTCAGATGGCCGTGGGCGCCTTTCAGGAGCGCGCGTCCCGGTCCGCTGAGGTTTATCCGAACGATGACCGCTTTGCCGCCGGTGACGGAGAACGTCGCGGTCCCGATGGTCTTCTTTTTGGCGTGTTTGTTCTTGCCCTTGACCTTGACGATCAGCGTCAGCTTGCCGGTGCAGGTCGCGATGCCGCTCGCTGCCAGTTTGACCGCCGCCTTGTTACCGCGTACCGCGAGGGTGCTCGACTGAAGTGAAACGCTGCAGACCGCTTTGGCTGCTTCTTCGGCTTTCTTCTTGGCTGCTGCTTCTTCAGCTGCTTTCTTGGCTGCTGCTTCTTCGGCTTTCTTTTTGGCGGCTGCTTCTTCTTCAGCTTTCTTTTTAGCGGCTGCTTCTTCGGCCGCTTTCTTGGCTGCTGCTTCTTCAGCTTTCTGTTTTTCGTCTGCAGTTTCCAGGATCGTCGCCGTGACCGCGTGCGCGGTGTAGTTGATCCTCACGCTGCCCAGGTTTTCTCCACTACCTTCGCCGGCGCAGAAGCTGAACGGCACGACGGCTTCGTTAGGGACACCCGCGAATGTCCCGCTGAGCGATCCGGTCGTCGTGATCAGGGTGTCCACGTCACCGAGTTTCAGCTTCGCACAGGGGAATTCGCCTGCGACTTCTTCGGCCCCCAGGGCGAGTGTCAGGTGTGCGCCGCCCAGATTCACCGCCCCGCTCGCGCTCAGCTGCGAATAGTCGGTTCCGGGTGTAGTCCCCGCGTGGTCGATGAAGGTCAGGAAGCTGGTGGACGAACTGAGCGTGACGCTCCCGTTCACCGCGAGCGTCGCATCGGGCGCGAAGCCCTGGCCCACCGAGACACTAGCTTCGGCCGCGGTGAGAGGGCCGATCGTAGAGCCACCGAACGGAACGAACAGCCCTGCTCCGCCGCTGAGGCCGACAGCGTGGCCGTTGCCGTTCAGCGACCCGCCGAACAGGCCGATCGAACCGTGGCCGGACGCCGCGAACGGGCCCACTTCGACGGGGCCGCTGAAACCCAGGAAGGTTTCGCCGCTGAGGTTCACGGTAAGGCTGTCGGTGGCGCCCGTGACAGTGTTGACCCCGATCTGCTGGTTGTGGGTGCCGCCGGCGATCGCCCAGGTTTGCGACGCGCCAAGCGTTATCGGCAGGTTGATAAACGGCGAGCAGAATTCAGCGCAGTCGTTCAGCGATGGCGCAGCGGTCAGGCCTCCGGCGCCCAGGCTGATGCCATTGCCTTGGATGAAGTATTCGACACCGTCGTCGATCGAGAGTGCTTCGGCTTCCAGCCCACTGAGGTCGTTTTCGCTTTCGTAGCATTCGGCTGTGCGGGGTATGGCCGTGCACTGGCTGCTGGTCAGCGCGGGGAACGTCAGCGTGCCGACTTTGCCCGAAGGAGCCGTTACGCCTTCCCAGTTTTCCGTCAAGGACCACGAGCTCGCGGTCGCGGATTTACCGCTCCACGTGAACGATGTGACGATTGCGCTCGCGCCTGCCGGCACGAGCGCCAGAGCGCCGGCCACGACGACAAGCGCAGACACGACCAGCCTGCGACGACGATGCGTTCCCCCCATAAGACAGCCTCCCAGTCTGCTCGATTGTCGCCGACGCTAGCAGAGACCGGCCGAGAGTCAAATATTTGGACTTTCCCATGACGCGGCACTGGCGCGCAGGGCACGCGCTACTCCTCGCGCAACAGCGCTCCCAGCGGCAGCCGACGCAGACGGCGCGCTGTGATGAGCGCGGCCACGCTCGTCGCGACGAGCGCCGCGCCGCCGAGCTCGCCAAGGTAAGCCCACGGGATCGCGAGCTGATCCGGCGGAGGGTCGAAGACGTGTTGCAACATCGCCACGAGCATCAGCGCGAGCAGTACGCCGAGGCCGGCTGCCAGCAGCAGCCCGGCCCCGAGCACGAGCGCCGCCTCGCTCCAGACGAACGCGCCGATGCCTCGCAGCGACGCTCCGAGCGCGGCCATCGTCGCAAACTCATGGCGGCGTTCGCTCACCTCGAGCGCGAAGAAGAGCGCCATCGCAGCCGCCGCGAGGACGAGCGTGAATGCCTCCTCGATTTCGCTGATGCCGCGCAAATCGACCGTGGTTATCGAGCTCACCGTCTGCTGCTGCTGTTCACGGATGTTCTTGACGATCGTGCCGT
This sequence comes from Solirubrobacteraceae bacterium, assembly GCA_034664905.1. Taxonomy (GTDB): domain Bacteria; phylum Actinomycetota; class Thermoleophilia; order Solirubrobacterales; family Solirubrobacteraceae; genus Palsa-744. The sequence goes on along the minus strand of JAXDGS010000174.1, from coordinate 10,025 downwards.
CCGCCCTCGTGGCCAGTGCGACGGCGGGCGCCGTGGCCGCCGGGTTGGCGGCCTTGGCGAACACCACGTTGGGGCCGCCCGCATGATCGGCTGCCTGCAGGTAGCTGAGGTTGGCGACCATGAACGAGTCACGCGGCGCGGAGGGGAACTCCTGTACGACGCCGGCGACGTGGAACGGCACGACGCCGAAGCGCCCGTTGCGCTGGTCCAGCACGCGCAGGTTCAACAGATCGCCGAGCTTCAGCTGATAGTCGGCGATCGTCTCCTTGGAGACGAGGATGCCGTCGGGCATCGAGCGCAGCCTCGCGATCGTCTGACCGGCGCCGGCGCCGATGAAGTAGGAGTCGCGGAGCGTCGTCGCCTTGCCGATCGTGCTCGCGTCGACGCCGAAGGTGTCCTGCAGGTCCGGGCCCACGTACGCATAGGAGTGATCGATCGGGGTGGTCGCCTGAACCCCTGCGACCGCTGCGATCCTGCGCTGCAGATCGTGCCGGGCCGCCACGCCAGGCGGGGCGCTGACGGTGACGTCGGCCCCCAGCGTTAGCTGTGCATCGACGTTCGCCTGCTGGTCATAGGTGGCGGTGAAGATGCCGAGGTTGACGCCGAACGCCAGCAGCAGCCCGACGACCAGCAGTCCCCGGTTGATCGCCGCGCCGCGCCGGCCAGCGCTCGCCAGCAGGAAGCTTCCGGTGCTCGCGGCTCGCCGGCCGGCGGCCCGGCCGGCGAGCCATGCCACCGCACCGCCGCGCAGGCGAACCAGCAGCAGCGTGGCTCCGATCCACAGCAGCGCAGGCGCGAAGAACATGTACACCGAGAGCGAAAGCGTCGGGTTTGAGTCGGGGTTCACCACCGCGGAGAAGCCTGTGCTGGCCGTGAGCCAGTAGATCAGGCCGCTCACGGCGAGCGCGGCGAGATCGAGATACAGGCGCTGCCACAGGGGCTTGACCTCGCGCTTGACGGTCCGGCGGCTCTCGCTCACGCTTGCCTGCCACACCGACCAGGTGGCGCTCAGCCGCGCCGCCGCGGCACCCGCGCTCGCAAGCACGATGCACGCGAGCAAGGTCACGACGGCGCGAGCCGCCGTCAGCTCGACACCCGCGCTGATGATCAGCGAGACCGCGGCGCACGCGACGCCGCCGCCCAGCACGCCGGCGACGACACCGATCACCGCGCTCTCGGCGAACGCGATCCCCAGCAGGGCCCGCCGCGTCGCGCCGCGCGCGCGCAGCAGCGCGAGGTCGCGGCGGTCGCGCTCGACGGGGCCGAGCGCGGCTAGGTAGGCCAGCCCGAGCGCCACGAGCGCTCCGGGCACGGCCAGCATGATGTACAGCGTCTCCGCGTAGAGGGCGTCGCCGGATGCCGTGTTGAGCTTCTCCGCGAGGTTGTCGACGAATTGGACCTGTCCCGGCAGCGAGCGCTCGACACGGTGCATGATCTGCCCGGCTGTCGCAAACGCCTGGGAGGGCGTGCCGCCCAGGCTGCGTGGATCGACCTGCGCCTGAACCTGCCACTGCACGCCGCTCTGCGATCCCGGCACCGCAGCCACGCCGGCCGCGCCCGGCGCGATCGAAGGCAGTGCGCGGCCGACCGTCGCCGCGAACGTGTCCAGTGGCATGATCACGGCGTTGGCGGGCGGCTGGGCGGGCGCCGGGCCCAGCAGCGGGTTCAGGGGCGCAAAGAGGACGTCCGGGGCGGTGATCAGCGCGATACCCGTGACGGGGAAGGACTGCGCGGGGGCGCCGGCATGCGGCGTGATCGCGACCGCATCGCCGAGCTTCGCCTGCAGCGTCGCGGCCAGCTGCTGGTCGAGCACGATCCCGCCTTGCTGCAGCGAGCCCTGCAGCAAGCGGAAGGTCTTGACGTGCGACTGGTAGTCGTAGGGAACCGCGAGGATCGATCCGCTGCCCGCGCTGGTGGTTCCGCTCCCACCAGCGTGCGACGCCGCGGTGAAGGGCGCGGTTGCCGCCGCGGAGACCTGCGCGATGCCGGGCTGGCGCGCGACGCCCGCTGCGACCGAGCGCGCCTGCGCGTAGGAGGCGACCGGCCCCTGCCAGTCGAGTGGGACGCTGCGCACGGCCGACCCGGTCATCGTGCGCAGCGAATGGCCGACGAACAGCAGCATCGAGCCCAGCAGCGCGACCGCGGCGGCCAGCACGACGATGCGCACGAGCGTGCGCCCAGGGGCGCGCAGCACGCCCGCGGCGGCTAGCCGGACTCCGGCGCTCACGAGAAGCGCTCCTCGCTGCTGACGCGGCCGTCAAGCAGCCCCACCGCGCGGTCGAAGCGAGCCGCGACCTCGGCGTCATGCGTGGCCGTGACCTGCGCGAAGCCGAACTCCTGGTGCAGCGCGTCGACCAGATCCAGCACGCGTCCGCCGGTGTCAGAGTCCAGATGCCCGGTCGGCTCGTCACACAGCAGCATGGCGGGGCGCTGCGCGAGCGCGCGCGCGATCGCGACGCGCTGCGCCTCGCCGCCTGAAAGCTCGGCTCCCAGCGCGTCGAGCTTGGCACCCAGGCCGACCAGATGCAGCAGATCCGCGGCGCCCGGTTGCGAGGCGCGATCGTCGTCGCGCTGTGCGTGCGAGTGCGCCGCGAAGGCGACGTTCTCATAAGCCGTGAACGTCGGCAGCAGATTGGCGCTCTGGAACACGAACGCGATGCCGCTCGCGCGCGCACGCCCCCGCGCGACCGCGTCCAGCGACGACAGCGGTGCGCCGCGCCAGAGCACCTCGCCACCATCGGGCACGACCAGACCGCCGAGCACGTGCAACAGCGTCGTCTTGCCGGACCCCGAGGGACCAAACAGCGCGACGCGCTCACCGGCGTCGACCGTGAACGTGACCTCGCTGAGCGCGGCTACGCGGCCGGCGCTGCCGCCATGGACGACGCTGACCTCATGGCAGGCGGCAAGCTCGACGACCGCGCGTACCGAACTCATGACAGCACCTGACCGTCGCGCATCTCGATCACCCGATCGGCCGCGGCGGCGACCTCGCCCGAATGGGTCACGAGCACCACGGTGCTGTGGTGCTGCGCGCGCAGGCGCGCGAGCGCCTCGAGCACGATCTGCTCGTTGCGCACGTCGAGCTCGCCGGTCGGCTCATCCGCCAGCACGAGCGGTGCCTGCCGCGCGAATGCCGCCGCGATCGCCACCCGCTGCTGCTCGCCGCCAGAGAGCGCGCCGGCGCGGTGCGTCACCCGGTCTCGCAAGCCGAATGTCTCCAGGGCCTCCTGCGCCGCGGCCACCGGTTCATCGTGTCCGGCCAGTCGCAGCGCCAGCGCCACGTTCTCGCGCGCGGTCAGGGCCGGCCAGAGGTTGTCGCTTTGAAAGACGAGCGCGATCACCTGCGCGCGGTAGCGCGCCAGCTCGAGGTCATCGAGGCGCCCCAGCGAGAGCTCGCCGGCGCGCACCTCGCCCGCCGAGGGCTCGTCGAGCGCTGCGGCCAGGGCGAGCATGGTGCTCTTGCCGCAGCCGGACGGCCCCAGGACGGCGAGGAGCTCGCCACGCTCGACGCTGAGCTCGAGCCCCCTCAGGGCGACCGTCTCAACGGGGCCCGAGCGGTAGATCTTGAACACGTCGCGCAGCTGCAGAGCGGGCCATTGCAGCGGCGCCTGCGCTCGCTCCGGCTCCCGCCACAGGCTGCGGGTGGATACGGGCTCACCCCTCAGCGCCAATGGAAGCTTTCGATCATCTTGCGGTAGGCGTCCACGTTGTCGACGCCTCTGGGCGTGCCTAAGTCGACGGTCGCGACCCGACCCGGACCCGCGAGCTCGTAGCGGTCGACGATCAGCAGCACGCGCTTGCCCGTGACCGGGTCGGGCGCGCTCTGCGTGGCGTACGTCGCCTTGATCGCCCGGCCGCCGGGGAGCTGCACGGACTGCGCCACGCTGAAGGTGAGCGTCGGGCTGGAGCGCTTGAGTGCCTGCAGCTGCGATGTCACCGAGCTGCTGCTCGGGGCGCGCGCGCCGCGGCTGACCAGGACGTGCACGACGTTGTTCTTGTCGCGAAAGGCGATGTCGGCGCCGGCGCCGCTCTGGGTCCATCCCTCCGGGTATTTGATCGAGTAGCCGCCGGCCGTGTCGGCGAACGACAGGAACACCTGATTGTCGGGGATGTCTCCCGTCGCCGCCGACTTGGCATCCGCCGACAGCGCGCTTGCGCCAGGGGCTGAGCTCCCCGCGGGGGAGGAGCTGGGCGTCGAGCTCTTCGACGAGCTCGAGGAGCCGCAACCGAGCACGGGCGCCACCAAGGCGCACGTGGCGATCGATGCGAACACGCGCAAGCGCGGCATTCCCGCAGCCTGACGCCGCGACCTGACTCTGTCCTGAACGGTTGGCGCGGCCGGCGCGCGCGGCCGCGATACTTGGGCGCAGAGCCATGTCACCCGCGCTGCTCATCGTCGAGGACGACAGCTCGCTGCGCGAGGCGCTGGCGCGCGGCCTGCGCGCGGAGGGCTTTGACCTGCGCGCCGTCGCCAGCGGCCGCGAACTGCTCGCGCTCGCGCTCGCTTCACCACCGGACGTGTTCGTGATCGACATCGGGCTGCCCGACGCCGACGGACGCGACCTCTGCCAGGCGCTTAGGGCGCGCGGGGTCGATGCACCGGTTCTGTTCCTGACCGCGCGCGATGCGCTCACGGATCGGCTCAGCGGCTTCCGCGCAGGCGGCGATGATTACGTGACCAAGCCGTTTGACATCGAAGAGGTCGTGGCGCGACTGCATGCGCTGGTTCGCCGCTCGAAGACCGACCCCGACGAGGTGCCCGACTGCGGCCTCGTGCTCGACCCCGCCGACTGCAGCGTCTCAAGCGCCGGCCGGACGCAGTCGCTCACGCCCACGGAGTTCCGGCTGCTCGGAGCGCTCGCGGGTCGCCATGGCAAGGCGATCAGCCGGCGCGAGCTGATCCGCACGGCGTGGCCGCACGGGGCAATCGTGCAGGAGAACACGCTCGACGTCTACGTCGCTCGCCTGCGTCGCAAGCTCGCCGCGCTCGCCGAAGCGCCCTCGATCAAGACCCACCCCGGCGTCGGGTATCGACTGCAATGAGGGCGCCGCGGCGACGACCATCAGGGCTGCGCGGACGGCTGCTGGTGTCGGTGCTCGCGGCGATGGGGCTGCTGCTCGCCGCGCTCACCGTCGGCTTCAACCTCGTCCTGGTGGACCGTCTCGACAGCGACGCCAGGGGCCTCGCGCAGGCGCACGCGTCGGCGGTGATCGGCACGCTGGTGGTGCGCGATGGGCGCATCCGCCTGCCCGACGCGGCGGACGAGCGAAGCCCAGACTCACAGATATGGGTCTTCCAGGGGACGGCCGCGGTCGAGCAGCCGCGCTCGCCGTCGGTCAACGATCGCGTCGCCGCGCGGCTCGCGCGGCTCGCACCCGCGGCGCAGGACGTAGGCGCCAGCCGCTCGCGCCTCTACTCGCTGCCGCTCGTGCAGTTGGGCCGACGCGTCGGCGCGGTCGTCGCGGGCGTGTCGCTCGCGCCCTATGAACAGACGCGCCGCACCGCGCTCGTAGCCTCGATCGTGCTCGCGGTGGCAGCGTTCATCGCCGTCGCACTGTCCGCCCGCTGGCTGATCTCAAAAGCGCTGCGTCCGGTCGCGCGCATGACGCGCCAGGCGGCCGAGTGGAGCGAGCGCGACCTCGACCGGCGCTTCTCGATGGGGGCGCCACGCGATGAGCTGACGCAGCTCGCCGCGACGCTCGACGGTCTGCTCGACCGCCTCGCCGCGAGCCTGCGCCACGAGCAGCGGCTCTCGGCCGAGCTCTCGCACGAGCTTCGCACCCCGTTGGCGAGCATCGCGGCCGACGCGCAGTACGCACTCAGGCACACCGATCAGCCGCGCGACGGCCGCGAGGCGCTCGAGCACATCATCGAGAGCGTCTCCCGCATGGCGCGCACGCTCGACACGCTGATCGCGGCCGCGCGGGCGCAGCTCGATCCACGCTCGGCGAGCAGCGACGCGCTCGCCTGCGTCCAGGCCGCGAGCGCCTCACACCTCGCCGCGATGCAGGAGCGCGGCGTGAAGCTGTCGATCGGCCCCGTCCGCAAGCGCCAGCGCGTAGCGCTCGAGCAGAATCTCGTCGAGCGGATTCTCGCGCCCTTGATCGAGAACGCCTGCCGCTACGCGCGCGAGCGGGTGGAAGTCGTGATCGAGAACGACTCGCGCGAGGTCCGCTTCACGATCAACGATGACGGCCCGGGCGTCGACACGGATGAGCTCGAGGCCATCTTCGAACCGGGCACGCGGACACCGGGCGGCGCCGCGCGCGATCTCTCCGACGGCGCCGGCCTCGGCCTGGCGCTCGCGCGGCGACTGGCACGCACCGCCGGCGGAGAAGTCGCGGCCGAGCACGACGCTCGCGGCGGACGCTTCACCGCCACCCTGCCGGTCGGCTGAGGGCGAGCGTCATGCTCCTTCACTCGTGGTTCATCGCCGCAACTGCTCTGCCGCCTGGAAGTGTGATTGCTTCTCGCCCATCTCGTTTCGCCACCAGCTCTCGCGGCGCCAGCGCGCGTAGCGGTCCTGGAGACGCTCGACCGCGGTGCTGTGTCGGCGCAGGCTGTCGACGAGCAGGATCACGGGAGCCTGCAGCAGCGGGTGCAGCGCCCACGGCCACGGGTTGGGCATGTCGTACTGACGAAAGAAGCGGCCCGGGAGGAAGTAGCGCGTGTAGCCGACCTGCGCACGGTAGTTGACCTCGTCACGCACGCGCTTGCGCCATCGAGTGCCGCTCTTGGGCCTGAACGCGCGCGGGTAGGACTCGACCAGTTCGACGCCGTCGGCACCAGCCGTCCGCGCGCACTTCAGGAGAAACACGCTGCTCAGCTGGAGCCCCTCCTTGACCGTCTCCGGATACCAGCGCGGCTGGACGCCGAGGAGGTGTCCGATGTAGCGCCAGTAATGCATCATCGCCTCGATCTCGCGGATCGAGGTGCGATACCCCATCAGGTGCATCGCCAGCCCGGGCGTGAGGCTCGAGGACATGAGCGTGATCAGCGCGTCGGACTGGCTGATCGGGACCCCCCACGCCGCGAGGTCCCAGTCGGGGTGCGCGATCAGCCGCCGGCGCAGGAAGACGTGCATGATCCGCACGCGCATCGCGGTGGCGCGGCCCGCGCCGCCTGGGTCGAGGCCGCCCGGCTCGGAGACGTCGATCCAGAAGCGAGCGGTCTCCATGAACCGGTTCAGTGCCGTGTCGCCCGCATACGTTCCCGTGAACGCGAGCGGCTTGACGATCGAGCTCTCGGTGTATCCGAGCAGCGTCTCGACGCCCGCGAAGCTGAAGACCGCCGGCCCGTAGCGACGGAACAGCGCTGCGCCTCGCTCGAGGAGATCGCGCTCGAGCCATTCGGGCGGGCGCTCGAACTCGTCGAACAGCCTGCGCATCGAGTCCGGCGCATCGGTCACCGAGTCGACACCGTGCGCGATCGCCTCATCGAGCATCTGACGCCCCTCGTTCGCACCTCGTGCGAGGTAGACCTCATCGACGAACGCCTCGGCGACCGGGTCCGCGTCGTAATAGCCGTGCGCGAACGCGCGCACATGCGCCTCGTCGGGGATCGGGTCAAAGCGCAGAACCCGCTTGCACGCCTCGCGCACGCGCCGGACCCGAGGCCTGTCGAGACGCTGCCAGAAGCCGAGGAACTCGCTGGGGATGCGCTCCGCGTTGGGCGCGATCGCCGTCGCGGGCTCCTCAGCCGTGATAACACCCGCCGTGGCCGCGGCGGTCATGTGAGCACCCGGCGAAGCGTGATCACGACATCGAGCTCGACAGTGCGCGGCACCATCCCTCGCGCGCCGCGGATCCCGAGCGCGACACGGTCCACCTCGGTGTGGCACACCAGCTCGATCACCCCCTCGCTCCGGGTGCGCAGCGTCACCTCCAAAGGCAGCGGGCTGCGCGTGTTCGCCGCGATCAGCTCGCCGTCGATCCGCGCCCTGTCCTGTCCCTCACCCGAGATCGCGTGCGCCTCGTAGCGGAGCTGCGGATGGCGCTTGGCGTCGAAGAAGGCGCGCGAGCGCAGGTGCCGGTCGCGCATCGCATTTCCGGTGTCGATCGAGGAGGAGTCGATCACGAGCGCGCCTTCCGCGTGCGCCTCTCCGACAAGCAGCTCTCCCGACAGAGCGTGGAAGCGCCCCGGGGTCCGCACGAGGCCCGCGAGCGTCCCCGCGAGGAAACGTGCGTGCGAACCGTCCGGATCGACCATCCACCGCCCCGACGAGGCCGGCGGCTCGAGTGCGGTTGGCTTGCGTGTGTTGAGGTTGGCTGCGATTGGCATCAGTTGCTCCCTCATGGCGCTTGGTTTGCTGGTAGATCCACCATAACTTAGATGTTGATATCTGTCAACTTAGTTGTGGTCAGATGTCCCCCTTGAGCGCTAGCATGGAGGTATGGCCGAGACGAGCAGAGCAAGGCGCGCGGGGCGACCCAGAGCCGAGGACGTCCCGGCCACGCTCGCGCAGATCCTCGACGCCGCATTCCGCGCGTTTGCGACCTACGGTTACGACGGCGTGACCGTGCGCACGCTCAACCGCAAGCTCGGTGTCAGCCACAACCTCATCCACCAACGCTTCGGCTCAAAGCAAGGCCTTTGGTACGCAGCGGTCGACCGCGCGTTCAGCGAGCAGATCGCCGAGCTCGCGAGCGTGTTTGACCCAACGCTCAGCGACCCGCTCGAGCAGCTCAACCACGCGATCCGGCGCTTCGTGCAGTACTCGGCAGATCATCCAGAGCTGCTCGGGCTGATGAACATCGAGGGACGCCTCGACAGCGAGCGACTCGACTACATCTACGACACCTATCTCGCGCCCGCGCTCGCGCCGCTCGGGCGGCTGCTCGAGTACCTCACCAGCAACGGTCACATCCGCCCGATCAGCCTGCGATCGCTCTTCTTCCTGATCGCGCACGGCGCCGCCGCCCCGTTCACGCTGGCACCGCTCGCGCACCGCTTCGACGACACCGACCCGCTCGCCCCAAATCAAGTCCGCGAGCAGGCCACGCTCACAGCCGACGTCCTCACAAGCGGCCTGCGCCTCGGCGCCGCCCGGCCCAGCCAGGCTAGCTCGCCGCCAGATAGCGCAGCGAACCGGGCGTCGTGAGCGTCTCGCCGGTCTCGAGCAGCGTCTTCAGGCCCGAGAGGATCATCATCCAGCCGCCGTACAGCTCTTCGCTGGCACCCTCGCGCAGCTGGTCGTGGATCACGAGCAGGCGGCAGGAGTCGCCGACCTGCTCGATCTCCCAGCTCACGCGGGAGGTCCCTTCACGCCTTGCGTCCTCGCTCCACAGCGCGTTGAAGCTCTGCACGAGCCGTCGCGGCGGGTCGACCTCCAGGTTCTCACCGTCGAGGATCACCGTGCGCGTCGCTCCCGGCTCGGTGTCCGCCCGCTGCTCCCAGCTCGTGGCCGCCACGGGGATGCCCGCGTAGCGCGAGCCGACCTTCCAGTCGGATTCGACCGCCAGGCCGAAGCTGAACCTGGGCCTGATCTGCGGGTCGGTGATCGCCTCCCAGAGGCGCTCCGGGGTCGTCTTGATGTAGATCTCGAACACCTTTTCCATGGTCGTCTGCTCCAATCTGCTCTTGAGCTCGCTCAGGCCCGCGGCCCACGGCTCTGCGTACTTGCTCACCCACCTGTCGTGGACCAGCCGGATCGGGACGGGGTTCAGGAAATGCAGCTTCTCGCGCCCGCGCCGGCGCGTCACCACCAGACCGGCCTGCTCGAGCACCCGGAGGTGCTTCATCACGCCGAAGCGCGTCATCGGCAGGGTCCGCTCGAGCTCGGTGAGGCTCTGCCCGTCGCGCTCGAACAGCTCGTCGAGCAGTCCGCGGCGCGTCGGGTCCGCGAGCGCTCTGAACACGTCGTCCATCGTGGCGGAGAGAATAGGTGACCAAGTGGGGCGATTATCCCCTAACGGTAGGTAGCCTACGCTAGCGTGGGCGGTCCATGGCAAGGCGTCCGCTCCATCCGTCGAGCGAGTATCCTGTAGGCAAGGCTCGACCCGCCCGCCGCGAACTTTTCGAG
>JAXDGS010000173.1:0-2832 GCA_034664905.1 Solirubrobacteraceae bacterium | reverse complement strand
AACCTCCCGCGGCACTGCTCCCGCCTCCGGCTGGGCAGCGGCGCACAGGAGGGTCGCGCCCGGGTCCTCGTGCTCCAGACCGGGATGCTGCTCGAGCAGATCGCGTAGTCGCTCGACATTCCCGGCGTTGATGGCGGCCTCCGCGCGCTTCCACGGCGACTCGGCCGGCAGCCGGCTGTAATGCGTTTCGTGGGCCCGGTCGGCGGCATCAGCCAGCTCCGCCCAGGTACGGAACCCATATTCGCGCGCAAGGCAGACACGCGTGTCGGCCAACGTTGCGCGCGCGCCGACGGTGTCAGCGTCGGTCAATCGAGGCACCCGCGCGCGCAGCCGCGCCACGGCTTCGGGCTCACCGCGGCGAGCCAAATCGAGGAGACGCTCGGCCCAGGCGGCATACGTGTCCGACGGCGACGCGCCGATACGACCCACCGCCCGAGCGTGGCTGTCAGCCTCGGTCTCGGTCACGCGCTTGAGCGCCGGCCACGACCGGTAGCCGTGCTCGACCGCGACGACGTGCAGCGCGTCGGCGAGCACGAAGCGCTCGTGGGCGCGCTCGCCGAGCGCCTCGTGTGCCCGTGCGAGTGCCTGCGCGTCACCCGAGCGCGCGGCGCGCACCAGCGCCTTGGCTTCTCGGCGATGGTGCTCGACGCCGCGCGGTCGGAGCTCGTGATGCAGTTCCCGGTCCATTAGCAGCCTCCTCGAATCGCGCCCGGCGTCCGCTCATCTCAGGCAGGAGGTGCGGGACCCGCACACTGATCAATCAACAACGAGGTGGGACGAAACCCTCTCCGCGGACCGGAGGCGCCCCCGCGCGCAACCCCATTCTCGCACGTCGACTCATGCCGTGCACAGGCCTGCCCCTGGTCGCAGGACGTCGCGCTCCCCCCCCACCGCGTGACAGCAAGCCTTGCCCAGGATCTCAGTGGGTGAGTGCGACTGTCTCGGGGTGGCCGGACGGCGGCGTGGCGTGGCTGTCCACCATGACCCGGTTTCGGCCTTGAGCCTTGGCTTGATAGAGCGCGGTGTCGGCGCGACGCAGTACCTGCTCGGGTGTCTCGCCGTCGCGTGCGGCGGCGATTCCAGCGCTGAGCGTCACGACTCCGTGGGGGACATTGCGCGGGTGCGGAAGCGCGGCGTCTTGCAGCTGAAGGCGACGGCGTTCGGCGAGCGCCTGACCGGACTCGGCGCCTTGATGGCGCACGATGAGCAGCAGCTCCTCGCCACCGTAACGGTAGGCGAGATCCACCTCCCGGCCCTCCTCCTTGAGCAGCCCGGCGACCCACTCCAGCACGCGGTCGCCGGCCTGATGACCCTGGTCGTCGTTGTAGTCCTTGAAGCGGTCGAGGTCGATGAGCACGAGGCAGAAGCCCTGCCCATAGCGTTTGGCCAGCGCGGCGATGTCGGCGAAGTCCTCGCCCAGGCGCAGCCGGTTGCCCAAGCCGGTGAGCGGATCGCGGCGTGACTCCTCGCCCAGGCGTCGGTTGGCCTCTGCGAGATCGCGCTCGCGCTCGCGCAGCGTCGCGAACAGCACCGCCTCGTCGCGCTGCAGAAGCCAGCCGTGGACGATCAACGTCACTCCGATGATCGAGACGCCGATGCCGAGCACGAGATCGTCGCCGCCATCGACAGTGTTGAAAGCGACCTGCACACCGGCCAGAATCACGAACGTGAGCGCCGGCAAGAGGCCGCCCCGGCGCAGGCGGGTGTGCTCACCGGCTGGCAGCGCAATCGAAGGTCCAGCGGCCCACGCCCCCACCCCCACGACGATCAGCCCGACGCTCCACAGCGCATCCACGGCGCTCACACCCGCCACATAGCTGCCCGACAGCAGCTCCGGCGACCACAGGATGAACCCGATGGCCGAGAGCGCCAGACCGCCGAGCACCACAGCCACTGCGCGGTTGCGCCGCAGATCCAGCCCTCCGGCGAGAACGGACTGCAACATGACCAGCGCAGCCGAGACGTAGAAGATGGGGTAGGCCACCGACGTGGCCTGGCCGGCGGCGGAGAGCCGTGAGTTTCGGATATCCCCCCACAGCAGCGCGACCACCAGCGCGCTCACCGCCACTATCAGCGGGGCGACCTCGAGCATCGAGAAACCGGGCACGCGCCAGCCACCGCGGCACAGGCGATGCATACCGGCGCCGACCACCACAGCGAACGCCAGTGCGCAGGCGTCGGCCGGATTCGGCGACGGTGGAAACGACGTTGCGCAGTAGGCGTTCCAAAACAGCTGTCCGATCAGCCACGCGACGCACCCGGCCAGCAGCAGCGCCCAGCCGGGGCGATCGCGCGGCGTGCTTCGGTGCGTGGCGGCCGCGACGCCGATGATCGCCACCAGCGCGGCGCCGGTCCAGCCCGCATCGGCTACCCAAAGGCTGGCGCTCGCGGAGACCAGATACTCGCCCACAACCGTCACCAGCGTCAGAGCCGACAGCGTGAGCAGCGCGACGCCGACCCCGTCAACACGGCTGCGAGGTCCGGCGATGCTCGATTCGCCCTGTCGTGTCCGGCGAGCAGAAGGCATGAAACGGTGACTTCCTTTCGGCGGCTGGGCAACCTCGCCTCGCGATGGCGGTGCCCTTTGTGGTGCGCTCCCGTAGGGTCGTTATGACCATCGACCAGAGCGACGCTGTTCTTGAGCGCGTGACGGAAAGCGCGGAAAGGCCTACGAGACCGGCGCCCGTGAGCCCGAGCTCGTCCAGGCGCACGCGCCCGCCCGGGATGGTCGCGGTCGCCCTCTCTCCAGAGGCCAACGGCGAGAGCGCGCAGAGCGCGCCCCCTCAGAGCATTCTCTAGGCGACGACTCGTGGAGTCGCGTCGCGCGACGGG
>JAXDGS010000172.1:0-8640 GCA_034664905.1 Solirubrobacteraceae bacterium | reverse complement strand
CGAGCGCTGCGCCGGTGCGGGCGCGCTGGCGCGCGGCTGGAAGATCGTGTAGCTGCCGATCGCCGTCACGAGCAGCCGTCCGTCCTCGTGGCGGACCTCGCTGCTCATCACCGCCGTCCTGCGATTGCGCCTGTCGAGCTTGGTGCGGCAGACGATCTCACCCTCGACGGCGGTCTGGACGTAGTTGATCGAGATGTTGATGGTCGCGATCCGCTCGTCCTTGCTCGTCTGCGCCCACAGCGTCGAGCCCATGCAGTAGTCCACGAGTGCGAACGTAACGACCCCCGAGAGCAGGCCGCCGCGGTTGATCAGCTCCGGTCGGATCGTCAGGCTGACCGTTTCGGTGTCGTGCCAGCGCATGCCCATGAAGGCGGTGACGCCGTCCAGCGATTGCGGCCCCGCTGAGCTTCGCGCGGGCGCATCCTCGCCGGCGGGCGCGGGGGGATTCGCGGCGGCGTCTGGCATAAGCGCGCAGGCTAGCTGCCCAACCCCCCGGAGCGTCGCGCGCAGCGGCGCGACGGCGTCGCTCGCGCGGCGGATGGCCACGCGGCGCGCGAGAGTTTCATCGCAAGCGGGCCGTAGCTTGCGGGCGATGGACAGCGGTGCGCGCGCTGCGCGAGAGACCTGCAAGAGCGCCGGCGCCACGCGCCGCGACGCGCGCCGGCGCGAGCTGTGGCGGCTCGGCGAGGAGCTCGCAGCGGCCCACTTCGCGCGGCTGGGCTTCGACGTGCTCGAGCGAAACGCGCGCACGCGCCACGGCGAGATCGATCTGATCGCCTTCGACGGGCGCACGCTCGTGTTCACGGAGGTAAAGACGCGCCAGGTGCGCAGCGCCGCGCGCACGAGGCCAGACCAGGATCCGCTCGCCGGGCTGCGTCCGCGCCAGCGGGTGCGCCTGCGGCGCCTCGCGGTGGCATGGCTCGCGCAGCGGCGCGGCTCGGTGCCGTATGCACACACGATCCGCTTCGACGCGGTGGGGGTCACGCTCGATTCCGGAGGAAGGCTCGTGCGCCTCGAGCATCTCGAGGCGGCGTGGTGAGCGCCTACAGCGCGAGCTGCTGGTATGCGAGCGACTGAAACGACATGCGGTGAAGCGGCGAGACGCCGAGGCGCATGATCGCGTCGCGGTGAGACGGTGTCGAGTAGCCGACATGCTCGGCGAAGCTCCACCCGGGGTGCTCGCCGTCGGCGTGGCGCATGTAGCGGTCGCGCGAGACCTTCGCGACGATCGACGCGGCCGCGATCGCCGCGCTGGTCGCGTCGCCGTCGATGATCGCTCGCTGCTCACGCTCGAACTCCGCGACCGAGAAGCCGTCGACGAGGCACAGCACCTCCCCCGCGACGTGCTCGGTGACGCCGCGCATCGCGTCGCGCAGCGCGGCGAGGTTGGTCTTGTGCAGGCCGCGCGCGTCGATCCCGCGCACGCAGCGCGAGACGACCACGACGCGAGCGGCGCTGCGCAGGACCAGCGGGTAGAGCTGCTCACGTGCCTCGTGCGTGTGTTGCTTGGAGTCGTTCAGGGCGCTGAGCGCACGAAGCTCGCGCGTGGTCAGCGCCTCGTAGTCGAACAGCACCGCGGCCGCGACGAGCGGTCCTGCGAGGCAGCCGCGGCCGGCCTCGTCGGCACCGGCGATCAGCCTCACGCCGAGCCGGCGGTCGAAGGCGAACAGGCGCCGTCCGCTCGCGCCGCGGCGGCCGCGTCGCCGCGAACGCGCCGAGCGCTGTGCCTGCACCGGGGCGGGGTCTGGGCTAGAGGAAGCCGATGCGGTCGGGCGGCCAATAGGTGGCGAAGGCCTGCCCGATGATCCATCCCGTGGGGACTGGTCCCCAGAACCTGCTGTCGTCGGATTCGCCACGGTTGTCGCCCATCATGAACCAGTGTCCGGCGGGAATCTTGATCGGCGTCGGGAAGTTGCACTCGGGACTCGTGCCGCACTCCCTGATGTAGGAGTCCGGCTCGCGCTTGCCGTTGCGGATCACGTGCCCCGCGAGGATCGAGATCATGTCGCCGGGACCGCCGACGATGCGCTTGATGAAGTTCACGCCCGAGCGCTGCGCCTCCGGCTGCGAGCAGGCCGCGCCGCCGAGCTTGATCACATGCGCGATCGGCCCGCAGACCTCCTGCTGAGCATCCCTCGGCGGATGGAACACCGCGATCTCACCGACATGGGGTTTGCCCAGATCCATGCCGATGCGGTTGACCAGGACACGCTGACCAACCGAGAGCGTCGGCTCCATCGACCCGCTCGGGATGCGGTAGGGCTTGATCACCCACGCCTGGATGGCGAGCGCGAGACCGAGCGCGACCGCGATGATCACAGCGAGCTCGACGATCGATGCGACCGTCGATTTCGAACGCTTCTTCTTGGGCTCCGTCGCGGTGCTCACGCCGGTCGCTCGGCGACGGCCTCGCCCTCGGCACCGTCGCCGTCGCCGTCGCCGACATCGGAGGCTTCGCCCTCTGGCGCCGCCGGGTCCGAAGCCTGCGGCTCCGCGTCACTCTCCGCGTCTGTGCTCGCGGGAGCGTCGGACGGGGCCTCGGTTGCAGCCTCACCCTCGGCGGTCGGCTGCTGCGCGTCTGCGCCGCCCTCGGGTGCGGCCTCGCTGAGCTGCCCATCGGCAACCACCTCGCCGACGGCCTGCTCCGCGGTCATGCCCTCGGCGTCGGTTGCCTCCTGGGGTTCGTGCAACAGCCCTGGCTCGATCGCCTGCTCCGGGCCGGTGTAGCGGCGCTCGCGCACGCGTGCGCGCTTGCCGACGCGATCGCGCAGGTAGTAGAGCTTGGCCCTGCGGACGTCGCCTCGCGCGGCGAGCTCGATGCGGTCGATCTTGGGCGAGTGCAGGGGAAACATACGCTCGACGCCCACGCCGAAGGACTGCTTGCGCACGGTGAACGTCTCGCGCGCACCGTGCCCCTGGCGCTTGATGACGACGCCCTCGAAGATCTGCACGCGGCTGCGCGTGCCCTCGATCACCTGGAAGTGAACCTTCACGCGGTCGCCCGGCGCGAAGTCTGGAACGCGGCGCAGCTGCGCGCGCTCGATGGTTTCGATGACGCTGCTCATAACGGTGAAGGAGGGCGCTCGTGGCCTTAGAGGCGTGCGAACCGTGTCTCGGCGAACGCGCTGAGCAATGGTAGCGAACCACCGTCGCCGGCCGTGCCAGGGCGCGCCCGTCAGCGATCGGCGTCGGCGGGGGATCCTGCTCCGCGCTCGCGGCTCTGCTCCTGGCGCCAGCGCGCGATCCGCTCGTGATGGCCGGAGAGCAGCACCTCCGGCACGTGCCAGCCCCGATACTCGGCCGGACGCGTGTAGTGCGGGTACTCCGGGTTGCCCTCCAGCGCCGCGCTGAAGGACTCCTCGGCCGCCGAGCGCTCATCGCCGAGCGCCTCGGGAAGCTTGCGAAGCACCGCGTCGCACACCACCATCGCAGCCAGCTCGCCGCCGCTGAGCACGTACTGGCCGATCGAGATCACATCACTGCAGAGATGCTCGAGGACCCGCTCGTCAAAGCCCTCGTAGCGGCCGCACAGCAGCGTGAGCGCGGGCTCAGCGGCGAGCTCCTCGACCAGCTGCTCGTCGAGCAGCCTGCCGGTGGGCGCGAGCGCGACCACGCGGCGCTGCTCGCGCAGCGTCACCGGATCGATGCCGTAGCGAGCTCGCAGCGCGCTGTCGAGCACATCGACGCGCAGGACCATGCCCGCGCCACCGCCAAACGGGGTGTCGTCCACCTGTCCCCCGCTGAGCGGCGTGTGATCGCGGTAGTTCACGCACTCCAGGCGCGAGCCCGCGGCGAGCACGTTGCATACGTGGCGCTGGGACGCAAACCACTCAAACCACTCCGGGAACAGCGTGAAGACCTCGATGTTCACGGCTCGCCACCAGCGTCGCCGGAGCTAGGAGCCGCGTTCGCGCCACCGGCGAGACCCAGGAACTCGGCGTTCACCTCGATCCGCCGCGTGGCCGGATCGATCACGCGGATCGCGTCTTTGACCATCGGCACCAGCAGCGGCTCGCCGCCCGGCGAGCCGCTGACCTCGAGCGCCTCGCACGAGGGCAGCTCGATCAGGCGCATCACCGTTCCGAGGTGCGCATCGCCGTCGCGCACCTCACAGCCCTGCAGTTCGTGCTCCCACCATTCGCCCTCGCCGAGCGTCGGCGCGTGCAGCGAGTCGACGAGCAGCTCGGCGCCACGCAGGGCCTCCGCGCCGGTGCGATCCTCGACGCCTGCTAGGCGCAGGATCGGCCGCTGCTCGGTCCCGGCCCTGCGCACGATCTTCGCGGTGCGCCCCGCGACGCTCACGAGCGTGCCGAGCGCGAGCAGGCGCGGTCTCGAACCGGTGACGTAGAAGCTTCCATCCAGTCCGTGCGGACGCCCGATGCGCCCGGCCGAGACCCGCGCGGTGCTGGCGTCCGCAGCCGCCTGTTCCTCGGGGTCCTCGTGGCGCGCGGTCAATCGACGATGTCTAGGAGCACGTGGCAGCCCTCCGCGGCGGCCGCGGCTTTCACGACCGCGCGCAGCGCGTGCGCGGTGCGCCCGCCGCGACCGATCACTCTGCCGTAGTCCTCCGGACCGACGCACAGCTCGAGCACGACCGTCCCGTCCTGCTCGTCGAACTGCTCGACCGAAACCGCGTCCGGGTCGTCGACCAGGCCTTCTGCCAGGTACTCCAGCAGCCGCCTGGGAACCTCACTTGCCATCTCCCGGGCGCTCTATACCCGCGCTAGCCGGCGCGGGTCTCGATGCCGCGGATGCGCAGCAGCTTGCGAACGGCCTCCGAAGGCTGCGCGCCCCGTGCCAGCCAGTTGCGCGCGCGCTCCTCGTCGATCACGATCGTCGACGGCTCTGTCTGGGCGTTGTAGTGCCCGATCGTCTCGATCACACGCCCGTCACGCGGGGAGCGCTGATCGGCGACGACCACACGCCACCTCGGATCCTTCTTGGCGCCCACTCGCGTGAGCCTGAGCCTGACTGCCACGTTTTCCTCTCTGCCGCGGAAGCGATTTCCTTTGCGCTGTCCGGCAGAGCTTAGACGGTGCGCGCAGGCGAGCTCTCCGCGGGCCCCTCAGCGCGCGCCGCGCATGAGCGCGCCGATGTCGGGCATCTTGCCCCGGCCCACCTGGCGCATCACCTTGCGCATCTCGCCGAACTGCTTCACCAGCCGGTTGACCTGCTGGACGTTCGTGCCCGAGCCGCGCGCGATCCGCAGCCGGCGCGAGCCCTTGATCAGCTCGGGCCTGCGCCGCTCCTCGGGGGTCATCGAGAGGATGATCGCCTGCACGCGGTCGAGCTCGCGCTCGTCGACATTCATGTTCTTGAGCTGGTGGCCCGCAAGTCCCGGGATCATGCCGAGCAGACCGGTGAGCGGCCCCATTTTGCGGATCATCCTCAGCTGTCCGAGGAAGTCGTCGAGGCCGAATTCGTTGCGGCGCAGCTTGGTCTCGAGCGCGAGCGCGTCCTTCTCCTCGATCTCGCGCTCGGCCGTCTCGATCAGGCTCATGACGTCGCCCATCCCGAGGATGCGCTGGGCCATGCGGTCGGGGTGGAAGCGCTCGAACTGCTCGAGCTTCTCCCCCGTCGAGGCGAACATGATCGGCTTGCCGGTGACCGCCTTCACCGACAGCGCAGCGCCGCCGCGCGCGTCGCCGTCTAGCTTGCTCATCAGCACGCCGTCGAACTGCACGGCCTGCGCGAACTGCTCCGCGACGTTGACGGCATCCTGGCCGGTCATCGCGTCGACGACCAGCAGCACGTCATGGGGTTTGACCGCGTCGCGGATGCGCACCAGCTCCGCCATCAGCTCCTCATCGACGTGCAGCCGTCCGCTGGTGTCGACGATCAGGACGTCCTTGCCCTCATCGCGCGCACGGCCGAGCGCCCACCGCGCGATCTCCACGGGGTCCCGGTCGGTGCCCTGCTCATATACCTCTGCGCCGGCCTGCGCTCCCACCTTCACCAGCTGCTCGACAGCGGCCGGGCGGTATACGTCGCATGCGGCGAGCGCGACGCTTGCCGAACGCTGCTCGCGCAGGTAGCGCGCGAGCTTCGCCGCCGCCGTCGTCTTTCCCGAGCCCTGCAGCCCCGCCATCAGGATCACCGTTGGCGGCTTCGGCGAGAAGCTCAAGCCCGCTGCTGCGCCACCCATCAGCGAGGTCAGCTCCTCGGTCACGATCTTCACGACCTGCTGGCCCGGGTTCAGCCTGCCGACGACGTCCGCTCCGAGGCAGCGCTCGGACAGGTGCGAGGTGAACTGCCGCACGACCTTGAAGTTGACGTCGGCCTCGAGCAGCGCGAGGCGTATCTCGCGCATCGCCGCCTCGACGTCGCGCTCGCTGAGGCTGCCGTGCTGGCGCACGTCAGCGAGGGTCCCCTGGAGCTTCTCAGAGAGGGCTTCGAACATGAAGGCTGATTCTCGCAGCAGCCGCGCTCGCGGCCTGCCGGTGCTTTGCCTCAGGCGCCGCGGTCGTGCGGCGGCGGCGGTGGCGCGGCGTCCCCGGCGCGCGGGGGTCCGGCGTCCAGGCGCGCGCGCAGCGTCTCGCCGATGCCGCCGAACGCCTCCGCGAACTCGGAGGGCACCACGAACACCTTGTTGGCGTCGCCTTCGGCGAGCGCGGGAAGCATCTTCAGGTATTCGTAGCTGAGCAGCTCGCGGTCGGGTTTGCCGTCATGGATCGCCTGAAAGACCGTATTGATCGCCTTTGCTTCGCCCTCCGCGCGAAGGATCGATGCCTGCCGCTCGCCTTCCGCGGTCAACACAGCCGCCTGCTTCGCCCCCTCCGCGGTGAGGATCTGCGACTGCTTCTCGCCTTCTGCGGTGAGGATCGCGGCGCGGCGATCGCGCTCGGCGCGCATCTGCTTCTCCATCGCCGTCTTGATGTCCGACGGCGGGTCCACCGACTTGATCTCGACCCGGTTGATCCTGATGCCCCACTTGCCGGTCGCCTCGTCGAGCACCGAGCGCAGCTCTGCGTTGACGTTCTCGCGCGATGTGAGCGTGGCCTCGAGCGTCAGGCCGCCGATCACGTTTCGCAGCGTCGTCACGGTCAGCTGCTCGATGCCCTGCAGCGGGTTGGCGATCTCATACGTCGCCGACCTTGGGTCGGTGACGGTGAAATACAGGACGGTCTCGATCGCGACCACGACGTTGTCCTCGGTGATGACCGGCTGCGGCGAGAAGTTGACGACCTGCTCGCGCAGGTCGACGAGCGGCTTCACGCGATCGATGAACGGCGTCACGATCGTCAGGCCCGGTTCGAGCGTGCGGCTGTAGCGGCCGAGGCGCTCGACGATTCCCGCTCGCGCCTGAGGGATCACGCGAATCGTCCGCGACGCGAGCACGAGCGCGAACACCACGACGATCACGATGACGATCAGCGCGGTCATGGCTCAGTGCATCACCAATGCGGTCGCGCCTCTGATCTCGACGACCTCGACGCGCTCGCCGACGTCGATCACCGAGTCTTCGTCGTAGCTGCGAGCCGTCCAGACCTCGCCGCCCTCGATCTTCACGCAGCCGAGTCCCTCGTTGTTGGCGATCCGCTCGAGCACCATCGCGTGACGCCCCACGAGCGCCGCCGCTCCCGTGCGAATCGCAGGCGGCAGACGCCGGTGGCGATGCGCCACAGGGCGCAGCGCGGCGAACACGATGCTCGAGACGAGCAGAAACACGATCGCCGCAAGCACAGCGCCGACTCCCAGGACGCTCACGACGGCGGCCAGCGCTGCGCCGATGGCGAAGGGAAGCAGGTAGAAGCCGCCCTGGTGCATCTCGCCGATGCCCAGACCGCAGGCCGCGACCAACCAGATGACCCAACCCATGTTCTTGAGGTTACCTCGCCGGGCGCGCGCGTGAGCCGGGCCATGGACATCCTCATCGCGTCGCAATCAGAGCGCGTGCGAAGTCATCGGGGTCGAAGGGCCGCAGGTCTCCGACCGCCTCGCCGATGCCGATCAGCTTCACCGGCAGCTCGAGCTCGCGCGAGATCGCAAGTGCGATCCCGCCGCGCGCGGTCCCGTCGAGCTTCGTCAGCACCACACCCGTGAGCGGGACCGCCTGTCCGAACAGCTTCGCCTGGCGCAGGCCGTTCTGGCCGGTCGTGGCGTCGAGCGTCAGCAGCGTCTCGTGCGGCGCGCCCTCGAGCTGACGTGAGATCACGCGGCGCACCTTTGTGAGCTCGCCCATCAGATCCACCTGGGTGTGCAGCCGCCCGGCGGTGTCGACGATCACGACCTCGACACCCTGCGCGCGTGCTTGCGCGATCGCGTCGAACGCGACCGCGCCGGGGTCTGACCCCTGCGCGCCGGTGACGATCTCAACCCCCGCGCGCTCGGCCCAGCCCTCGAGCTGCTCGGTGGCCGCTGCCCGGTAGGTGTCGGCCGCGGCCAGCAGCACGCTGCGACCGAGCTGGGTATGCAGATGCCATGCGAGCTTGCCGATGCTCGTCGTCTTGCCCGTGCCGTTGACCCCGACCGCCATGATCACCGTCGGCGTCGCGCGGATGTCGATGCGGGCATCGCCAGTGCGCGCCTGCGCCGCGAGCAGCACGATCAGGCGCTCGCTCAGCTGCTCGCCCCCCTGAAGCTTTCCCGAGGCCGCCTCCTGCTCGAGCAGCTCCACGACCGACGCGGTCGTGCTCGCAC
>JAXDGS010000171.1:0-10451 GCA_034664905.1 Solirubrobacteraceae bacterium | reverse complement strand
TAGGGGACGAGCTCGCCGTAGACGCCGAGCTCGCGTGCGAACGGTGCGGCGCGCGCGGAGGTCAACCCGAGCACGTCGACCCCGCCGCGCTGCGAGAGCAGGAACGCGAGCGCGCTCGCGGTCTTGCTCGATGCGCTCGAGATCACCACCGTATCGGCCGCGAACGCGCTGTCCTGCAGGAAATCGTCGATCAGATAAGAGGTGAAGAACAGCGGGCGCAGCAGCATCTGCTGATCCTCGCGGCCCGCGTCATAGGAGGGGTCGGCCTGCGTGCGCACGTAGCCGTTGTAGGCCGGCGGAAGCTTCGCGCGGTGCGGGGAGGAGTCGATGAACCCGTGCGCATCCACGCGCGTCGGTGCGACGAGCAGCTCGCTCGAGGCGGGCAGGTAGCCGAATACGCGCGTCCCCTCCTGCAGGCCCTCGACATGGCTCTCGCGGACCTCCGCAAAGCCCCACACCGGCAGCCGCCCCCAGCCCTCCTCGGCGAGGAAGAACGACCAGTAGGACATCGCCTCGCCGAACACCGCGTAGGTGATGTTGTTCGACGTGAGACCGAACGATGCAACCTCCAGCAGCGCCTCGCCGTCGCCGGCGCGCGGCGGTGCCGCGTCGAGGAAGCGCGTGTGATGCAGGTCGACCTTGGAGATCAGGAAGTCCACGTCGAGCAGAGCTTATGCGCCGGCGGATGCAGATGCGCATCACGGTTCGCCGAACCGGCCTATCGCAACGGCCACGGGTTCTGCGTCGGGTGCCATCGCTCTTTGCGCCAGTCCGCGTAGGCCTCGGCCGGATCGTCGGTGGCGCTCTGTACGGAAGCGTCGTAGCGCGCGGCGAGGGCGTTGACCGGGTAGTGCACCTCGTCCTTGCGCCTCGCTCCGATCATCAGCACCGCGCAGGGCCCCTCGCCCGCGCCGACGAAGATGTGCTCGACCCCTGCGGGGCAGTGCAGAAGGTCCCATTGCCGCAGCGGCCGCTCTTCGCCTTCGAGGATCACGATGCACTCTCCGTGCAGCACCAGGAAGTCCTCTTGCACGGGCTCGGAGTGGTAGCGGCCATTTGGCTGGCCCGGCGCGAGGATCTGGATGTTCACGCCCGTGTCCCGCCAGCGCTCACCCTCGGCCTCGAAGTCGATGATCATCGCCCTGCGCGAGTGGCTGAACGCGGGTGCGTCTGCGACGTTCATCACGAACGGCTTATCCATCGCGCCAACCATACGCCGCCCGGCGCTAGCCGCAGCCTGTGATGCCGCCATCCAGCGGGATCACGCTGCCGGTCATGTAGGAGCCCGCGCGCGAGCAGAGGAAGACGGTCAGCCCCGCCACGTCGTCGGGGCGCCCGATGCGCCCGAGCGGGACGTTCTGCTCCACCGCCTCGCGCGAGCGCTCATCGTCGAGCAAAAAGGCCATCATCTTGCTCTCGAACGGCCCCGGCGCGATCGCGTTGACGGTGATGTGCTCGGAGGCCAGGCGCTTGGCGAGGTGGCGCGTGAGCATGTGCACCGCCGCCTTGCTCGCGCTGTAGCTGTAGTTCTCTACCGACGGCGTGCGCAGCCCGTCGATCGAGCCGATGTTGACGACGCGCGCTGGGTCCTCCGCGCTGGCGGCGATGCGCAGCCGAGGCAGCAGCGCGACCGTCAGGTGAAAGACGCCCTCCACGTTGGTGTGCGCGACCTTCTCCCAGCCGGACGCGGGGAACTCCTCGAGCGGCGCGCCCCAGGTCGCGCCCGCGTTGTTGATGAGTATGTCCAGCTGCGCGAAGCGCTCGCCCACCGCCGCCGCGAGCGCGGCGGCGCCAGCGGGAGTCGAGATGTCCGCGGGGATCGCCGCGCAGTCGCCGAGCTGCGAGAGCTCCTGCGCGGCGCGCTCGAGCTCGTCGGCCTTGCGTGAGGAGACGATCACGCGCGCGCCCGCCTGCACGAGCCCGCGGGCGATCATCAGCCCGATTCCACGTGAGCCGCCCGTCACCAGAGCGGCCTTGCCGCTGACCTCGAACAGGCCGCTCATCTAGTCGCCGAACTCCGCCGGACGCTTCTGCAGGAAGGCTTCGACCGCCTCCGGCACGGCGTTGCCGAAGGTCGCCATGATCTGCTGGCGGTCCTCGTACTCCACCGCGGTCAGCTCGGAGGGGATCTCGAGCGCGCTCCACATGCCGCGCTTCGTAAGGCGCACGCCCCACGGCGCGAGCTCTGCGATCTGCGCGGCCGCCTGCAGCGCCCGCTCGGAGAGCTCCGCCGGCTCCACCACGCCCGCCACGAGCCCGATCTCGAGCGCCTCACCGGCATCGACGCGCCTGCCGGTGAGCATCAGCTCGTGCGAGCGCGATGCCCCGATCAGACGCGGCAGCAGCCAGCTCGTCGCCATGTCGCAGTTGGAGACGCCGATGTTGATGAACGCGACGCGGAAGACCGCCGCTGTGCTCGCGTAGCGAATGTCGCAGCCGAGCGCCAGCGCGAGGCCGAACCCAGCCGCTGGCCCATTGACCGCAGCGATCACGGGCTGCGGTAGCGCGCGCAGCTCGAGGATCAGCGTCGACATGTGCT
Source organism: Solirubrobacteraceae bacterium (assembly GCA_034664905.1). Classification (GTDB taxonomy): domain Bacteria; phylum Actinomycetota; class Thermoleophilia; order Solirubrobacterales; family Solirubrobacteraceae; genus Palsa-744. The sequence continues at coordinate 7,912 of JAXDGS010000171.1, read as the reverse complement.
GCTGGTTGGCAAGGCGATCTCGCGACGCATCGGTGCCTTCGTTGTCCGGCGCCGATCCGTAGCCGTGCAGGTCAAGGCCCGCGCAGAAGCCGCGGCCGGCGCCGGTGAGGATCAAGGCGCGGCACGAGCGCTCGAGCGCTGCCTCGCGCAGCTGGATGTGAAGCGCCTCGCACAGCTCCGAGGTCATCGCGTTCAGCTGATCCGGGCGATTGAGCGTCAGCCGGCGGACGTGGGGTGCAGGTTCGTCCACGAGGACCAGCTCGGCCATCGCCGCATCCTATGGGTCTCAGGCGCGCTCAGGCGCGCGGACATAAGCGCTGGCGCGCAGCCCGCAGCGCGGCTGGCGCCTTGTGTGAGACTGACGCGCGTGCGCTTGAGCGGGCCGAGGCTGGCGGTGGTGGGTCACGTCGAGTGGGTGCAGTTCGCGCGCGTCGCGCATGTGCCGGTGCCGGGCGAGGTCGTCCATGCGCTGCAGTCCTTCGAGGAGCCCGCCGGCGGGGGTGCGGTTGCCGCGGTGGCGCTCGCGCGCCTCGCGGGCGCAGCGCAGCTGTTCACGGTGCTCGGCGATGACGAGCTCGGGCGGCGCTCGCGCGAGCGACTGAGCGCGCTCGGCGTCGAGGTTCACGCGGCGATCGTCGGCGAGCCCACTCGCCGCGCGGTGACGCTCGTAGACGAGCATGGCGAGCGCACGATCACCACCTTCGGCGCGCGGCTCGAGCCGCGCGGCGAGGAGGACGGGGAGCGCTGGAGCGCTTTGCGGGAGACCGATGCCACCTACTTCACCGCCGGCGACCTCGCCGCGCTTCGCCGCGCGCGCGAGTCCTCCCGGGTACTGGTCGCGAGTCCGCGTGCCCGCTCAGCGCTCGGCCACGGCGTGGCGCTCGAGGCGATCGTGCTCAGTGGAGAGGATGAGATCGAGCTGGCCGCGCTCGACCCCGCACGGTGCGAGGCGCAGCTGCTGTGCTTCACCGAAGGCGCGCGCGGCGGGCGCTACGTCTCATCCAGCTCAGGAGAGGGCCGCTGGCGCGCTGCGGCGCCCCCCGCCGCGCCCCAGGACTCCTATGGCGCCGGCGATTCTTTCGCCGCCGGGCTGACCTACGCGCTCGGCACCGGCGTCGAGCTCGAGCAGGCGCTCGCGCTCGCGGCGCGCTGCGGGGCATACTGCATCGCCGGACGGGGCCCCTACGAGAGCCAGCTCACCGCGCGCGAGCTCGCGGGTGCCGGCTGAAAGGATGTGAGCAAAGCGATGGACTTTGAGCAGATCACGACCGAGACCGCGGACGGCGTTCTCACGATCACCCTGAACAGGCCCGAGCGACTGAACGCTTGGACCGCGACGATGGGGCGCGAGCTGATCGAGGCGTTCGACCGGGCGGATGCCGACGATGACGTTCGCGCGGTGATCGTCACGGGAGCCGGACGCGGCTTCTGCGCGGGCGCCGACCTCGCCGGCGGCGGCGAGACATTCGACTATCGCGCGCGCGGGCGGGCGGATGCGGTCCCGCGCGATAACGGCGGTGAGCTCACGCTGCGCATCTTCGAGTCGCGTAAGCCCGTGATCGCCGCGATCAACGGCCCGGCGGTCGGCGTCGGGGCGACGATGACGCTGCCGATGGACATCCGGCTGGCCTCCGAGGAGGCTCGCATGGGCTTCGTCTTCACGCGCCGCGGCATCGTGCCCGAGGCGTGCTCGAGCTGGTTCTTGCCGCGTGTCGTCGGCATCAGCCGCGCGATGGAGTGGGCCGCAACCGGCCGCGTGTTCTCGGCGCAGGAGGCGTTCGAGGGCGGCCTCGTGCGCAGCGTGCACCCTCCCGGCGAGCTTCTGGGCGCTGCGCGCGCGATCGCCGGCGAGATCGCCGAGAACACCGCCCCGGTGTCGGTTGCGCTGGCGCGAGCGCTGATGTGGCGCATGCTCGGTGCAGAGCATCCGATGCTCGCCCATCGTGCCGACTCGCGCGGCATGCTCGCGCGCGGCCAGTCCGCCGACGCGGTCGAGGGCATATCCGCGTTTCTCGAGAAGCGCCCCGCGCGCTTCCCGGACCGGGTGAGCGAGGGCCTGCCAGAGATCATGCCCGGCTGGAGCGCGCCGCAGTTCGAGTAGCGCGCCAAAGCGCTTGCCCGGCACCTCGACTCAGAAGGCGGGGAGCCTCTGCACGAGCGAGAGCACCGGCGCGAACAGATCGCCGTGCTCGCCGACACGGGCGAGCACCTCGTGAGCTTCGAAGGTGAGCTTTGCCGGGTCGTGCGCCTGCAGCGCCGCGCTGACCTGCGCCCACTCAAGCGGCGTGGAGACGGTCGGACGCGCGCTCGCGCGCAGCGAGTAGACGCACACGGTCGTCTTGTTGCGGTCGTTCTGGCTCCAGTCGATCAGCACCTTGCCGGCGCGTCGCGCCCGGCTCATCTGCGCGACGACGAGCTCAGGCTCGCTCTGCTGCAGCACCTCCGCGACCGCTTTCGCGAACGCCTTGGAGTGCTCGAAGCGGACGTCCGGGTCGTTCAACGGGACATACACCTGAAGCCCCTTCGAGCCTGAGCTCTTGACGAAGCTCTCGAGGCCCAGGTTGGCGAACATCCCGCGCAGCTTGACCGCAACCTGCGCGCACTCGATCACGCTCGCGGGAGCGCCGGGGTCGAGATCGAATACGACGCTCGAGGGGCGCTCGATCGCCTCGGCGCGCGCGAGCGGCGTGTGCAGCTCGATCGCCGCGAGATTGGCGAGCCAGACGAGCGTCGCGAGATCGTCGGCGAGCGTGTAGTCGATCGGCTTGCGCTCGCTGTGAAGCGTGACCGTGCGCACCCACTCGGGCCGGTGCGCGGGCGCCTGCTTCTGGTAGAAGGACTTCCCCTCGACGCCGTCCGGCCAGCGCGTGACGGTCAGCGCGCGGCCCTCCAGGTGGGGGAGCATCGCGGGCGCGACACGCGCGTAGTAATCGATCAGCTCGCGCTTGGTGAAGCCGGACTGCGGATAGAGGACCTTGTCGAGGTTCGAGAGCTTCAGCTCGCGCTGCGCGACGGTCGCATACGCCGTCTTGCCGCCCTTCTCGACGATCTGCAGCGCGCCGCCGGGCGCAGCGGCGCGCGCACCGGGCGCTCGCGCCGCGGGCGCTCCAGCCTGCTCGGCGCCGGCCGGGACCTCGCCCGTCACCTGCGCGGCCGGCTTGTCCTCGCGCAGCCCGACGTAGCTCGGATGGCGCAGGTTGCCGGCGCTCGTCCACTCGCTGAAGCGGACCTCGGCGACGAGCTCTGGCTCTGCGAACATGGCTCCTCGCGGCGGCTTTGTGCCGCTCGCAAACGGTGTGGTCGTGCGCTTGAGCGGTGCGAGCAGGCCTTGGAGGCGGTCGATCTCGCGCTCGCTGAGGCCGGTCCCCACGCGCCCGACGTGGCGCAGCGAGCCGTCGGGCTCGTAGACGCCCAGCAGCAGTGAGCCGATCCGCTCCTCGCGCTTGCCCTTGCCCGGCATCCAGCCGCCGATCACGAACTCCTGGCGCCCGCTGCTCTTGACCTTCAGCCAGGCGCGGCTGCGCACGCCCGGTTCGTACGGGCTGTCAAGCCGCTTTGCGAGAACCCCCTCGAGACCCTGCTCGGCGCTCGCCTGTAGCAGCGCAGAGGCGTGGCCGAGGATGTGATCGGGGACCCGCCAGCTCTCGCCGTCCAGCTTCAGCTCTGCGAGGCGCGCGCGGCGATCGCGGTAGTCGAGGCTCATCAGCGAGTGTCCGTCGAGCCACAGCAGATCGAAGACCACGTAGGTGACCGGCGTATGCGTCGCCTGGCGCTTGGCCTGCGCGGGGGAGCGCACCTGCATGCGCTGCTGCAGCGCGCTGAAGCTCGGCCGTCCCTCGCTGTCGAGCGCGACGATCTCGCCGTCGAGGACCGCGCTGTGCGAACCGAGCGCGCGGTTCAGGCGGCTCAGCTCGGGATAGCGCTCGGTGATCGCGATCAGGTTGCGGCTCTCCAGGCGCAGCTCGCCCGGGCTCGAGTAGGCGATCGCGCGGATCCCGTCCCACTTGATCTCATACGCCCAGCGCTGATCGTCATCCGCGGGCAGCTCGCCTGCCCGCGCGAGCATCGGCATCACGCGGGAGGGCATGGGCGCGCGACCCGGATCTGCGGGCGGGTCCATGCGATGGATCATCCAGTCCTTCGGCTCGGGCGCGGAGTCGATCGGGAACAGCGCGTAGCGGGCGTCGAGCCGCCGGCCGTGCAGCGCGACCTCGATCTTGCGTGGCTCCCACTTCAGGCAGTCGTAGGTGCCGCTGTCCCAGATCTTGATCGTGCCCGCGCCGTACTGGCCCTTTGGGATCTCGCCCTCGAAGTCCAGATACTCGAGCGGGTGATCCTCGGTGGCGGCGGCGAAGCGGTTCTCCTTCGGCGCCTCCGGCAGCCCCTTGGGCACCGCCCAGGAGGCGAGCGCGCCGTCGCGCTCGAGTCGTAGATCCCAGTGCAGGCGCCTCGCGCTGTGTTCGTGGATCACGAAGCGCTGCGGGCCCCGGTGCGCTGCCTGCGCGGGGGCGGGCTCGGGAGTGCGCCCGAAGTCGCGTTTGGCGCGATAGCCCGCGAGGCGCTCCGCGCGCGGGTCCGCGAGCGGCTTGCTGGCGCGCCGCTTTGGCACCTACCGCTTGGCGGGGCTGCGCGCGGCGCGGGCTTTCGGTGCGGCCTTCTTCGCGGCCTTCTTCGCGCCCTTGCCGGCGGCTTTTCCGGCGCCCTTGGCGTCCGCCTTGCCGGCTGCTTTGCTCGCCGCGGGCTTGCGTCGTTTGGCGCCGCCGTTGCCCTCGCGTTCGCGGACCGCCTCGAGGCTCGCCTTAAGCGCGCTCATGAGGTCGGGAGCAGGGGCGACGAGCTCTTCGGAGGGCGGCTGCACGGCGATCTCCTCGCCCTGTGCCTTGCGCTCGATCATCGAGAGCACCTCCGCGCGGTAGGTGTCGGTGTACTTGTCGGGGTCGAAGCTACCGGCGAGCGATTCGACGAGCTGCTTGGCGATGTCGAGCTCGCGCTTGGTCGTCTTCACCTCGGCGACCTCGCTGAGCTCGTCGATGCGCTCCGGCGCAAGCACTTCGTCGGCGAACAGCATCGTCGCGATCCCGAGCGCGTTGCCCATCGGGCGCAGCGCGACGAGCTGCTCCTTGGAGCGGATGACCACGCGCGCGATCGCCACCCTGCCGGTCTGCTGCATCGCCTCGTGCAACAGCTTGTACGGCTTGGCGCCCCCGGTGCTCGGTGCGAGGTAGTAGGGGTGGTCGTAGTAGATCGGGTCGATCTGGGAGAGCTCGACGAAGTCCTCGATCTCGATCGTCTTCGTCTTCTTCGGCTCGATCGCCTCGAGCTCGCCGGGCTCGATCACCACGTAGCGATCGGGCGCGATCTCATAACCCTTGACGATGCTCTCGTATGGGACCTCCTCGCCGCTCTGCGGGTCCACGCGCTTCTGCGCGACGCGCACGCCGCTCTTGCCCGAGAGCTGGTGAAAGCGCACGCTCTTGCGGTTCACCGCGCTGTAGAGCTTTACGGGCACGGTCACCATGCCGAAGCTGATCGCTCCGGTCCAAATCGCGCGGGGCATGACCTCAGTAGTACCACCTGAGGGGATCGCTAACCAGCCCTGCAAACGGCGTGGCGCCTCTCGCGGCCCGCGGGCGTTGGACGCCGGCCACCCCGCGGCGGGCGGCGCTCAGGCGATCGCGGGAGCCTGCGGCAGGCGCGCGAGCGCCTCCTGCATCTCGCGCTCGGAGAACTCCGGATCCTCGAGCTCGCCCGCAAGATGGGCGTCATACGCGGCGAGGTCGAAATGGCCGTGGCCGCACAGGCCGAAGAGGATCACGCGCTTCTCGCCCGCCTCGCGCGCGGCCTCGGCCTCCTCGATCACGGCACGGATCGCGTGCGCTGGCTCGGGCGCGGGGATGATGCCCTCGCAGCGCGCGAAGCGCACCGCCGCGGCGAACGTCTCGTTCTGGCGATACGCGCGCGCGCCCACCAGGCCGGCGCGCACGAGCCCGCACAGCATCGGCGCATCGCCGTGGTAGCGCAGCCCGCCGGCGTGCACGGGCGCGGGCACGAAGTCGTGCCCGAGCGTGTACATCGCCATCAGCGGCGTGAGACCGGCGGTGTCGCCGTAGTCGTAGCGGTAGACGCCGCGCGTGAGCGTCGGGCACGCGCTCGGCTCGGCGGCGAGGAAGCGCATCTGCGCTTCCCCGGCGAGCACCCGCCGCAAGAACGGGAAGGCGAGCCCGGCGAAGTTCGATCCGCCTCCGACGCAGCCGATCACCACCTCCGGCATCTCTCCCGCCATCTCCATCTGCGCGATCGCCTCCTGGCCTATCACGCTCTGATGGAGCAGCACATGGTTGAGCACCGAGCCGAGGGCGTAGTTGGTGTCCTCGCGCGACGCTGCCACCTCGACCGCCTCGGAGATCGCGATCCCGAGCGATCCGGTCGGATGTTCCTGCTGAGAGCGCCCCGACTGCGTGAGCGTGCTCGGCGAGCGGTGCACGCTCGCACCCCAGGTCTGCATCATCGAGCGCCTGTAGGGCTTCTGGTCGAAGGAGGAGCCGACCATGAAGACCTCGCACTCGAGGCCGAACAGCGAGCACGCGAACGCGAGCGAGGAGCCCCATTGCCCCGCACCCGTCTCGGTCGCGAGCCGCGTGATCCCCGCGCGCGCATTCTCATACGCCTGCGGCACCGCTGTGTTCGGCTTGTGCGAGCCCGCGGGAGAGACGCCCTCGTACTTGTAGTAGATGTGCGCGGGCGTATCGAGCTCGCGCTCGAGGCGGCGCGCGCGGAAGAGCGGCGTCGGCCGCCACAGCTTGTATGCGTCGCGGACCTCCTCGGGAATCTCGACGAGCGGCTGCGAGGAGACCTCCTGTTCGATCAGCCCGATCGGGAAGATCGGCGTGAGATCCGGCGGCCCGGCGGGCTCGAGCGTCTGCGGCGAGAGCGGTGGCAGCGGATCGCCGGGAAGATCGACGAGCAGGTTCACCCAATGCGTGGGGATCTCGCGCTCGGAGAGCAGGTACTTCACGGGTTGATCGATCATCGTCCCTCCTCGTGGCGTTGCCGTGGGCGAACCCTACAACCGGCCAGCGCGGCTGCGCGGCTGCGGGCGCTCCTTGCGCGGGTGCGGGCACGCGCGCGCGGTGACGAATCTCACAAAACTGGCCAGCCGGCCAGTACTATGCTCGTGACGAGGTCAGGGGCGGCGATCGGAGGTTTGCAATGGCGACCGTTGGGCGCGATGTGAAGTCGGTTGAACTCACGCAGCGGGAGCATTGGGACGGTGGGCCGCCACACGAGCTCTTCAAGGAGATGCGCGCGCAGTGCCCTGTGCACTGGACCGAGCGCTTTGAAGAGTTCCCCGAGGAGGCGGGCTTCTGGTCGGTGACGACCGCCGATGACGTGCACGCGGTCAGCCGCGACTACAAGACCTACTCCTCGGAACTCGGCGGGGTGGTGCTGGCGGCCGCGGGCTTTCCGATCGAGCTCGCGCGCGCGATGTTCATTGGGATGGATCCGCCGAAGCACGATCGTTTGAAGGCGCTGTTCCAGGCGGGCTTCACGCCGAAGCGGATCGCCGCGCATGAGGATGCGATCCGCGCGATCGTGGAGCGGGTGTTCGATCGTCTGGAGGGTCGCGAGCGTTGTGATCTGGTCAGCGATGTCGCGCAGCCGGTCGTCTCGCGGGTGATCGGCAGCTTCATGGGGATCCCCGAGGAGGATGACGCGATCTGGGCGAGGCTGATGAACTCCACCCTCGGAGCGAGCGACCCCGACCTGAACCCCTACGGCCCGGAAGGCGCGGTTGAGCGTGATGTGCCTGAGATCTTCGAGCGTTGCCGGCGGCTGATCGCCGAGCGTCTGGAGAACCCGACGGATGATCTGACGAGCGTGCTGGTGCACGCGCGGGTCGATGGCGAGAAGC
>JAXDGS010000170.1:0-10068 GCA_034664905.1 Solirubrobacteraceae bacterium | reverse complement strand
GACGCTCGAGACCGCCGCGCAGTGGTCTCGGCTGCACACGCTTCACCGCGAGGTCGGGCACGCGATCACCGAGGCGCTCCGGGGACTCGGCACCCCGGGCATCGTGATGTGCCATGTCTCGCATGTCTATGAGACCGGCGCATCGCTGTACTTCACCTTCATCGCAGCGCAGCTGAACGGCGAGGAGCTGGCGCAGTGGCGGGCGGTCAAGCAGGCGGCGAGCGGCGCGATCCTCGCCAATGGCGGCACGATCACCCACCATCATGCGGTCGGCCGCGATCACGCCGAGTGGCTCTCGCAGGAGATCGGAGGCGGCGGCGTGGCCGCCCTGCGCGCGCTGAAGGCGCAGCTCGATCCTGGCGCGATCATGAACCCAGGCAAGCTCCTGGCGCTTTAGCCCGCGGCGGTCAACGCGCCGCGCAGCGCGATCGGCCCGGGATGGGTGGGACGGCTGGCGGTCTCCCTGGTCACGATCAGTTCGCGGAAGCTCGAGGCGTTGGAGGGCAGGAACGAGCCGCCCGCCATGCGCCCGTTCGAGCCGACGGAAGGCGCGCGGCTGAGGGGCTCGCTGCTGCTCGCGGAGTTGTACAGCCAGATGACGTAGAAGAACCCGCGCGATGGAGGCAGGTGTTCTGCGGCGATGTAGAACGCGCGTTTGCCGCCTTCGGAGAGGATCTCCACGAGCGCGATCGCGCTGCTCGATGGGTTGGGGGATTTGAGCGCGACCCGCTGTTCGATCTTCGGGCCGTTGCTCGCCGTTTTCGAGGTGCTGGTGGTTTTCGTCTTGGTCGTGTGGGAGCTGCCGCCGCTGGTGAGCAGGACGACCGCGACGACCACCGCGGCGACGATCCCCGCGAGCACCAGCGCCCCGCCGAGGCGCGAGCTCGGGAGCGCTGCTTCGGGCGCGGCGAGGCGGTGCTCCGCGGGCGCGGTGCTCGCCGGCTCGCGCGCAGCGCTTGCGCTCGGAGCGCCGCCTGCGGCGGCTGATGGCGGCGCTGCAGCCGGCGGGATCTCCGCGAGCGGGCCCTCCGCGAGCGGCGCGAGCTCGCGCGCGATCTCAAGCGCCCACGCGCGCGCGGGCTCTGAAGCGGCGAGCATTCCGCGGGTCGCCAGTCGCTCGGCGACCCCGTCCTGCTGGGAGAGCAGGTAGTCGGCGATCTGCGCGCGCTGCTCGGCCGCGAGCGCGCGCGCCTGCCGCGGCGCGAGCACTGCGATCGCCGCGTGCGCGCGATCGTGCACCGCGCGCTCGGGGATCCCGAGGAGTGCGGCGACCTCGTCGTAGCGCTTGCGCTGGCGCAGCAGCAGCGACAGCGCGGCGCGCTGGTCGGGGCGGAGCTCATCCAGTCGGCTCATGGGCATCGGTGGGGCCACCGGGCGTGTGGCACACACGCACCACAGCTCCGGGAAGGCGACCCCTAGGCTATCGTGGCCGCCGCGATGGAGATGCCGAGCGCAGCGCAGATCAATGGTGCCATGCGGGGCTTCGATCGTCTGTACGGGCTCGAGCTGCTCGCGTGCTCGGACACGCAGGTGCGCGCCCAGGTGACCGTCCGCGAGGAGCTCAAGCAGCCCGTGGGCCTCCTCCACGGCGGCGTCTACGCCGCGATCGCAGAGTCGATCGCCTCGCTGGCGACGGCGCTCGCGGTGAGCGGGCAGGGCGAGATGGCGATGGGCCTCTCGAACAGCACGAGCTTCCTGCGCCCGATCACCGACGGCGTCGTGCATGCGCAGGCAATACGCGTGCACAGGGGGCGCACGACCTGGGTATGGGACGTGAGCTTCAGCGACGACGCTGGCCATACATGCGCGGTCACGCGCATGACGATCGCGGTGCGTCCGAGACGTGAGGGCACGCCCGCGCGCTGAGGCGGTGAGCTCAGCGCAGGACGCGCACCTGGGAGGGCACCTGCGAGGCAAGCGGCGTCTCGCCGTAGCCGCTGTCTCCCAGCGCCGCGGGCAGCGGCGCGCGCGGCGCCCCGGGGGTGTTGATGGGGGCGATCGTGCGCGCGGCCGCGCGCGCGAGGGCGGCGTCGCGGGCGAAGACGCTGATCACGACCGGCCCGGTGGCGAGCACGATCGTCCTGCCGCGCTGCGCCAGCAAGGCGCGCACGCCGCGTACCTGCGTGCTCTTGCTCCTGGCTGATCCGCCGGGCAGGAAGCTGTTGTCGGGCGAGGTCACCACGCGCAGCGGCGCCACGCAGGTCGCCTGGCCGCCTTCCACGCAGTCTCCGTACTGGACCCAGTACGCCCCGCCGGGATCGTGCTCGGCGTCGGTGACGGCGAGTCCGTGGAAGCTTGCGCCCGCCCAGTAGACGGGAAACGGAGCGACGATCAGACCCTCGAGGATGTTGTGTGGGATCGGCTGGTCCTGCAGCGTGTTCGCGCAGCCGCCGAGCGCGGCCGCACAGAGCGCGGCGAGCGTGATCGAAGCGAGGCGCACGGCGTGAGGGTAGAGCGTCGGCGGCGCACACGTGCGCGCAAACCGCTAACCGCGGTAGCGGTTGGTGATCGGCATGCGCCGGTCGCGGCCGAAGGCGCGCGTGCTGATCTTGATCCCGGGCGGCGCCTGGCGGCGCTTGTACTCCGCGAGGTCCACGAGGCGGATCGTGCGATCCACCTCATCGGCGGGCAGTCCCTGGGCGATCAGCTGCTCGCGGCTCTGATCGAGCTCCACATAGCCGAGCAGGATGCGGTCGAGCAGCTCATACGGCGCAAGCGAGTCCTGATCGCGCTGGTCGGGTCTGAGCTCGGCGGACGGGGCGCGCTCGATGATCGACGCCGGGATCGGGCTGTCGATCCGCTCGCCTCGCAGCGACCCGGCGGGGGCCGCGCCGGCAGGCGAGTTGCGCCACGCGCAGAGCTTGTACACGAGCGTCTTGGGGACGTCCTTGATCACGGCAAAGCCGCCCGCGAGGTCGCCGTAGAGCGTCGTGTATCCGACCGACATCTCCGACTTGTTGCCCGTCGTCAGCACCAGCCAGCCGAACATGTTCGACAGCGCCATGAGCAGATTGCCGCGGGCGCGCGCCTGCAGGTTCTCCTCGGCGAGATCAGCGCTGCCGGCGCCGGCTGCGGCGGGATCCGCCTCGCCCGCGGAGGTGGCGTCGAGCTCATCCCGCAGGGTCTGCAGGTAGGAGTCGAGAATCGCCTCGATCGTCAACTCGTGCGCGTGCACCCCGAGCGTTCGCGCGAGTGCTCGCGCGTCCTGCTGGGTCTCCGAGGAGGAGTAGCGCGAGGGCATGATCGCGACGCTCACGCGGTGCGCGGCGAGCGCGTCCACCGCGACGCATGCCACCAGCGCCGAGTCGATGCCGCCGGAGAGGCCGAGCACGACGTGCTCGAAGCCGTTCTTCTCGACGTAGTCGCGCAGGCCGAGCGTGAGCGCGGCGTAGACCTCGGCCTCGACCGGCGAGAGCAGTTGCGCGAGCCGGACGTCGGGGGCGCCCGAACTCGACGCGCCCGCGGCGTCGCGCTCGACGGGCAACGCCGGCAGGACCTCCACCTGCCGCTCGGAGCGGCGCGCCGCCGGCCGATGGCCCGCGTCGCGCAGCCGCGCGGCCGCGGCGGCGGCGAGGTCGAGGTCGCAGACCAGCAGCTCCTCGGTGAACTGGCTCGCGCGGGCGATCGTGGCGCCGGTGTGATCGATCACGCACGAGTGTCCGTCGAAGACGAGTTCGTCCTGCGCGCCGACCAGCGCGCAGAACGCGACACACGCGAGATTGTCGCGAGCCCGCTGGGAGAACATACGCTCGCGCTCGGCGCCCTTGCCGGCGTGGTATGGGGACGCGGAGATGTTGATGATCAAGGTCGCGCCGGCGAGCGCCTCGTCGCTCGCGGGGGGGCCGGGCTCCCACAGGTCCTCACAGATCGTCAGGCCGATCCGATCCTCGCCGAGGTCGATCACAGCGCCGCCGGGGCCGACCTGGAAATAGCGCTGCTCGTCGAAGACGCCGTAGTTCGGCAGGTACACCTTGCGATAGATGGCGTGCACGGACCCGCCGGCGAGCACCGCGGCTGCGTTGTAGACGTCCTCCGCGCGCTGCGGAAGCCCGACGATCGCCACGATGCCGTCGATGGCGCCCGCGAGGTCTCCCAGCGCGCTCGCGGCGTCTGCGAGGAAATGCTCCTTGAGCAGCAGATCCTCGGGCGGATAGCCGGTGAGCGCGAGCTCGGGGAAGAGCACGAGGTCGGCTCCGCGCTCGCGCGCCGCGGTGGCGCCGGCGAGGATGCGTTGGGCGTTGCCGGCGATGTCGCCGACCGTCGCGTTCATCTGGCAGAGCGCAAGGCGCATGGGGCGCTCAAAGCGTATCCGCGCGCTGCGCGGCTCAAGTACGGCGCAATAAACGCCCCTCGCATGGCGAGCGCAGGCTTCGATGTCTCAAAGCGGCGCATCAGGCATGCGAAGGGCATGAGCGACCGACCAAGCGGCGTTTCCCCATCCTCCACCTCTCGGGTCACTCAACGTCAAAGCTATCCCCTCGACGGGCGGCGGCCAACGGGGTGGACTACGGACTGGCCACGCACAGCCGCGCGCGCCGAGCGGCGCTGCCGACCGCGCGCGGTGAGCGCCAGCGCGGTCTAGAGCCGGCGCCGTGCCAACAGGTGCGTCTCAGTCACCCAGCCCGTGCGGGCTTGCCGTTGGAGCGCCGGCTGCTCGCGGCGCCGGTGCGTGCCGCTCCGCCTCCGCCGTTCGAGCGCGCAGATCGCCGCGTGGCTGAACCCCGTGCGGAGCGCTGTGTGCCGCGATCGCCCGCGCCGGCGGCGCGCGTGAGCGCTGCGATCGCCAACTTCAGATCGCGCGCGATCTCCTCGAGCTCGGGAAGCGCGTCGTAGTCGCCGAGCAGTCCGAAGCCGAGGTGTCCGTTGTAGCTCATGACCGCGATGCCGAGAGCCTGACGCTGGGCGAGCGGCACGACCGGGTAGAGCACCTGCAGGCGCCGCCCGAGCAGGAACAGCGGGAACTGCGGCCCGGGGACGTTGGTGATGACGAGGTTGAAGAACGGCTGGCGCGGCTGCAGGCGGGCGGCCTGGCTGAGGATCGTGGGGGGTGCGAAGCCCGCGAGGTTGGTGAGGACCTGGGCCCCGACCGCCTGTCCGGAGCTCTTGAGCTCCTCCATCGATTTGGCGATCCTGTGCAGGGACTCGGCGGCATTCTCGACGCCCACGGGTAAAGGGGCCCACATCGCAGCGACCTGATTGCCGAGCGCGCCGCGCTTGGACGTCGGGCGCACCGAGACGGGGACCATCGCCTTCATCACGAGGCCGTCGGTGTTGTGCCCGTGGTCGCGCAGGAAGCGGCCTAGCGCGAGCGTGACCGACGCCAGCACCACGTCGTTGAGGGTGCCTCCGAGCGAGTCCTTGATCGCTTTGAACTGGGCAAGCTCGGTGTCGAGGAAGGTATAGCGGCGGTGCGGGCCGATGTCGACGTTGAACGGGCTCGGCGGCGCTGGAGCGTTGATCCCGGCGAGGGTGGTCGCACCGACGCTCTCGACCGCCTCCTTGAACTGCGTGAAGGCCTTTCGCGGAGCACGCACGAGCGCTCTGGCGCCACGCGCCATCTCGCCCGGCACCGTCGCGCGTTCGAGTAGCGCCTCACCGAGGAGCTTCGCGGGTCCTGGCAGCGGCTTTGCGGCCCACGGCGTCGGCGGTGCAGGCGGCGCGGCCGGTACCGCGGCGGCGTCGAACAGCACCGTCGTGATGTCGACGCCTGAGATCCCGTCCACGAGCGCGTGATGGGTCTTCGCGACGAGCGCAAAGCGGCCGCCTGCCATGCTCTGCACCAACCAGATCTCCCACAGCGGCTTGGAGCGGTCCAGGCGCTGCGAGAAGATGCGTCCGGCGAGCCGCTTGAGCTCCACGTCGTCGGCCGGCTTGGGAAGCGCGGTATGGCGGATGTGGTAGTAGGGGTTGAAGTGCGGGTCATCCGCCCACACCGGCCTTCCCTGGCCGAGCGGCACAAACGCTAGGCGCTGGCGGTACCGGGGCACGAGGTGCAGGCGATCGACCACGTGCTCTGCGAGTTCGTTCAGGGTCGGCGCCTCGCCCTCGAACACCATCACCGAGGCCACGTGCATATGCGCAGCCGAGTGGTCCTCGAGGTGCAGAAAGGCTGAATCGAGTGCGGTCAGGCGGTCCGGGTTCGCCATCCGCTCGGATTGTCGCTGCTGGCGCGCGCCACGTCAACGATCTCCGCAAAACAATCACAACCAGCGCCTGACGGGCGGGAACGGAGCGAAGCCTCGGAGGCCTCGCTATGCCGCGGGGTGCATGCGGGGAAACGTATCGTCGTGTACGACATTTCCCGCGCGGTCAACGACCCACCTGTGCGTCGTCCCCGGCTCATCGCGGTACATGACCGCGATCGCCTCACCCTGGATCAGGCCGACGTAGGCATCGTGCTCGCGGGCGAAACGGGCCTGCTCGGCGCTCAGCTCCGTGCCTGGGGTTTTCTTCCATGCCATAGAGGAGGCATCGACTGTTCGCCGCGGTAGCGCTATCGGCCGGATGGCCGATGCGCGGGAGAGACCTTGGCCTGACCTACAAGGAGACTCACAAGATGATGAAGCGCATCCGTTCGGAGCCGATGGGGCGACGGCGGCGTCCCACGGTTGGCTACAGGGCTACCTATACGAGTTCGTCTGGCGGCGAAATGCCCGCTACTCGCCTACTTCGATGTTCGAGGCTCTGCTCGCCCGGGCGACGGCATGAGCGAATCACAGGCAGTCAAGGGCATCCGGCGTGCCGCCAAGCAGCTCATGCGCCAGCTAGCCGCGCTCACCACGGTGGATGACGTTGTGGACCTCAAGGATTTCGGGCTCGCCGGGATTGATGCCGAGCTCGCTCAGGATCGGCGTAAGACGTGCCCCGAATGCGTCCAGTTGCTCTTGGGTGTCCCAAACCTGACTGACCCTGAGGTTGTCGCCTGAGCCGTAGCAGATCTCGTAGTCGAGCCCGTCCGCAGGAAAGACGCCAGCCTCGTTCAGACGACCCACAGCCTGGTCGTACTGGTCTGCCGTCAATGACGGCGGTGAGAAACGGATAAGCACGCTCACGAAGTCCTCCTTTTCGGGGTCGTGGGGATGCTAGTCGCTAGCCGACATTTATACAGTGGCCTGACCATGTGTGACGGAGGTCACACATCGACCCTCGCCGGCTACCTAACATACGAACAATTGTTCGACCCGTCGAGTCGTCTCCGCAATCGGGGACGAGCGGGGGACCCAGTTCGCCGGAGCGCGCAGGTGCTCCGGATGGGGCGAATCGGCCGCTGATGCCGCCGTAACGCCCGGGTGGCGCGCGCCTTTCGCGCGGCAGCCGGCCGTGAGCCCGACAGCTAACCCCGTAGACGGACATACAAGGAGGTTTCGAATACATGTACGTCCCCGCGACGCTTGATCAGCCCACGGCCGCCCTGGCGCCGGTCGGGATCGCCTCGACGGCGCCCGCTCTCGCCCGTCCGACCCGCACCCGGATCAAGGTGATGGGCTCCAAGCTGGACGTTCTCGGCAACGACCGGGTGACCGTCACCGGGCGGCTGCTCGGGGACGCGCACCTCGGACTGCCCGGTCGTATCGTGGCCCTGCAGGAGCTCGGCCGTCATCGCTGGCGCACGCTCGTGCGCTCACGCACCGCGGCCGGCGGTCGCTTTCACCTCAGCTACGCTCCGCGCCTTCTCGGTAGCCAGTCCGTGCGCCTGCTGTTCGCCGGCGACGGCGCAGATCGCGCGACCCGTCACCGCCTCGGCCGGTTGAACGTGTTTCGCCTCGCCGGCGCCTCCTGGTATGGCGGCGGCGGCTCGCTCGCGTGCGGCGGCTCGCTGACCAGCAGCACCCTGGGTGTCGCGAACAAGACGCTTCCCTGCGGGACGCTCGTGACGCTCCGCTATGGCGGGCGCACCATCCGGGTTCCCGTGGTGGACCGTGGTCCGTACGTGGAAGGCCGCGAGTACGACCTCACCGAAGCGACCAAGGCCGCACTCGGATTCGGTGGCACCGGGCAGCTGTGGGCCACCAGCTGAGCGCGGACGGGCGGCGCCCGCGCGCCGCCCGTGGTGGGCCGCCGCGCCGTGAATGAAGGCCCGGCCGCGTTGGGCGCCTTCGTGCAGAGTTTGGCTTTCGGCGCAGCGGTTCGTTGAATCACATAGATGTCTGTCGCAGTCCATGCATCGCGCACGCACGTGTGGCTCGAGGGCCTCGGCGAGTGGAGTTGGCCGGGGCGCGCTGCTGCGTCAGAGGTCCATCCGCCGGTATGGGTGCCGCAGCTCCCGCCGGATCCGCGGTCTGCCGCGGCGCTCCAGCCGCAGGGAGAGGCCTGGCGGCGACAGGTGCTGCGCCGGCGCCTCGGCGCAGGAGCGGTGCTGAGCGCCCTTGCGGCGGTGTGCGTCGCCACCACGATCAACGGAACCGCGAGCGTTGGCCGTCTGTTGGGGATCGATCGAGCGCAGTTCGCTGGTCGCGGGGACGCGGTAGCCGTCAGCGCGCAGGCGCCGGGCTTGCAGCCCCTGCCGAAGCTCGCGACCCGCAGCCGCGACGCCGCGGGAAGCGCGATCGGCGTGGCGCATTACAAATCAGTCGCCCTGCACGGCGAGGGCTCGTTTCTCGTGTATCTCCCGGCGCACTACCAGAGCAGTGCTCGCCGCTTTCCGGTTCTGTATCTGCTGCACGGCACCGGCCAGCCCGCCAGCGCATTTCTCGGGCTCGGCCTTCAGGGCGAGCTCGACCGGCTCATAGGCCACCGCAGCGTCGCACCGCTGATCGCGGTGATGATCCAGGGTGGCCCGGGGCCCAACAACTGGCGCGACACGGGCGTCCGTCACTACGAGAGCTACGTCCTCGAAGTGCAGGAACTCATCGATCGCATGCTGCCAACCGCCGCCGCTCGCAGCGGACGTGCGATCGCAGGCTTCTCGATGGGCGGCTACGGCGCGATGCGGGTTGCGCTTGAAAACCCTTATCGCTTCGCGGTCGTCGAGAGCTGGCTCGGGTTCTTCAACGGCCTCGACCGGATGCTTGGCATCGACCGGCACGCGTTTACGCGCGCCCCGCTCGCGGCGTTCCTGTACGGCGCCGAATCCGACCACATAACCGACCCGAACCAGAACCCGACGTTCGCCGGACAGCTGCGCTCTGCCGGCGCCCGCGCGCACAGTGCCATATATCCCGGCGGCCACAGCATGGAAACACTCCAGTCGCACCTCGCGGAAATGCTCGCGTTCGCTGGGCGCACGCTGAGCGCAGGCGCTTAGAAACGTAGGGCTGCCCGTCGCCGGCTCGATCTGGCGCTCGGCCGACCATAGGCGCTCCGCCAAGCCTGGCCGCTCGGCCAGTATCATGAGCGCGTCCTTAGAGGCGATCTGGGAGGTCCCGATGGCGACGCTTGACAGCGATCTCGCGAACGTGCTCGTCGGTGAGCGCGAGCTGTGGCTGGAGGGCCCACCGCATGAGCTGTTCAAGCGACTGCGCTCCGAGTGCCCCGTGCATCGCACCAGGGTGATCAGCGAGTTCCCCGAGGAGGACGGTTACTGGTCGGTGACGACCGCCGATGACGTGCACGCGGTCAGCCGCGACTACAAGACCTTCTCCTCGGAACTCGGCGGCGTCACCGCGGTCTCGGCTGTGTTCCCGCTCGAGCTGACGCGCGCGATGTTCATTGGGATGGATCCGCCGAAGCATGATCGTTTGAAGGCGTTGTTCCAGGCGGGTTTCACGCCGAAGCGGATCGCTGCGCATGAGGATGCGATTCGCGCGATCGTGGAGCGGGTGTTCGATCGTCTCGAGGGTCGCGAGCGTTGTGATCTGGTCAGCGATGTCGCGCAGCCGGTCGTCTCACGGGTGATCGGCAGCTTCATGGGGATCCCTGAGGAGGATGACGCGATCTGGGCGAGGCTGATGAACTCCACCCTCGGAGCCGGGGATTTGGATCTCAACCCCGACGGGATCGAGGGCGCGGTTGAGCGTGATGTGCCTGAGATCTTCGAGCGTTGCCGGCGGCTGATCGCCGAGCGTCTGGAGAACCCGACGGATGATCTGACGAGCGTGCTGGTGCACGCGCGGGTCGATGGCGAGAAGC
>JAXDGS010000169.1:0-4683 GCA_034664905.1 Solirubrobacteraceae bacterium | reverse complement strand
GTCTGCTGGCGCTCAACATCACGCATCCTTGGAACACCGCGCGGACTCTGCTGCCGCACATGTGGCGCCTCGGTCACATGCCACTGATGGCGGCAGCCGGCCGGCCGCTGGTGCAGCACACGCAGGTGCTGGAGAAGCTGATCTTCCGTCTCGGAGTCGGGGAACCGGATGCGATCAGCTCGCAGGACATCCGCTGGTACGCCGACCGGTTCCGTGATCCGGTCTGCGCTCAGGTGACCACCGACACCTACCGGACATTCCTGCTGCATGAGCTACCGGCCGGCGCCCGACATCCCGAGCGCCGCCGCGCGACCGTGCCGATCCGGGTTCTCCACGGCAGCGCGGATTTCGCCATTCATCCCGCGCTGGTTTCGGCGGACACCGTGATCGCGGATGACTATTCGGTCGAGCTGCTCGCCGGCTGCGGGCACTTCGGTCCCGAGGAGCGACCGAACCAGGTTCGCTCACAGCTCGTGACGCTCGCCGCGCGGAACCCCGTCTGAGCGGGCCCAGGGCGGCTTCGCATCCACGCCTCGCGGGCCCCGCGCGCTCGAGCCGCCGCCCGGGTCAGAGGGCTAGGCTTTGCGAGCCGACGCCGAGGAGGGAGACCATGAAGCTTCACTTGCTGGACTTGGGCAGGCTCGACTACGACGAGGGGTTCCCTTTGGCTGGCGGTGGCGTCAGCACCGCCTCCGAACCCGACCCGGGCTCATCTCGCCGCAGTGTGGCGATCATCGGCGCGCTGATCGAGCATCCCAGGATCGGCCCCGTCCTGTTCGACACCGGTGCGCCCGCTGACTTCAAGGAGCTCTGGCCGCCGGTTGTCCAAGAGCTGTTCGCGATCACGAGGTACGAGGACGAGCACCATCTCGATCGTGCCGTCCAAGCAACTGGACATGAGCTCGATGACATCAGGGCAATCGTGCTCTCGCATTTGCACCTCGACCACGCGGGCGGCCTCGAGCTCTTCCGTGGCCGCGATGTGCCCGTGTACGTGCACGCTGACGAGCTGAAGAACGCCTTTTACGCCGTCGCCACCGGTGAGGATCTGGGCGCCTACGTACCCCACTATCTCGACTTCTCGTTCAACTGGCAGGCGCTCGACGGAGACGAGGTCGAGCTGTTTGAGGGATTCAATCTCGTACGGCTTGCCGGGCACACCCCGGCGCTGCTCGGCCTCCGTCTCGATCTGGCCAATGCCGGGACCTTCATCCTGACGAGCGACCAGTTCCATCTCCGCGACAACTACGAAGGACCACTGCCGCTTGGATGGTTACTGCGCGATCACGCGGCCTGGTGGCGCAGCTACCGTACCGTCAAGACGATGGCCGACCGTGCAGACGCAAAGCTGGTGTTCGGCCACGACGCCGACGTCCTCGCCGAGCTCAAGCAGGAGCGCTTTTACGACTGACGCGGCACGGTGCTCTCGGGCGTCGAGGCCGATGAGTTTTCAACATCGGAGAGGTCGACACTGCATGACGACCACCATGCACATCCTTCAAACCGCCGAGGCCGACATAGCCTATGACGTCCACGGCCCGCTGCCCACCGCCGACGGACGCCCACCGCTGTTCATGATCGGTCAGCCGGTGACCGCCAGCGGGTTCGCCACGTTGGCGTCGCACTTCCCCGACCGCACGGTCGTCACCTATGACCCGCGCGGTCTCGGCCGCAGCGGCCGCAGAGACGGCCGGGTGGATCATGTGCCCACGGTCCAGGCGGGCGACGTGCACGCCGTCATCGAGGCGCTCGACGCCGGCCCGGTCGAGATGTTCGCGAGCAGCGGCGGTGCGGTGACCGCGCTCGCGCTGGTGGCGCACGAGCCGCCGCTGATTCCGGTGCTCCCCGATGCCGAGGCGGCCGAGCGTGCCCTCGGCGGCGTTCGCGACGTGTATGAGGCCCGGGGGTCGGGTGCCGGCATGGCGGCGTTCATCGCGATGACGTCGTGGCGAGGCGAGTTCACCGACGAGTACTTCAGCCAGCCCACACCGGACCCTGCAACGTTCGGGATGCCGACCGAGGACGACGGCTCCCGCGACGACCCGGTGCTATCCGACCGGGCCACGTTGGTCAGCGGCTATCGCCCCGACAACGATGCGGTGGCCGCGGCGCCAACGCGGGTCGTGATCGCCGTGGGAGAGGAATCGATGAACACCTTCACGGGACGCGCCGCGGTGGCGACCGCCGCGCTGCTCGGCCAGCAGGCGACCGTGTTCCCAAGCCACCACCGCGGCTTCCTCGGCGGCGAGTTCGGATACGCCGGCCAACCCGAAGCGTTCGCAAGCAAATTGCGCGAGGTCCTCGACGACGACAACTGACCGGCGAGCGGGCGGTCTTGCGTCATCATGTGTGTCGTGGATGTGACCGTGGGGTGTTGGGGTTGGCTGACGGGGTTGCGAGCCGGGCGCCGCTTCAGCGGCGTGCTCGTGGGGTCGTTCATAGCGATCCTGCTCCCGACTACGGCATTCGCCTCTGCGGCCACGATCCATGTCGGCGCGCTCGCGCGAGCGCTGAGAGGCAATCCGGCGCAGGTCGTGGGCTCCCCTTCGTTCACGCTCTCCACGGCTGGCGTGGGGTCCGTGCGCCGGGAAATCGCGAAGCGGGATCCGGGTCGAATCTGGGTCGCTGTGGTCCCGTCGCTGAGCGAGAAGGCGACCAGCGATCTCTCGAACGCTCTGTCCGGATTTCTCAACGCGGACGGGGGCGGGACGGTGATCGTGGTCGCTGGCTCGCACGTCTGGGGTTCGACCTCATGGGAGGACGCTGCCGCGGCGACGGGGAGGCTCCAAACGGCGTTCCAGAATCCCCGCGAGTCGCTGGCGGTGCAGCTGCACAGCGCGGTTGACAGTTTCGCGAGCGGTGATGACGCTGCCGGGCATCCGCAGCTGAACCGAAGCAGCTCCGGCAGCACGACCTCGTCGGCACCCACGACGCCGGCCACGCCGGCGACGCCGCCGGGAGGCAGCGCGCATCGAGGGGGCGGCACGACCGCCGGCGCGATCGCCGGTCTGATCCTGCTCGCTCTGGTCCTGCTGGCCGCGGCGTTCATCGGTGGGAAGCGGATTCGCGCAGCGATGCGCGCTTCGCACCGGCGCGAGCAGGAACGCGCGGACGCACGCGAGCAGGCGCAGGCAGACTTCGCCAAGCTCGGGGAGGAGATCGAGGCGCTCGATATCGACAGCTCGATGCCGAACGCCAGCGAGCGCGGCAAGGACGAGTACTCCAAGGGGATCGAGTGCTATCAGGACGCCGAGCGCCGGCTGCGCGATCCCGGCGACGAGTATCAGTTCGAGCACGCGGTTGACGCGGTCAAGCGTGGGCGAGCGCACGTTCACGCGGCCGATCAACTCTTCAACCCCAAGGCCGAGCCCTCGGAAGCGCTGTCGTCGACCGACACGGCCGCGGACGGCGCCGAGAGGGGCTCGCCCTAGGCTCGCACGACGCGCGCGGCACCGAACGCGAGCGGCCGGCCCGGTCCGCCCGGCAGCTCGACCGCGATCTCGGTGAGGCCCTCGTCTCCGGTCTCGAAGGCGACGTGTTGGTCGCGGTCGAGGCGCAGCGTCGTGCTGTCGGGCTCGAGCCCGAGCACCTCGCCCCAGCGTGCCGCTGTCGACTCGGGGCCGGGGACGCGCACGGTCACCCCGGCCAGCCGGCCTGGCGCACCCTCGGCGCCGTGGCCGATCCAGTCGGGACCGCCCCAGCGCCAGCTCTCGGGCGGGAGCGGGCGGTCGATCGAGACGATCGTGCCGCCGAGGTCGGCGGGGTGCAGGTGGCTGGCGGAGATGTCGTCGAGGTCGATGCTCCACACGGTTTGGATCCCGCGCGCGTCCGCGCGCTCGCGCGCGCTCGCGAGGTCATCGAGCTGGAAGATGAGCATGTAGCCGCCCTCGCCGCGGCGCTCGAGGTGGCGCCCCGCGGCCGTCCCGTCTCGGGTGGGGGAGACGATCTCGAGGAAGTCCTGCCCCAGCGCGCACACGACGTTGTGCAGGCCGAACGCGCCGACGCCCGGGTCGCGGAACGCCTCGCCCAGCCCGAGGGCGTCGCGCAAGCGCTCGTGGGCGGGCTCGAGGTCGCGCGCGACGAGCACCGCCTGACGGAGGCGAACACCGGTTGACGGCGACCCGGGCACATCCATACCCTACGCCCGTGGCTGCGATCGAGACCGGCACCCAGGACCTGCTGGTCCGGGTCGAGGACGGGGTGGCCGTCCTCACCATGAACCGCCCCGAGCGCCGCAACGCGCTCTCGCCGGCGATGCTCGAAGCGCTCGGGACGGCGCTCGAGGAGGCCGAGGAGAACGATGACGTCGGATGTGTCGTGCTCACCGGCGCGGGCGGCGCGTTCTGCGCGGGCGGCGACGTCAAGGCGATGGCCGAGGGCAACGGCGCCAACATGAACTACGACGCGCTTGTGGCCGTTCAGCGCCGCAGCCAGCGCGCGACCTCTGGCCGCTTGCACGCGATGCCCAAGCCGACCATTGCCGCACTGCCCGGCGCCGCGGCCGGCGCGGGGCTCGCGCTGGCCCTCGCGTGCGACCTGCGCATCGCCGCGCGGAGCGCCGTCCTCACCACCGCGTTTGCGCGGGTCGGCCTGGCCGGCGACTACGGCGGCACCTGGTTCCTCACGCGGCTCGTCGGCTCGGCGCGCGCTCGTGAGCTGTACTTCCTTTCCGAGCGGCTCTCG
>JAXDGS010000168.1:0-2529 GCA_034664905.1 Solirubrobacteraceae bacterium | reverse complement strand
CTCCGGCAGACGACCGTGGGGCGCCGCAACCGCGCATTCGAAGCAACTGAACTCATCGACGCCTTCACCGACCTCGAGCGACGCCTGGCCAGCCCAGCGGGCGACACGAAGTCATCAGCGCCAGCGCGTGCGGTGCCGCGTCGACGGCAGGCGCGGTGAGATGCTCTGAATGGGCCGACCCCGCTGACCGTACCGCCGCGGATCTTCGACGGCATTGAGCCCCGACTGATCGTCGATCGCGTTCCATGTCCCAAAACGGGTACCAAAACAAGCAAATCTGACCTCGCGCAACCCGACCCACTTTCGCGAAATCCCTGCACAACCGCAGGTACCTAACACGTCTGAGGCGACTGATAACCCGAAGGTCGCGGGTTGAATCCCGCCCCCGCTACTTCAAATCCGCTGGAAACCGAGGCCTCCGAGCGATCGGGGCTTCGTGCCTAGAGCACCGCACGCATTTGATCGCGTTTGATGCGGCTGTCATCGCAGCCGTCCCTACCAGACCACCGTGACTCCGTACTCGGACAGCGGCTGATCGCGCGACACGAGCGCAGCATCTTCCGTCAGAGCTTGGGCGACGAGCATACGATCGAACGGATCCCGGTGGTGCCACGGCAGCTTCTCGACGGCGGCCGCGTGCTCAAGCGTGACCGGGAGCGGCTGAGCTCCTGCACCGACGAGGGTGGGGGCGAGGTCGTGCGGCGCCTCCAACTTGCCGAGCGAGCGTTTGATCGCCGCCTCCAAGATCACCACCGCGCTGATCAGCACTTGATTCGTGTCGTCGGTCATGCGGCGAGCGACTTCCTCTCCGATTTGGTCGCTGTCAGCCAGCCACCACAACGCGGCGTGCGTGTCCAGCAGCAACTTCACTTCGCGCCAAACGCCTCAGCGATGTCGTCGGGCAGGCCGTCAAAATCGTCGGCGAGCCGCACGCGGTCGCGCCAAGCTCCCCGAACCGAGGCGAGCGCCGAGGCGCTCCGGACCGGCACCAGCCGAGCCGCGGGCTTCCCGTTGCGCGCGATGACGATGTCTTCTCCCGCTTCGGCTCGCTCGACCAACTGCGAAAGCTTCGTCTTGGCCTCATGCATGCCGACCTGTGTCATGAGGCCGAGATTAGCAGCATCTAGCTAGGTTAGCTAGATGGGAGCGGTGGCCGGGTGCGTGGTACGCGGCGCGGTGGTTCGTGCGGTTCCTATTCGGCATCCGTACCGGGGCCGGAGTGGCTACCGGGTTCCCACCCATCGAGGTCGATCACGACGCACGTCTTTGACTCGTTGAAGAGGAAGCGCACGCAGGAGTAGCCGTACTCCACCTTGTCAGGCTGAGGCATCCCGTGAGATCTCAGCAACTCTCGTAGCCGGAGCTCCGATTCGATCTTTGCCTCCAGCGGCCAGGGCATGGCCCAGACGTTTGCGCTGATCCCTCGTCACGTCAAGGAATGTGCCGGGTGTGTGACAACGGCGCGCCGGCAGCTCACTCAATTGAAGCGAAAGGCAAACGAACCCAGCCGGACCTGTCAGCAACGCCCGTGCACTCGAGCGCCATGAGCCGGTCGAGATCGGCGATGCATCGGCGAGCTGTTGCCGGACGATCGACGCGTGCCGGAACGGCTGAGGGGCCGCCATTAAGCGGCCCCTCAGTCCTTGTACGGGTCGTAGACGTCGCGACCCGCCATCGCCACGCCGAGCGGGCGCAGCGTGTGCTTGACGCGGATCGAACCGGCGTGCGCGGTGAGCACGTCCGGGAGGTGCTTGTAGACCTCGGGTGCCTCATCGGCGCCGCCGCCGATCAGCACGATCCCCTGCTCGCGCAGGCGTGCCTGGACGGCGGGCCAGTCGACCTTGCCGGGCTTCAGCTGCTCCTCGATCCACACCGTCATCAGGCGCGACTCGGGGTGCTCCGGGCAGACGCCTCGCTTGGGCGCACGGTTGGTCGAGCTGATGCCATCGATGTCGAACACGCGGTCGCAGTCGCGGTGGGCGCAAGCCCAGCGCTTGCGCCGGCGGACCTTGCCGGCCGCTTGCGTGCGGCTCATCACGCGGCCGGCGCCATGAACCGTGGAGAACAACGACTCCTCGGCCTCGGGTGACTCGACGCCCTCGAGGATCACAGACTCGTCGCCCATCGAGCCGCCGACGAAGCCCTCCTGTCCGGGCCGCGCCGGCGTGCAGCCCTTGCGGATCACCCAGTAGGTGCGGCCACCGGGCTCCTCGCGCCAGGCGAAGTTGTGGTGGTTGTGCACCTCATGGATCGCCTCAGCGCCGAGGATCTGGAGCACCTTTGAGACCAGGACGTCGCGGCCCGCGTAGGCGTATTCGCCTGCGAGCTCCATCGCCTCGATGTACGAGTCGCCGAGCTCGGTGCCGAGCTCGAACAGCACCGGCGGCGAATCCATCTCACCCTCGGCAGCCCGGCCGTCGAACGGCAGTCCCTGCGCGAGCGCGAGGAACCCGGACGCCGTCTTATGCCCGAAGCCGCGCGATCCGAAGTGGACTCCGACCCAGACCCGGCCATGCTCATCCTCCATCA
>JAXDGS010000167.1:0-3443 GCA_034664905.1 Solirubrobacteraceae bacterium | reverse complement strand
GATCGGACGCCAGCGCGTGCGCGCGCTCGAGCTTGGCAACGAACCTGAGCTGTACGGAAGGCTTCCGTGGTCGCGCACTCCGACCGGCACGCCGATCATGGGCCGGCCTGCGAGCTACCGCCGCGGCGACTGGAACACGGACTTCGCACGGGCGCGAGCGGCGATGCCGGCGTATCCACTGGCTGCGCCGGCGACGGGCAATTTCGGGTTTCTGGCGAGTCTCGGCGGGTTCCTCAGCGCCGAGCCGTCGGTCCGGTTGGTGACCTTTCACCGCTATCCGCTCCACCGCTGCCACACGCCGCCTACGACGGTCGCCTATCCGACCGTGCCCAACCTGCTTGCGCCAGTCGCCTCGCGCGGGTTGATGCAGGGCACGGCGCACGCGATCGCGATCGCGCACAGCCACGGGATCCCGTTCCGGGTCGCCGAGATGGGCCCAGTCACGTGTGGAGGGACATGGGGCGTCAGCAACAGCTTCGCGTCGGCTCTGTGGGTCCTCGACGCGCTGTTTGCGATTGCCAGCAGCGGCGCAGACGGGGTCAACATCCAGACGGCACCGTGGCCAGGAACACCGAACGAGATCTTCTACTTCCATCAGCTGGGCCGGCAGTGGCAGGGCTGGGCGCGGCCCGAGTACTACGGTGCGCTGATGTTCGCCCAGGCGGCGCCGCCGGGCTCGAGGCTGCTGGGTCTCGGCTACGCCGGCGGTTCCCAGATCCGCGTGTGGGCGACCCTCACCCCCGGGCACCAGATCCATGTGGTCGCGATCAACGCCAGCCTCACGCATGCCGCGTCAATCCACGTGAGGCTGCCCACGGCGGCCCCCGCCACGGTCTCCCGGCTGCTCGCTCCCAGTGCGTATGCCACCGGCGGCCTCACGCTCGCCGGCCAGACCTTCGACGCGACGACCACCGGCCTGCCGCGCGGGTCGCGCCGGACGACGTCGCTCCGCCCGTCGGGCGGCCGCTACACGCTCACGCTTCCGGCCTCGAGCGCGGCGATGCTGACGGTGGCCGCGCACTAGCCGTGGAAGGCCGCGAGCAGGCCGGTGTATGAGCGCACCAGCGCCGCCCGCTCGTCGTCGATCAGCGGGCTCTCAAGGTCGCAGCCGGCGGTGACCCACTTGCCCGAGTAGCGCATCGCCAAGGCGCTTCGGTTGTTACGCTGCTCGTGTGGGCCCGGTGGTGGTGTTCCTCAGCATCGGTCGGTGCGGCACCCAGTGGCTTGCGGCGACGTTCGCCGAGCTGTATGGCGGGTCGGTGGAGGTCGAGCACGAGCCGTTGGGCGGTCGCTACTGGCCGCGCCGGTTCTTTCGCTCCTACGCGAACCCCGAGGAGATCCTCGACCTTCCTGAAGTCGCGGCGCACGTCGAGCGCGTGGCCAGGAGCGATTGCTACATCGAGACGGGATGGCCGGTGCACGCAGCGCTTCCCATGCTCGCCGCCCGGTTCCCTGACCGCCTCCGAGTCGTTCACCTCACACGACACCCTGTGCCGTCGGCTCTCTCTCAGCTGTCGCACAACACCTGGCCCGGCGGCCCGCCGCACGAGTTGACCCGGCTTGCCGTGCTGAGGCCGACCGATCCCAACGTGTTTCAACCGCACTACGCCCAGGGGTGGCACAAACTCAGTGCCTACGAGAAGTGTCTCTTCTGGTGGACCGAGGTGCACATGCTAGGGCTCGAGTTCCCGATCCGCAGGCCGGAGATTCCGTCGGTCCGGGTGCAGTCGGAAAGACTCCTGGCCGGCGATCGAACGGAGCTGCGCACGATGCTCGAGCTGATGGAGCTCGACTGGGACGAGCGCTGGGTTGCCGGCGCCGGCCGGCTGATCGACCGCTGGCACCACCAGACCGATCGGGCCTTTGATCCCGATCGGATCTCGCAGCACGACCAGACCCTGCACACCGCACGCCGGCTCGGCTACGAGCCGCTGGACATCGATCGCGCGGCCCTCGATCGCCGTTACAAGCTCACCTACCGCAGTGAGGAGCGCGGGCCGGGGGTGGGCGCGTACAACTTCGGGATCCTGCTGGAGCAGTGTGGTGACGTGGAAGGCGCCGAGGCCGCCTACCGCCGTGCCGACGAGCACGGCCTGGCGGCGGCCGCGTACAACGTCGGGGTCCTGCTGGAGCAGCGTGGTGACGTGGGGGGGGCGATGGCCGCCTACCGTCGCGCGATTCAGTCAGGCGATCCCACTCCGGTGGCTCGAGCGAGCGAGGCGCTCGCCAGATTGATCGGCTGACGCGCCCACGCCGATCGTCATGCCTGCGTCAGGCACTCCGTCACGATGCGCGCGAGGATCCGAGCATTGGCACCGTAGGCCATCGTGCGATGACTACCGGGAACGGCGCGCACGCTCAGGCCTCCATCGGCGAGGCGTGCCCAACCCAGATCAGGGGTGCGGTTTAGTCGCGCCCAACCTTCAGTGGCCCAGAACAGCACAATGTGCCCGGGGTAGCTGTTGGGATCGTAATGAATGCGGGAAATCGATCCCGGCGGCGTCGGCACCCGCCAATCGTGGGGAAGCTTCTTGAGGAGCCATCTGAACCACCGGTGCCTGGTGATCGCCGGGACCGAGTGCCTGATGTAAGTGCCTCTGCTAAGCCAAGTTCTCGTCCGCAACTCGGCGAGCATCCGCCTGAACTGGGCGGCGTTTGCCGTATGCATGCGGAGTCTCGCGGACAGCGGGAACACGTATCCCGGTGCGGGTGTGTCGAGTAATCCGAGAAAGTTGACACGTTCCCCGGATGCAAGAAGTTGCCGCGCCATCTCGTAAGCGATCACCCCGCCGAACGAGTAGCCGATCAGCTGGTAGGAACCTCCGCGCTGAATGCGGCGCAACTCCTCCACGTAACGGCGAGCAGATAGCTCGAGAGGCGGCTTGACCTGCCAACGACGTGCTAGGGGGTCTTGGATCTGAAATACCGGCTGGTCGGCGTCGAAGTGGTTCCTCATGGAGAGCAGCTCAGCCCACCCATGGATCCAGAAGAGCGGACATCGCGTTCCATAAACGTTGATCCCCCTCCACATGCCAGGTTGTGCTCCCTGTGCGTCGACCGCACTTGCCAAATGCCGGATGGTCGCACCTTCCAGGAGGAGTGACAGCGGTAGGTCCCTTCCGGTCCGCTCCGCAATCTCTTCCATTAGCCAGACCGCCAGCACCGAATCGCCACCGAGTTCGAAGAAGTCATCCTCCGGGCCAATATCGCCGTGCTCCAGTAGCTCGCACCAGATCTCGGCCACAGTTGCCTCGGTCGGAGAAAGGAACGTAGGATGAGATCGGCCCCGATCTCCCAACATCGTCCTGTGACTGTCTGGCGAGGTCAAGCTAATCCTCGCGGTGAGAGGCCCGCCGCATCAGGTTCGTGCGCCGCGGGCGGCGTGGGTCATAGGTCATCTGGCGCGCGGTATTCATAGAGATGTGCGCGGTGATGTGGCTTGC
>JAXDGS010000166.1:0-29072 GCA_034664905.1 Solirubrobacteraceae bacterium | reverse complement strand
TGGCCCTGATCACCGTCTTTCCCATCGCCTCCCCGGTCGCGTGCGCGAGCGCCAGCGCCTGCTCCGAGGAGCGCTCGCCCGCGACCACCTCGAGCAGCGCCATCAGCGGGGCGGGGTTGAAGAAGTGCATCCCCACCACCCGCTCGGGACTCCTCACCGCCGCGGCGATCGCGGTGACGAGCAGCGAGGAGGTGTTGGTCGCGAGCACACAGCTCTGCTGTACGACCTCTGAGAGCTGGCGGTAGATCTCATGCTTGAGCTCGAGCCGCTCGGGGACCGCCTCGATCACCAGCTCGCACGGCGCGAGCGCGCCCAGATCCTGCACCGCTCGCAGGCGCTCGCTCGCAGCCGCTGCCTGCGCGCTGCTCAGGCGGCCCTTCTCGGCTTCCTTGCCAAGGCCCCGCCGGGCGCTCTGCAGGCCGCGCTCGAGCGCCTCAGCGACCGGGTCGAACAGCAGCGTCTGCGCTCCCGCGCGGCACGCCAGCTGCGCGATCCCGGCTCCCATCGTGCCTGCCCCGAGCACGCCGATCACGCCCGCCGGCTTCGCGCGCTGCTCCTCGCTGCGCTCGAGGTGCTGCTGGGAGGGGTGCTGCTCCATCCGCGCTCAGGCCGGCACGAGCGCGTTGATGCCGGTCATCGCCCGCCCGATGATCAGCTTCTGAATCTGGGAGGTGCCCTCGTAGAGCGTCGTGACGCGCACGTCGCGGAAGTAGCGCTCGACGGGGTGGTCATCGACATAGCCGGCGCCCCCGTGGACCTGGATCGCGGTGTTCGCACACTCGACCGCCGCCTCGGTCGCGTGCAGCTTGGCGACGGAGGTCTCGAGCGTGTTGGGCCTCCCCTTGTCCTTCAGCCAGCCCGCGCGCCAGACGAGCATCCGCGAAGCGTCTGTCTTGAGCACCATGTCGGCGATCATCGCCTGCACGAGCTGGAAGCTCGCGATCGGCCGGCCGAACTGCTCGCGCTCCTTCGCGTACTTCACCGACTCCTCGACGCATCCCCTGCAGATGCCCACGCAGCCGGCTGCGACCGAGTAGCGCCCGGAGTCCAGCGAGCTCATCGCGACCTTGAAGCCGTCGCCGATCGTCCCGAGCAGGCCATCCTCGGGGACCTCGACGTCTTCGAGGGCGATCGACGCCGTGTCGGAGGCGTGCAGTCCCATCTTGTGCTCGATCGGCTGCGGTTTGAAGCCCGGCTGGTCGGTGTCGACGAGGAAGCAGCCGAGGCCCTTGTAGCCGAGCGCGGGATCGGTCTGCGCGAAGATCATCGCGACCTTCGCGTAGTCGCCCATCGAGATCCACATCTTCGCGCCGTTGATGACCCACCCGGAGTCGGTCCGGCGCGCGCGCGTGCGCTGGTTCGCCGCGTCGGAGCCGGTGTCGGGCTCGGTCAGGCCGAAGCAGCCGAGCCACTCGCCGCTGCACAGCTTCGGCAGATAGGTCTGCTTCTGCTCCTCGGTTCCCCACTTCAGGATTCCCGAGCAGACCAGCGATGTCTGGACCGAGACGACCGTGCGCACCGACGAGCAGCCGCGGCCGATCTCCTCGACGATCAGCCCGTAGCTGAGATAGTCGAGCCCCGCGCCGCCGTACTCCTGGGGCACGATCGCACCGAGGTAGCCCTGCGCAGCGAGCTTCTGCACGAGCTCGAGGTCGAAGTGGTGGTTACGCGCGTTTTCGCGCGCGCGCTCGACTATCTCATTGTCCGTGAACTCGCGCGCGGTGTCCTTGATGAGGCGCTGCTCGTCGGTCAGGTCGAAGTCCATCGATCTCCTCTCGAACTACTGCTTGGGTGGTCTCCACGCGCCGCTCAAGCGCTTCGCGATCTCCTCGGCGATGCCGTCGATCGGAAGGCGCTCCTGGTGCAGCGAGTCGCGCTCACGCAGGGTGAGCGTGCGGTCGGCGATGCTCTGATGGTCGATCGTAAGGCAGAACGGCGTGCCGATCTCGTCCTGGCGCCGGTAGCGCCTGCCGATCGCACCCGAGTCGTCGTACTCCGATTGCGCCACGCGCCGGACAGCCTGGTGGACCTCGCGCGCGAGCTCCGGTTGACCGTTCTTGCCCACGAGCGGCAGCACCGCCGCCTTGACCGGTGCGAGCCGCGGGTGCAGGCGCAGGACGGTGCGCCGCTCGCCCTCGCCGGCGCCCTCGCGCTCGACCAGTTCCTCGTCGTATGCGTCCACGAGGAACGCGAGCGTCGCGCGGTCGGCGCCAGCGGCCGGCTCGATGACGTGCGGGACGTATCGCTCGCCGCTCGCCTGGTCGAAGTACTCGAGCTTCTCCCCCGAGAACTCAGCGTGGCGGCGGAGGTCGAAGTCGCCACGGTTGGCGATGCCCTCGAGCTCCGACCAGCCGATCGGAAACAGGTACTCGACGTCGCTGGTCGCGCTCGCGTAGTGCGAGAGCTCGTCGCGCTCGTGGGCGCGCAGGCGCAGATGGCTCGAGCGGATGCCGAGCTCCAGGTACCAGCGCTCGCGCTCGGCGAGCCAGTACTCGAACCACCGCTGCGCGTCCGCGGGCGGGACGAAGAACTCCATCTCCATCTGCTCGAACTCGCGCGTGCGGAAGATGAAGTTGCCGGGCGTGATCTCGTTGCGGAAGGACTTGCCGATCTGGGCGATGCCGAAGGGCGGCTTCTTGCGCGAGAACTGCAGCACGTTCTTGAAGTTGATGAAGATCCCCTGCGCGGTCTCGGGGCGCAGGTAGGCCTTCGCCCCCGACTCCCTCACTGGGCCGATCGTCGTCTCGAACATCAGGTTGAAATCACGCGCCTCGGTCAACGAGCACTCCTTGCTCTCGCCGGGGTGTCGTGACGGCTTGCGCCCGCACTGCTGGTCTGAGAGATGGTCGGCGCGGAAGCGCTGACCGCAGCTGCGGCAGTCGACGAGCGGATCGGTGAAGCCCTCGAGATGACCGGAGGCCTCCCACACCCGCGGGTGCTGGAGGATCGCCGAGTCGATCGCCACGACGTCATCGCGCTCGCGCAGCATCGCGCGCCACCACTCGTCCTTGACGTTGCCCTTCAAGAGCACGCCGTAGTGGCCGAAGTCGTAGGTCGAGCCGACGCCCCCGTAGATCTCCGAGGAGGGAAACACGAAGCCCCGCCGCTTGCACAGCGCGACGATCTTCTCCATCGTCACCGCGTCGCCGCCGGTCGGGTCCTGGGTCGTGTCGGAGGGGGCGGCCATGCGGGCGAGTGATGGTAATGGACGCTTGTTCGAGCCCGCGCAGTCAGGCTTAAGTCCGCGGCCCACGGGTCGAAGCGAATCCTGTTCATGACTGCCAATGGGATAACCGGGCTCAGCCCCCAGACGGATTCCGAAGCACCCGCCGGCAAGGTGTCGTTCGCGGTCAGCGTGCGCCAGCTCGACCCGCAGGCGAGCGTCCTGAGCGTCGAGGGTGATCTCGATCTGGCGTCCGCGCCAAATCTCAAGTGGGCGCTCGCAGACGCGCTGGATGCGGGCGCGAGCCAGATCGTCCTCGACCTCGCACGGGTCACGTTCATCGACTCGACCGCGCTCGGCGTGCTCGTCGGTGTACACCGCAACCTTGCCTCGGGAGCGCGCATGGCGATCGTCTGCTCCAACGCGGACGTGCTCAACATCTTCGAGCTGACGGGGCTCGACGCGACTTTCGAGATCCTTCCGACGTTTGACGACGCGCTCGCGTCCGTACGCGGGGGCCCGGTCTCGGCGGATTGATGGCGCGACGCGCGAGCGCGCTGCGTCACGTGCCCACGGCGCTGGGCGTCATCTGCCTCGCCGCCAGCGCTGCAGGCTTTGCGTTCGTCCCCGCAGCGACCGCCAAGCGCGAGTCCTCGAGGCCGCCGGCGCAAGCCCGCCCTCACGAAGCTCCCGCGCTCCGCGCCGCTCCGACCACGGCGCACGAAGCTCCGGCGCTGCACGTCTCCGCTGCCCACGAAGCTCCCGTGGGCCACGGCGCTCCCGCCGCGCGCGGCGCGCCGGCTGCCCACGATCCCGCGCACGGCCACGGCGCTCCTGCAAGCCACGGCGACCCTGCGGTCCGCGACGCTCCGGTGAGCGCGCCCGAAGCTCAAACGGTCGCGCAGCTGCCCACCGCGGCAACGCCTGCTGCTGGGCCGGGGAGCGTCCCAGCGCCGCAACGACGGGCGCGCGGGCACCACGAGAGCTCGGTCGGAAACGCGGACGCGGCAGGTGCGCTCGGCGGCTCGAGCGTGAGCGGGCGAGTCCGCGCTCGCGCGCCGGCACGCGAGCTCTCCGCGCGACAGCGCCACCAGCCCGGACACCTGCACGAGAGAAGCGCCGCACAGGAACCGCGCTATGTGCGCCCGGCGCCAGGTCAAGCGGAAGTTCAGGCCACCGCCACGGTCGACCCGTCGCGGCGTCATCGCGCCAAGCGCTCCCACGGGCGCGGCGCAGACGGCGGCGCAGCGCGCCCGTCGAGCAGCCACGCGCGCCCTGCAAGCACCGCAAAGCAAACCCATCCCCTCGCCAGCGCAGCCTCCGCGCCGATCTTGGCGACCTCAGCGCTCCTACCCGCGCCTGCGGTCACGGTTGCGCCCGCCACCCCGGCTTTCGTGCCGAGCGCGCGGGCGCTCCTCCCCAGCGCGACCCCGATCAACCTGCGCTCGCGCGCTCGCCGGCGCGTCGCGCGCCCGGCGGTAGCTGCCGCGGGCTTCCTCGCGGCGCGCGCAAGCCTCACGGCCGCGTCGGGCGGCTCGCAGGGCACCGGCGGGGCAACGGCGCGCACCCACCGCGCCAGCGCTAAGCCGCACGCGCGCCCGTCGACCATCGCGACGACCGTCACGAAGATCATCAACGTCGTCCCGGCGGCGATGCGGATCGTCATCGCAGCGCTGATCGCGCTCGCGCTCGCGCTCGCGGTGAGCTCGCGGGTTGCTGCGCTGCGCGCGCGGCGTCTTATGCGCCAGCGGCGCGAGCTGCTCGCCGACGTCGGCCTGCTGCAGGCGGCGCTCCTGCCCGAGCTGCCGGGCCGGATCGGACCGGTGGGAACCTCCGCTGCCTACCGACCCGCATCGGGCCCCGGTGCGGGCGGCGACTTCTACGACGTCTTTGCCCTCGGCGACGGCCGGCTCGCGGTGATCGTCGGCGACGTCTCCGGCCACGGCCGCGAGGCGCTCCCGCACACGACGCTGATGCGCTTCACGCTGCGCGCGTACCTCGAGGCGGGGCTCTCCCCACGCGGAGCGCTGCAGGCGGCGACGCCGGTGCTCGAGCGCCAGCTCAGCGGATCCTTCGCGACCGTCGTGCTCGCGACCTACCATCCCCGCGAGCGCACGCTCGTCTACGCGAGCGCCGGCCATCCGCCGCCGGTCGTCGCGGGCAGCGAGGCGCTCGCGCTGCTGACGGTCTGCTCCTCGCCGCCGATCGGCGCGGGCCAGCCGACGGGGCGCCGCCAGACGGTGATCTCCGTACCCGGACGCGCGCTTGCCTGCTTCTACACCGACGGCGTGGTCGAGGCACGAGTCGGGCGTCGGCTGTTCGGGCTGAGCCGCCTGCGCAGCACGCTCGCTGCGGTCGGACCCAAGGCGAACGCGGCGGCACTGCTCGAGCAGGTCGCGCAGGAATCGGACACGCGTCCTGACGACATGGCCGCATGCCTGCTGCGCATCGAGGGCGAGGAGCTCGCCCCGCGCGTGTCCGTCGAGGAAATCGAGCTTGACCGCCGCGATCTGCTGCGGGGTCGCGCTGCGAGGTTCTTGAAGGCTGCCGGGGTCGAAGCCGAGGAGGCCGCCGAGGCACTGCGCTCGCTGCGCAGCTTGCTCGCCCAGCACGGCGCTGCGGTAGTCGAGCTGCAGATGGGAGAAGGATCGCCGCAGGTCTCGCTGCGCCCTAACAACGTCGCGCAGCTCAGCTCCGGTGGCCGTCAGGCGGCGAGCGTAGGATGAGCGCATGAGCTCCCAGCCCGCAACCGGCACCGACACCGCGATCGTCCTGGGCATGGCCTCGACTGCGATGCCGTTCGCGCGCTCGCCCGAGGAGCAGGCCGAGCGCTGGCTACGCCTGCTGCGGGCACACGGCCGCGCCGGCGTCGCACTGCAGGCGCTGGGCGTGAGCGAGGCGCCGCTTGAAGCATCCTCTCCTGCGGGCTCCGCGCCGTCGGATGCGCCAGCGGCGCAGACGGGCGACGTGGTCGCGGTTGTCACCGAGCGCGCCGCACGGGTTGCGAGCCGCCGGGGAGCGTCTCCGATCGGCACCGACGATGTGCTGCTGGCCGTCATGGAGGTCTACGGCGAGAACTTCGATCGGGTTCTGCGCGTGCACGGCACCGACCGCAACGAGGTGCTCGAATGCCTCGGCGCGCGCGCACCGGACGCCGAGCCCGACTGAGCGGGCGCCGGCTGCGGCGTGGCGCGGGTACTGATCGTCGGCGGCGGCTGCAGAGGCAAGCGGCTCGCCGGTGAGCTGGTCGCGGACGGGTTCGCGGCGCGCATCACCACGCGAACCGACGCTGGGCGCACGACGATCGAGGCGAGCGGCGCCGAATGCTGGATCGGCACGCCCGACCGCCTGGCGACGCTGCGCGGGGCGCTCGACGGCGTGAGCATCCTGTGCTGGCTGCTCGGCACCGCGACGGGCACGCAGGCGCAGCTGCGCGAGCTGCACAGCTCGCGCCTGCAGTTCTTTCTGACGCAGGCGATAGACACGACCGTCCGCGGCTTTGTCTATGAGGTCCGCGGATCCTCGACGCTTCAGCCGGCCCTCGCCGCGGGTGAGCGGCTCGTACAGGCGTGGGCGCAGCAGAACTCCATCCCCACCGCGTTCCTGCGAGCCGATCCGCACGACCACGCGGCGTGGGCCGGCGAGGCGCGCGAGGCGATCGAGTCGCTGCTTTGCGCTTGATCTCCAGGCGCTTCGATAAAGCTGCTCGAGGATTGCACCGATGATCCTCACACGATGGCCGGGGATCGATCCCGATACCGCCTGTTGTGCTCGGCCTGCGGCGCGGTCCTGCTCGCGATCTCGGTGTTCCTGCCGTGGTACGGGGTCAGCCTGACCGAGCATGGGGTCGCGGTCGTCGGGCAGGTGGGGGACCAGATCGCCGCGCAGTTCGGCAACTCGTCGCTGCAGAGCGAGATGGGCGCGATGCACGCACACCTCGCCGGCCTCGCGGGCCAGCAGCTGACAGCGCTAACGGCCCATCAGGCGCTCAGGGAGATGAACGTCGTGCTGCTCGTCGTGGCTGCGCTCGCGCTGCTCGATGCGCTCGTCGCGCTAGTGCGAACGGTCTCACCGTTGCCGGACGGGGCTGGCGCGGCGGTCGTCCTGCTGGGAAGCGTCGCGACGGTCTGCGTTCTCTACAGGATCGTCTCTCCGCCCACGCCGCAGGCCGGCTTGCTCGCCCTGTCGGTGCGCGAGGGCGCGTGGCTGGCGATGGCCGGCTCGCTGATGATGGTCGTGAGCGGCCTGTGGCCGCGCTCGAGCGCTTCGCCTCCCACGATTCAAGCGCAGGTGCACGACACCTGGTCGGGCCTGTCGGGCTGGACTCCCGGCGGCTGAGGCCTGCGGCGCGCGGGGTGGGGCGCGCTATCCTGGTCATAAACCCCTGAAACCTGATCAGGATTCGCTTTGAAGAGAGGGCTCATCTCAATGTCCGATTACGCGAAGGACGTGCTCGTCGACGCCGCCTGGCTGCAGGAGCACTTGAACGACGAGAGCATCCGCATCGTCGAGGTCGATGAGAATCCGTCGCTCTACGCCGAGGCTCACATCCCGGGAGCGATCGGCTTCGACTGGAAGGAGGACCTGCAGGACCCGGTGCGCAGGGACTTTCTCGGGCCGCAGGCATTCGGCGAGCTCCTCACCGCACGCGGGATCGGCGACGAGCACACGATCGTGCTCTACGGCGATCGCAACAACTGGTTCGCGGCGTACACGTACTGGTATCTGAAGTACTACGGGCACGAGCAGGTGCTGCTGCTCAACGGCCCGCGCGAAAAGTGGCTCTCCGACGGGCGGCCAACCTCGTCCGAGGTACCCGCGCATCCCCCTGCGAGCTTCGTTTCGCAGCCGGGCGATGAGACGATCCGCGCACGCCGCGAGGAGGTCCTTGACGCGGTGGCCGGCCCGACCAAGCTGGTGGACGTGCGCTCCCCCGCTGAGTTCGCCGGCGAGATCATCTCGCCGCAGGGCTACGAGCAGGAGGGAGCGCAGCGTGCCGGGCACATACCGGGCGCCGCGTCGATCCCGTGGGCGAGCGCAGTACAGGAGGACGGCACGTTCAAGTCGGCCGATGAGCTGCGCGAGCTGTATGGCTCAAAAGGAGTGCTCAACGGCGATGAGATCATCGCCTACTGCCGTATCGGCGAGCGCTCGGCGCATACGTGGTTCGTGCTCCACGAGCTGCTCGGCCGCGACGACGTCAAGAACTACGACGGCTCCTGGACGGAGTGGGGCAGCCTCGTCGGCGTGCCGGTCGAGAAGGGCTCATAGCTGCCGCGATCGAGCCGCTCGAGCAGAACCTCGAGGATCCGCGCGGTGGCGCCCCACACGAGGTGCTCGCCGACGACGTAGGCGTCGGTCTCGAAGGTGATCCCGCGCCGCTGCATGCGCGTGCGCGTGCGTCCCGCGCGGAGCTCTGCGACCGCGAGCTCGAGCACCGCATCGACCTCTCTCGCAGACAGCCGCCACGCGATCCCCGCTGGGATCGTGCCGACGAACGGGTGAATCGCATAGTTGGTCGCAAAGGTCGAGATCGTGGGGAGCTGCTCGAGCAGCGTCACCTGCTCGCGCGGCAGCCCGATCTCCTCTTCGGCCTCGCGCAGCGCCGTGTCGGTGAGGCTCGCGTCCTCGACGTCCCGGCGACCGCCCGGGAACGAGATCTCGCCGGCGTGGCGGCGCAGGTGGGAGTGACGGCGGGTGAGCACGACGTGGGGCTCGCCCGGGACCGGCAGGAACAGCGGCACGAGCACCGCCGCCGGCACCTGCTCGGAGGTGGTCGAAAGGGGAGGCTCAGGCGGCCAGGTGAACGCGCTCAATGCGCTCCTGGAACATCACTTCGCCGTCGAGGACGCGATGAACCGGGCACTTGGCGGCGATCACGCGCAGTCGCTCGACCTGCTCCTCCGGGAGGTCGTCAGGCAGGCGCATGACGAGCTGGAACTTCGTCGGCGCTCCGCGTTCGGCGCAGCTGTACTCGACGTCGACCTCGACGTGGCCGATCTCCCATCCCTTGCGCGCCGCGTACATCTCCATCGTGATCGCGGTGCATGAGGCGAGGCTCACGGCAAGCAGCTCGCGCGGGTCCGGCCCGGTGTCATCGCCGCCGGCATCCCCCGGCTCGTCGATCGTGAGCTGATGGTCGCGCACCTGCACCGTGTGCTTGAAGCTCGCGCCCTCACGTCGGGCGACCGCCTTCATCCTGCTCGGCTCATGTCGGGTCATAGAGATCCCTTCTATAGATCTGCCCGTAAACGAATCATATCCGTAGGTCCGGTTAGACCAGCGGGTTGAAGAGCAGCCCCGTGAGCAGCTTGGGGAAGAAGAACGTCGACTTCGGCGGCATGTTCTCACCACTGGCGGCGACCGCGCTCACCTGGCTCACGGGGGTGGGGCGCATCAGAAACGCCACTTCATACTCGCCAGAGCGCACCGACGCGATCGCCTCGGCGGTGTCGCGCGCGTAGAAGAGGCCGCTGAAGTGCGAGATGTCCTCGTCGGAGAAGCCGAGCGCGGTCTTGAGCACGAGCGCCTCGAGCACGCCGGTGTCGAGATGCCGGTATGCCGGCGAGCGTCCCTCCAGTGCGCTGTCGGCGATGGCCTGATCCTTCAGCCGCAGCCTGC
This sequence comes from Solirubrobacteraceae bacterium, assembly GCA_034664905.1. Classification (GTDB taxonomy): domain Bacteria; phylum Actinomycetota; class Thermoleophilia; order Solirubrobacterales; family Solirubrobacteraceae; genus Palsa-744. Next base: position 19,288 of record JAXDGS010000166.1, on the reverse strand, counting down.
GCGCCTTGCCCTCTTGGTCGATGTAGCCGAGCTCGAGCGGACCGTCGCCGGGCGTGGGCGCGAGCTGCTCGGCGGGCACGTCGGTCACCTCGAAGTCGCGCGCGAGCGCCCGCTCGAGTGTGTCGCGGCGTGCATCATCGAGGCCTCTGAGCAGACGGTGGGTCGGGAACACCGTCAGGCCGGGGTCCTCGAGTGCGACCAGGCACATCAGGATGTAGCGGTGCGGGCCCTCGCCGCCGACCTCCTCGGCGTAGCTCTGCATCGTCTCGTAGCGGTGGTGGCCGTCGGCGATCAGCAGCTCGGCGTCGCTCGCGGCGCTCTGCACGGCGGCGATGGCGTCCGCATCGCTCACGCGCCAGAGGCGGTGGGTCGTGCCGTCGGCGTCGCTTACCTCGCCCCACGGCGATCGCGTGGTCGCGCCGGAGAGCGCATCCCACGCGGCGTGCTCCGGATCGGAGAAGAGCGAAAAGATCGGCGAGATGTTGGCGCGGGTGGCCCGCGTGAGGCGCAGGCGGTCCTCCTTCGGCCCCGGGTGCGTGCGCTCGTGCGGGCGCACCCGGCCGGGACCGTAGGGCTCGATGCGCACGCGACAGAAGAAGCCCCGCCGCGTCAGCCTGCGGCCGTCTGCACCGGCGTAGTCCTGGGTGTGCGCCCACAGTGCCGGCTCGGGATCGCGCACGAGCGCGCCCCGACGCTGCCAGCTCTCGAACCGCTCCCCGGCAGACACGTAGGGATCGCCGTCGCCCTTCGGCAGGTCGACCGCGACGACGTTGAACGGCGAGCGCTTGAGCAGCTCGGCGCGCTGCTCGGCGTCGATCACGTCATAAGGCGGCGCGACGAGACTCGCCAGCGGACCGGCGACGGAGGAGTCGTAGTGCAGCGCGCGCAGCGGTTGGATCTCGGCCATCGCGGTGGCCGAGGCTAGCAGCAGGCGCGCGCATGGCCGGGCGGGCCTCTACGCTTAGCTGTGCGGGACGTGGCGCAGCCTGGTAGCGCACCTGCTTTGGGAGCAGGGGGTCGCCGGTTCGAATCCGGCCGTCCCGATGAACGACCTGGCGCAGCCACGTGCGCGGGCGCTCATCCGCCCGAGCACGATCCGACCGCAAGGGAGAGCGGGGCAGGCACGTCGCCCGCCCCGCTTTGGTCCCGTGGCGCCTAGGCGCAGTGCGCCGATTCCGTTTCGAAGCTGGCCGTCACTTCGCCGGAGGCGTTGGTGCTGAGGTGGGTGTTTCCGTGAATGACGACATGCGAGCCGTCGCTGTCACTGAATACGAAGGTGCTGGTGTTGTGCTGAACTTCGTTCTTGTTGTTGTGAGATTCCCCGAACCACAGGGCGAAGTGACCGATGCCACTGACACCTTCTGCGGCTTCCGGCGTGAACGTCACGACTCCCTCGGCGGTTCCGGTGATCCAGAACTCGTCGCTCGTTTCAAAGAAGGTGGCGTGAAACACCGAGTTCGTCGCGGTCGCGGTGATCGTGCCCGGTTCGCCGGTGCACGGGTTCACCGTCGGGTTCGAGAAGAAGACGACGTTGTGTTCATGGTGGGTTTCCGTGACCGTCCCCCGACCCGCCGCCAGCGCAGCTCCGGTTGACAGAAGCGTGAGCAGAGCCGCAAGGCTCGCAGTGTGGCGAATGCGTCTGAGCATTCCATTCCCCTTTGGTCAGGGCCCGTCATCCGTAGCCAGGCCCGAGGCTGGGAATCTTCGCACAAACGACCTCGCAGCGGGCGTCGACGCCGTCGGCTGTCGCGCGGCGCGCGTGCGCCGGCGCTCGCGGAGCCAGCGCACGTTCCGCTCGGCGCAAAAGTCGATCCTGACGTTTGCCGGCGAAGCGCGTTGTCGATGCTTGAGGCTCGTATGCACGATCAAGGGCGGACAATGAGCAACACCGGTTCAAGGCTGCTATGTAGGCTAGTAGCGGCCGACAGTCCCACCGCTCGCTCTCAGATCGTGAAATCTCCCACGGCTTGTTTTGAAGGCGCTGGATCGCGATGCTGATCGCTGCGCGGTCGACGAGCACCCCTCGACTCGAGAAGGCTTCAAACGAGGAGAGCCGCGGAGCGTCATGAGCGACCGCCTGAGCACCGTGCTGGCAGCGATGGCGGACGCCGAGCAGGTCGACGCGGGGTCGATGGTCGATCGCGTGTGCGGCGCGGCTGTGAAGCTGCTCGCGCTCAGCGGAGCGGGGATCTCGCTGATCGCAGATGGCAAGCTTCGCGGCGCCGCCGGGGTGAGCGATCCGGGAATCGCGCTGCTTCAGGAGCTCGAACTGACGCTGGGCGAGGGCCCGTGCTTCGATGCGTGGACACAGATGCAGCCGGTGTTGGAGCCAGATCTCGGCAACCCGCAGCAGGTGCGCTGGCCGGCATTCGCGCAGGAGGGGACGCGCGCGGGCGTGCTGGCGGTGTTCGCGCTTCCGTTGCGCCTCGGCGCGATCGCGGTCGGCGTGCTCGCGCTCTACCGCGATCGCCCATCGGAGCTCGGCGAGGAGGAGCTGGCGCTCGGCCTCGTCCTGGCCGAGGTGGCGACGCACACGATCCTCGGCATCCAGGCAGGCGCCGCGCCGGAGGAGCTGCACGTGCTGCTGGCGCGCGAGCCGGCTCACTGGGCCGAGATTCATCAGGCGACGGGCATCGTCTCGGTCCAGCTCGGCGTGCCGCTCGGCGAGGCGTTCGTGCGTCTGCGCTCGTTCGCGTTCGCCAACGGCCGCTCGCTGCGCGATATCGCCAGCGACATCGTGGGGCGCCGCCTCGATCTGGCCGAGGAGGGTTGTTGATCATGGTCGGACCCCCGCGCTGAAAGATCGGTCAAACGGCCGACGCGCAGGAGTCCAACTATCGCGATACTAATGGAGCTTGCACATCGGGCCCGGAGGTGTTTCTTGGGTCGCACCATGACGCGCGAAGAGAAGATCGTGACCACGTTCGTCGAGTTCGCAGACGCGATGGTCGACGACTTCGATGTGGTGGACTTCATGCATCGCCTCGTGCAGCGGAGCATGGAGCTCCTGGATTGCGCCGAGGTCGGGCTGCTGCTCGCGAACGCCGAGGGGACGCTGCAGGTGATGGCCTCGTCGAGCGAGCGCTCCGAGGCGCTCGAGCTGTTGCAGTCCCAGAATGAGGAAGGGCCCTGCTTCGAGTGCTACCGCACCGCGCAGCAGGTCTCCAGCGCGGATCTTGCGAGCGAGCGCGAAAGATGGCCGGCCTTCGCGCCGGCCGCGGTCGCGTATGGAATACGCTCCGTGCACGCGATCCCGATGCGGGTGCGCGAGCAGACGATCGGCGCGCTGAACCTGTTTCGCTCAGAGGTCGGACACCTCGCCGAGCGCGACGTCCCGCTCGGGCAGGGAATCGCCGACGTTGCAGCGGTCGCCCTCCTACAGGAGCGGGCTCTGCGCGAGACGCGCGGCGTGGTGGCGCAGCTCCAGGGCGCATTGAACAGCAGGGTCTTGATCGAGCAGGCCAAGGGCGTGCTGGCCGAGCGGGCCCACATCAGCGTGGATGAAGCCTTCGCGAGCGTGCGCGGATACGCACGAGCGCATAACCGCCGGCTGAGCGACGTCGCCCGAGATGTCGTCGATGGCCGCCTCAGCGCGAGTGATCTCGCCGAGCTCGCGCAGCACACGTCCGAGCTTGCGCAGCATACGTCCGAGCTCGCGCAGCACACGTCCAGCTAGAGCCTGCAGGGACCGTCGCCGGTGCCCCGCAGGAGCCGCAGCCGGTGTGCGATCGCTAGGACAAAGGTCCGCTCCGTGGGCGCCGGCTTGCAACAACCGCACCCGGTGCTACTGTGGAAATGCGTCGCTCCAGACCTCGGGGACGTTGTTTGCGTGTCAACCCCGACTCTGGAGGCAGCATGTCACTCGACGGTGCGTTCAGGCTCGATCGGCTAGGCGTCCCGGGTCCTCCTCACCACCGGCGGAGGGTCTGAGCATGACCCCGGGGGAAAGCGAGCGGTCGCTGTCGGATCTCGACCAGAGCTTCGCGGAGGACGAGCAGAGCGCATCCGACCTCGATCAGACGTTCTCCGAATCAGACGAGACTGTCTCCGAGCGCGACCAGAAGGCCTCCGATCACGATCAACAGGCCGCCGACATCGATCAGGACCGCAGCGAACATCCCGGCGAGCGGACGGATCCGGCGCTCTTTGAGCACACCCGCCAGATGCGCGCTGACAGCACGGTCGAGCGCGGCGTCGCCACTCATCTGCGCAGCAGCACGGCGGTGGCTCGCGACAGGGTAGCTCGCCAACGCGACCAGCTCTCGGCAGCGCGAGACCTGGCGAGCGCGGCGCGAGACGAACTCGCTGCGGCTCTCGACGCGGAGATCGAGCGGCTCGAACGCCAGGCCAGCGAGGAGCCGCAGCGCAACGGCCTGCACGTGGACCTCAAGGCCGCCCATGAGCGCCAGCTGGCGGCTCGCTCGCGGGCGCAGGCGGCAGCCCATCGCCAGGCGGCCGCCGAGGATCGGGCGCACGCCGCCACCGATCGCGAGCTGGCGGCGCTGGACCGTCTCTCCTGTGCGAAAGAGCTCGCGAGCGCCGAAGTCGATGAGGTGACAGGCGCGCTCCGCCGGCGCGTGGGCCTCGCTGCGCTTCAACGCGAGCTGGACCGCACCCGTCGCACGAAGGAGCAGCTGACGGTGGTCTTCATCGACGTCGATGGCCTCAAGCACGTAAACGACGAGGTCGGCCACATCGCCGGGGATCAGCTGCTTCGAACGGTCGTCACGTGCGTCGGCGACGAGTTCCGCTCATACGACGTGATACTTCGCTTCGGCGGCGATGAGTTCGTGTGCTCGCTCTCGGGCGAGACTATGGAGGGAATCGGCGCTCGCTTCGAGAGGATCGCCGAACGTCTGGGTGAGAAGTTCGCGGGAGCGAGGATCAGCATAGGGGTCAGCGAACGTCGCGCGGACGACACCGTCGACACCCTGATCGACCGTGCCGATCGCGCGATGCTGGCGACACGCGCTACCGCGGCGAGATCGTGCGATCCAACAGCGTGAGGATGACATGACAGATCGTGAGGGGGAGCGGTGGCGATCAAGCTGCAGCAGCTGGTGTATTTCGTAGAGGTCGCGGAAGAGGGACAGATCACACGCGCGGCGAGGAATCTGCACGTCGCGCAGCCGGCCCTGTCACACGCGATCTCACATCTGGAGACCCAGCTGGGCGTCGATCTCCTGATACGCCACCCGCGAGGCGTCAGCGTTACTGCTGCGGGTGAGAAGTTCTTGACCAAGGCGCGGCTTGCGCTCGCGGCGGTCGCCGAGGCCGAGCTGACCGTGCGCTCGCTCACGGGCTCGGAGCAGGACATGATCGAGCTGGGGTTCGTCGGCTCACCGCCGATGCTCGACGCACCCAAGCTGTTTGCAGCACTTGGATACCTGCACCCCGAGCTGGAAGTGGCGTTTCGCGAGCTCCCGTTCCCGGCGAGCTCGACCGCGGATTGGCTCGGGCAGGTGGACATCGCGTTGTGCTTCTCGCCGACGGAGGATCGGGACGTGCAGGTCCTGCCGTTGCGCAACGAGCAGCGTGTGCTCGTAGCAGCCCAGAGCCACGCGCTCGCGCGCCGCCGCAAGCTGACGGTGACGGAGGTCCTCGACGAGACATTCCCGGGCAGTCATCCCTCCGTTGATCCCGTGTGGGCCGGGTTGTGGCAGCTCGATGACCATCGCGGCGGGCGGGCTCCCAACCTGACGAGCGACCACGCGCTCAATCCGCATGAGATGACCGCGATCGTCGCATCGGGGCGAGCCGTCACCGTCACCGCCGCATCCAGCGCTACGAACATCGTCAGATCCCTGGACAGCGTCGTCGCGATTCCCCTGGCTGACGCAGATCCTGTGACGCTTTCGCTGGTGTGGCACAAGGACAGGCCCAACCCGCGCGTCGCGGCGGTTGCCGAGGTGGCACGAAACCTCACCGACGTACTGATCGGCGCGGGCGAGGTGGGTGAAGGTCAACAGCTTCTGCGATAAACGAAATGTATGGCGTGCATGTAAAACCGGTCTTAGACAAACCCCGAGCGAAGGGGGATGCTTTCAGGATCGGGAGACTGGCTCCGGGACATGGGCACCACGACCCCGGTGGTGCGGTGTGTAGGCGGCGCCAATGCTAAGTCACACTCTCCTGATCCTGATCCCCCTCGCCTGGCTGGCCGCCACGGCAATTGCCGTGGCGGCCTGCAAGGTGTCCGCCCGCGCGGACGAGCATGAGGCGGACTCGATCGCGCAGCGTCGGGATGAACTCTCCGCGGCGCGCCGTCGCGTGCGAGCCGAAGGTCGCTACCCGGTGCCGCGGCAAGCTGCGCGGGCTGATGGTCGCATTCGCGTCGTCGATGGCCGCGCGGCCTCGCGACACACTCGCGCAGACGGGTTGACGGCTCGTGCCCGGAGGCGTACGCTGGCGTCAAATGAGGGGGCAATACTGCGTGAGGTGCATGCGCGCAGCACCAGCCTGGGGTGACCCGCGCCACGCGGACTGGGAGGCTGTGAGCGAGGACGGCGAGCTGATCTGTCCAGACTGCTTGGCCGTATCCGATCAGCACGGAATCGACGGCGAGGCGATGGAGATGGCCGCGGAGGTGCTCGGGTCCTACGCGCACGCAAGGCCGCGCGGCGCCTTCTACGACGTGCTCGAGGAGTAGCGCGCCCGGCGCGAGCCCAGCCTGGGGGCTCAGCCGCGCAGCGCGAACAGCGGCCAGCGTCCGGGGACCCCCTTGAGCTGGTGCGCACCGCGGTCTTCGAACCCGAACGGACCGCCGACGACGGTGCCGAAGACCGTTCCCGAGACGAGCACCTCTCCGGGAGCAGCGAGTTCGCCCACGCGCGATGCGATGTGAACGGCCATGCCGCCGACATCCTCGGCGATCAGCTCGCACTCGCCGGTGTGCATGCCGATGCGCACCTCGAGGCCGAGGTCACGGGCGCCTTTGGTGATCGACAGCGCGCAGCGCAGCGAGCGCGACGGCGCGGCGTCGAAGGTCGCCAGGAACCCGTCGCCGACGGTCTTGACCGCGCGCCCGCCGAAGCGCTCGAGCTCCTCGCGCACCATCTTGTCGTGGCGTGCGAGTAGATCTCGCCAGCGGCGGTCGCCGAGCTCGGCCGCGCGCGCGGTCGCCGCGGAGATGTCGGTGAACATCACCGTCAGCATCGCCCGTACGAGCTCGCCCTGCCCGCGCCCGCCGGTCAGGAACTCCTCGATCTCCTCGAGGATCGCGTCGGTGTCGCCTACGAACGGAAACGAGTCGACGCCCTCGAGCGCCACATACCGCGCGCCGGGAATCTGCCGTGCCAGGTAGTGCGAGTGGCGAGCGTCCCACGTGTGTTCCCCCTGCCGGTGCATGACGAGCGTCGGGACGGTGATGCGTGGGAGCGCCTCGCGAACGTCGAGATCGATGGCCGAGGTCAGGATCCTGCGAGCCTCGCCGGGGCTCGCGGCGAGGCGCTGCATGCGTGCGAACCAGCTCGACAGCTCGGGGTCATCCACCATCGATGGTGCCAGCACCCGCATGCCTTCGTTGTTCGGTTCTCCCCACGAGACGATGCCGCTCTCCACGAGCTGTTCGCGCTGCTCGATCGTCAACGCCCAGTCATAGTCGGGTGCCCAGGCGGTGCGCGCGACAGACGCGTACATCACGAGCGCGCCCACGCGCTCGGGGTGATCCGCCGCCAGGCGGGCGCCGACAAGCCCACCGAGGAGATAGGTGAACAGGGCAGCCCGTTCGCTTTTCGCCGCGTCGAGCACCGCGAGCGCATCGTCGGCTTCCTGCTCCAGCGTGTGCTCCTGTCCGACTCGATCGGACAGGCCGATCCCGCGGCGGTCGAACAGGATCAACCGGCCGAGGCCTGCGAGGCGCTCGAGGAATCGACGCAGCGCCGGCAGCTCCCAGAGCTGCTCCACCTGTGAGATCCAGCCCGGGAGGAACAGCAGGTCCATTGGGCCCTCGCCGATGACCTGATAGGCGATGCTGGCATCGCCGCTGCGGGCGTATCGGGTTTCGGGGGTCGTCATCGGTAGCTTTCGATCAGCGCGCGAAACGCTGCCGACGCTTGGACGCTCGCGCCGGCCGCGTGCACGCGGTCGGCGAGCCAGAGATCGGATGTGACGACGCGGATCGACGCGGGATTTGCATCGGCGGCGAGCAGGCGGCGCACGATCTCATCGTCGGCCGAGTCGCGGCGCGGACGGGGAGCGTGTGCGACCTCGATCACCGTTGAGCGGATCGGGGGCGAAGGCGGGCGCTCGAAGACGACCGTGACATCTTCGCCGGCGACGGCGGCCCAGCGCTCGAGCATGTCGACGAGGCGGATCATCGCGGCATGCCTGTCCTTCCACCATGCGTCCGGGCGCGTGCCGATCACGTTCATTCCGTCAACGAGCCAGCGCACGCCTTCCAGCGTAGTGCTCGCGCTCGCGAGGGCGCGGAGGCGTCGGCCGCCGCCCTCGGCCCGGTACTGGTGCTCGGCACGCGCACATCATCGCCAAATCCTTCCCTGCGCGCATGCGGCGAGGGCGAGCCTGCGGGCGCGGCGTTATAGGGTCCAGGGGGTGAGTAGCCGCGCGCTGATCCTCTCCTGGGAGTATCCGCCTGTGATCGAGGGCGGCCTCGCGCGCCACGTGCGCAAGCTCGCCGAGGCACTCGTCCGCCAGGGGGTCGCCGTGGACGTTCTGACGCGCGGTAGGAGCGCGCGTGAGAACGGCGACATGGGAGCGGGCGAGCACGCGAGCGCCGGCAAGCAGGTCGGCGGCGTGACCGTCTACCGTGTACGCGAGCCTGGCTGGCCGCGCGACCTCGACCGCTTCGTCGCGTGGGTGCAGCGCATGAACGAGGACATGATCGCCGCTGGCGAGGCGCTCGCGCAGGAGGGCTCCTATGACCTCGTCCACGGCCACGACTGGCTGGTCGCGCACGCGTCGGCGGCGCTCGCGGACCGGCTCGGCGTGCCGTACGTGACGACGATCCACGCGACCGAGCACGGGCGCCACCAGGGCTGGGTCGCGGATCTGCCCCAGTCGCATATTCACGCGGTCGAGCGCTGGATGGCGAATCGAGCGGATGCGGTGATCGTGTGCTCCTACTACATGCGCGGACACGTAGCGGACATCTTCGACATCGATGAGCGGCGCATTGCGGTCATCCCCAACGGCGTTGATCGAAACGACCTGCGCCCGAGCGGCGACCTGGGCGCGCTGCGAAGCGAGTTCGCGGCGCCGCACGAGAAGCTCGTGCTGCTCGTCGGGCGCCTCGTCTACGAGAAGGGCTTTCAGCTCGCGCTCGACGCCCTGCCGGAGGTGATCGCGAAGCTCGGCAACGTGCGCTTTCTGGTTGCCGGCAGCGGCACGCACGAGGCCGAGCTGAAGGCGCAGGCACAGCGTCTCGGGCTCTTTAGCCATGGCACGTTCCTCGGCTGGATCGGCGATGACGTGCTGCATTCGCTCTACCGGATCGCGGACCTGTGCGTGGTGCCGTCGATCTATGAGCCATTCGGCCTGGTGGCGCTCGAGGCGATGGCCTCGGACTGCCCGTGCATCGTCGCCGACACCGGCGGCCTGCGCGAGGTCGTGCCGGTCGGCGAGCGCGTCGGCCTGCGCTTCAACGGCGGCGACGCGGAGCATCTCGGCGTGATGATCGAACGCCTGCTGGTCGACGAGGCGCTGCGCGACCGCCTCGTGACGGAGGCCTCCGAGCACGTGTTGAGCTTCGACTGGGATGACATTGCCCAGCGCACGCGAGGGATCTACGATGAGCTGGCTCAGCTGGCGCCACGCGAAGGGGTGAGGAGAGGATGACGCAGACGCAGAGGCAGAGGCAGACGCAGACGCTGGACGCGCAGGGCATGCGCGGTCTGATGCAGGATGACTTTCAGCTGACTCTCAATCACGTCCTGCGCCGAATGCGCACGTGCAACTCCGGCGCGGAGGTCGTGACGCTCAGCCCGGATGGCGGCGTCAAGCGAGCCTCGCATGCGCAGCTCGCGCGGCGCATCGACCGACTCGCTCGCGCGCTGCGCGACCTCGGCGTGGAGCAGGGCGACCGGGTCGGCACGTTCGCGTGGAACAACCAGGAGCACTTCGAGTGCTATCTCGCGGTGCCGTGCACCGGCGCGGTGCTGCACACGCTGAACATACGCCTGTTCGAGGAGCAGCTCACCTACATCGTCAACCACGCCGAGGACAAGTTGATCTTCGTCGATGGCTCGCTGGTGCCGATGCTCGCGAAGCTTGCGCCGAGCTTCTCGAGCGTTGAGCACTACGTGGTGATGGGCGAAGGCGACGCGCAGGAGCTGCCCGGCGCGCTGCGCTACGAGGATCTGCTCGAGGCCGCTGGAGAGGGCGAGTTCGACTACCCCGAGCTCGACGAGCGTCAGGCGGCGGCGCTGTGTTACACCAGCGGTACGACCGGCAACCCGAAGGGCGTGCTGTACTCGCACCGCTCGATCAGCCTGCACTCCTCGGCGACGCTGATGAGAGACTCGACGTCGATCTCGCGGACAGACCGCATACTGGCGGTGGTGCCGATGTTCCACGCCAACGCGTGGGGGTTGCCATATGGCGCGGCACTCGCGGGCGCTGACCTGATCCTGCCCGACCGCTTTCTCGGGGCGGAGCCGCTGGCGAAGCTGATCGCCGCCGAGCGAGCGACGCTGCTGGGCTGTGTTCCGACGATCTTCGCGGATCTGCTGCGCTATGCCGACGCCCACCCCGAGATCGACCTCTCGTCGCTGAACAACGCCGCGTGCGGCGGCTCGGCGGTGCCGCGCCAGCTGATGAAGGACTTCGAGGAGCGCCACAACGTTCGCATCTTCCAGGCGTGGGGGATGACCGAGACAAGTCCGGTCGCCACCTACGCGCGACCGCGCGAGCGCGAGCATGACGACGCCTACTGGGACGAGCGCGCGAGGCAGGGGCGCCCGCTGCCGTGGGTCGAGTTGCGGCTCGTCGACGACGATGGCGCCGAGGTGCCGTGGGACGGAAGCTCCACGGGTGAGATCGAGGTGCGCGGCCCGTGGATCGCGGCGTCGTACTTCCACGAGCCGGACGAGGAGAAGTTCGACGCGGGCTGGCTGCGTACCGGCGACATCGCGGCGGTCGACGAGCACGCCTCGGTGCAGATCACCGATCGCGCGAAGGACGTGATCAAGTCGGGCGGCGAGTGGATCTCTTCGGTCGAGCTCGAGAACGAGCTGATGTCGCACCCCGACGTGGTCGAGGCGGCGGTGATCGCAAAGCCGGACGAGCGCTGGGCCGAGCGTCCGCTGTGCTGCGTGGTGCTGCGCGATGGGGCGGAGACGAACGCGGATGCGCTCGTCGAGCACCTGCGCGGCCGCGTTGCGAAGTGGTGGCTGCCGGACGAGTTCGCGTTCGTCGCAGAGATCCCCAAGACGAGCGTCGGCAAGTTCGACAAGAAGGTGCTGCGCGTCGAGCTGCAGGCGGGAACCTTAGGCGGCCGCGTACGCGTGTAGGCACGTCGGCCTGCTGGATGCGCATCGGCTCCTCGTGCGGCCCGAAGGCGCGCTCGCGAGCACTGACAGCGACGTTGCGAATACGAAAAGCGCTCAAGTAGCGACCATCGAGGTCCGACAGGTGAGCAGCAGATCGAATTTCCGACCGCCATTGGTGATAGACCTTCCGAAGTATCGGGTAGGTCGCATGCACCGGAGCGGGCTACCGATGAACCATTTGCGACTACAATCGCCCATCAGCACAGGCATTCGGCCCTTTAGTGGGCCGACGCTTTTCCCACACCATCAGCAGGAGGTTGGCATGACTCGGAGCGACGTCGTGGCCTCGAGCAGGCCAGAGCAGAACTGCGCAAAGCGTTCGACGCAGGGCCCGCTCGGGGCGCGCAGGATCCTGACCCTGTCGATGGTCGCATGCGCGATCGCGGCCGCGGTGCCCTCGGCGGCGGCTGCGGCGGAAGAAAAATCGGGCTACAGCCAGACGCCCACCACGCCGGCGACGACCCCGAAAACGACGCCGACGACGACGCCGACGCCGACCACTCCGACCAATACGAGCACGCCGACGACCTCCACCCCGAGCACGGGCACCTCGCCGTCGAAAGAAAGCACGCCCGCGACCGGCACCGAACCGAGCAGCGGCTCGAGCCCCACGAGCGCCTCGAAAGCAGCGACGCTTCCGTTCACCGGGTTCGATTTGCGCCTGTCGCTAGGCATCGGGTTGCTGCTTCTCTGCGCAGGCTGCTCGATCGTCGCCGTACAGCGCCGGCAGCGCCGCCGCGGCTGAGCCTGCCTGCTCTCCGCGCTCCTCGCCGCGCGTAAAGGGGCGAGGCTTCGACCGTTCATTGGCGGGCCGCAATCGGGTGGTCCGCCCGACCCGAGCGACTGCCTCGGAGTTTGCGCGCAGCCAGATCGGGGTAGCCCACCGCGGGTCTGGGAAAGCCGCGTCGGAGGAGAGTCAAATGGGGGAGCGCTTGCGCACGCAGTCGGCGTGTGAGCTGCACGTCGAATCGGCCCACGCTGTGCAACGGCTGCGCTTTGCGCGGCTGCCTGTCGTCGGTGCTCGCCGCGGGCGCGCGATCCCGCGCGCGGCTCGGCTCGCCACGGTGCTTGCGTGCGCGATCGCGGTGGGCTGCTGCGGCGCGCAGCTGGCGCTCGGCGCTGAAACGCCGGCGAGCACCTGCGTGACGAAGCAGGGTCCCGTCGGCGATCCCTTTCTCGACTGCGCAGGCGGGCACGCGTTCAACATCGTTCCGCCTGGCCAGACGGGGACGTATAGCGCAGCCGACCTCGCGGCGGCAGAACTGGGGCAGGGATTCCCGGCGCACACGCGCGATCAGGAGCCGCTGTACGCGAACCTGCTCAACGTCGCACCGAACCTCACCGAAGCCGAAATCGGCAACTTCTACAAGGACGCCGGATTCATGGCCGACCTCTCGCAGGCGGAACGCGTCGAGACCTTCCCCGCTCCGCACGACGGCACCGTGATTCTGCGCGACAAACAGTTCGGTGTTGCACATGTCTTCGGAAAGACCCGCGCGGACACCGAGTTCGGCTCGGGGTTCGCCTCAGCCGAGGATCGCCTGTTCGAGATGGACGTCCTGCGCCACGTCGGACGCGCACAGCTGACGTCGTTCATCGGCCCGTCGCCGAGCAATGAGGCGATGGACTGCAGCGTCGCAGCGGCCGCCGGCTACAGCGAGGCAGAAATGCAGGCCCAGGTGCAGGCCTTCCCCGCCGCGCACCCGAAGCCCATCACGATCGAAGGCAGGACCACGACCGAGGGCCAGCAGGTCGTGAGTGACGCGAGCGCGTTCTCCGCGGGCGTCAACGAGTACGCCGCGGAGGCTGCTATCGGCGGCGGTCAGAACAACGCGAAGATGCCGGCCGAGTATGCGGCGCTCGGAATTGCTCCTCCGGCGGCGGGGACGCCGACCGAATGGAAGCCCACCGACCTCGTCGCCACAGGCACACTGGTGCAGGCGATCTTCGCGACAGGCGGCGGCAACGAGACGGCCAGCGCGCTCCTTTACCGGGCCCTCGTGGGTCGCTACGGGCAGGCCCAGGGATCGAAGATCTGGAGCGACCTGCGCTCCCAGAACGACCCCAATGCGCCGGTCAGCATCAAAAAGCCGTTCAACTACGAGCACGTGCCGACGAGCCCGGATCCGAGCTCGCTCGCGATGCCGCTGGCGCCGCACTCCGACGCGTATCGCCTCGGCCACGAAGACTGCCAGGTCTCCTCCGCGCCCCAGGCCGGCCAGGCCAGTCAGGCCGGCGCGCAAGGGTCAAGCTTGGACCTGACACCACTGATGCAGGCGCTGAGCCACGGGACGCCTCATGGCAGCAACGAGCTGATCGTCGACGGCGCTCACAGCGTCGGCGGGCACCCGATCGCGGTGTTCGGACCGCAGACGAGCTACTTCGTACCGCAGCTGCTGCACGAGGTCGACCTCCACGGTCCCGGGCTACAGGCGCGGGGAGTGTCGTTTGCCGGCACCGAGATCTTCGTCGAGCTCGGTCGCGGCGTGGATTACGCGTGGAGCGCAACCTCTGCCGGTGCGGACATCGTCGACCAGCGGCTGGAGAAGCTGTGCAACACCGACGGCTCGCCGCCGAGTTTGGCGAGCACGGCATACATTTACAACGGCGTGTGCACCCCGATGTTCGAGCGCACCGACACCCAGGTCGGCACGCCTTCGGCCGCGTCACAGGAACCGCCGGTGACGCTGACGATCAAGATCGAGCGGACGATCCACGGGCCGGTCATCGGCCGCACCACCGCGCGGGATCCCACCAGCGGTCAGATCATTCCGGTCGCGGTCTCCTCACAGCGCTCGACCTTCGGCGATGAGCTCGGGTCTGCGCCCGCCTACATGGAGTGGAACGACCCCGAAATCATCCACAACGCCACGGACTTCCAGCACGCGGCGGGGAACAACACCGGCACCTTCAACTGGGCGTATGTCGATTCGAAAGACGTCGCGTACTACATGTCGGGCAAGCTGCCCGTGCGCAATCCCCGCGTCGATCCCAACTTTCCGACCTGGGGCACGGGGGAATGGGACTGGCAGGGGTTCGTCCCCGGCGATCTCTCCAAAGCCGACGTGCATCCGCGCGCCAGCACGATTCCCGCAGGCGCGGGCGAAGTCAACGGATCGATCGCGGGCGGCATCTTCACCAGCTGGAACAACAAGCCGGCGCCGGGCTTCTCGGCGGCCGATGACAACTTCGCCTACGGCCCGGTATATCGGGTCGAGTCGCTGAGCGATCGTCTCAAGGCGATCATCAGGACGCGCCTTGCAACGCCGGCGGACGTCGTCAACGCGATGGAGGACGGAGGCTCGGTGGATCTCGACGGCTCGCAGCTCGTCGGCCCGATCGCAGCGGTGCTGCGAGGCGCGAGCCTCACGGCGCCCGAGCAGCAAATCCTGCGCATCCTGCAGACCTGGTCCAGGGACAAGTTCTGGGGATCCGGTGTCCCCGGTGCTCACCGGCGTGATCGTAGCGCCAGCGGCAGCTACGAACAGGGCAACGCGGTCGCGATCATGGACAAGCTCTACCCGCGCCTGGCGCACGCGGTGTTCGACCCGTGGCTGTCGCCGCATGTCGGCGGCGAACCCGACAGTTTCGCGATGCTCACGGGTCTGAACGGGCTCAACGACCTCCCGCGGGCCCAGGGCTCGGCATACGACGGTGGCTGGGAGGGATATCTGCAGCGCGCGCTCCAACAGGCGCTGAACCCGACGATCAACCACGCCTACTCGCAGGCGTACTGCGGCGGCGACGGCAGCGGCGCCAGCGGCGGTCTGGCGGCCTGCCAGGCGGCGCTCAAGGGCGCCCTGGATTCGACCATCAGCCAGCTGACGAACCTCTACGCCAGCAGCGACCCCAATGCGTGGACGTGCTCGCGCAGCAACGAAACCGGCGGCCGCGCTCCGGGCTCGGGGCAGGCTGACGGCGTCAGGTGCAACCCGTCGCTCGACGACATCCAGTACAGCGTCCTCGGCGTCGGCAAGGTGCCGTCGATGCCGTGGGTCAACCGGCCGACCTTCCAGCAGGTGGTCCAGTTCGCGGGCGGGCGATCGGGCGGGTGAGGCGCGTCGTGGCCCCGCGCTACGCACGCGCCGATCGGAGGCTGCGCTCGCCTCAGCATCGATCGTGTCAGCTGCTGCGTCGGAGCTGCTCGCACGCGTCGAGGATGAGATCGAGCCCGAACTCGAACTCGTCGGTGAACTCGTAGCCGGCCTTGGTGACATAGCTGCCGACGGTCTCGGCGATGTACGGGTAGTCGTTGACGGGTAGCTGGCGGAGCATCACCTTCGCCAGACTCTCGCCGTCGGCCGGCAGGCTGTTGCGCTGCAGGGCGAACCCCTTCTCCTGGAGTGCGAACCCGTAGATGTAGCTGTCCTGGACCGAGTACGCGTGGACCGCCATCTCGACCGAGAAGCCCGCCTGGCGCAGACAGGCAAGCACCGACTCGTGGAGGCGCACGTTCGCGGGTCCGGGCGTCATCCGAGACTCCATCAGCCCGATCGCCCAGCGGTGGCGCGAGAGGGCATGGCGGGTCGAGATCGCGCGCTGTCGCATGGCGGCCTTCCAGTCGACTCCGCTCGGCGGCAGCTCGATCTCGCTGAAGACGATCTCGACGATGCCGTCCAGGATGTCGTCCTTGTTGGCGACGTGGTTGTAGAGCGACATCGCCTCGACCCCGAGCTCCTTCGCGAGCTTGCGCATCGTCAGCGACTCGACGCCGGCTGTATCGGCGAGGGCGATCGCGGCGCGTAGCACGCGCTCCCTGTTGAGGGGAGCTCGGTGTTTAGCGCGTTGTTGGGATTGCTTGGCGATATCCATTTCCGACTCGGGTCCGGCGTACCCTTGACAGACTTACGCCGTATGGGTACCTTACATCGTACGCTTACATTGTACGTATACCACACACGCGACACCCCGTCGCACTCCGAGCAGACAGGAGCAGCATGAACACCGACCACCCAGTGACCTTCTCCGTCGACTATCCAGAGCGCCGGCTCAACCGTGTCAGCTCGGCGCTGCGGATCTTCGCCGCGATCCCGATCCTGATCGTGCTCGCTGCGATCGGCGGCTACAGCACCCGCTACGACGCATCAGGGTCCGCGCGCACGGTCGCTGTCGGCGGCACAGGGATGCTCTTCCTGCCTCCGTTGCTGCTGATCCTCTTCCGCCAGCGCTATCCGCGGTGGTGGTTTGACTGGAATCAGCAGCTGTTGCGCTTCTCGAACCGAATCGGCGTTTACATGGCGCTCATGGACGACCGCTATCCCTCGACCGAGGAGCAGCAGGCCGTGCATCTGGACTTCGACTGCCCCGACGCGAGCCGCGATCTGAACCGCTGGCTGCCGCTCGTCAAGTGGCTGCTCGCGATCCCCCACTACGTGGTGCTGTTCTTCCTCTACATCGGCGCGCTAATCGCGGTGATCGGCGCGTGGTTTGCGATCCTGCTCAGCGGTCGCTATCCGCGCGGCATCTTCAACTACGTCGAAGGCGTCATGCGCTGGCACAACCGCGTAGTCGCGTACGCGCTGATCCTCGTGACCGATCGGTACCCGCCGTTCAGGTTGAGCCGCTGAGGGGGAGCAATGCGACGAGATGCGGATGAGAGGACTCCCAGCGAGGCCGGGTTGTTTGATGCGTGCACCGCTCACTAGGCAGCGTCCAACCCGCTGCCCGATCTCGGGCGGTCGGATGACCCCGACCAACGCCTGTCGGGGGCGCTGGTCGAGCTCTATGCGTTATCCGCGCGAGCGGAAGGCATGCTCGAGAACCTGTTTCGCGACGAGGTCGCGGGACCGATGGTTGCTGAGCGCTTCGCCGCGTTCCGCGGATACTTCGCCTCTGCGCTGGTGACTGGCCTGAACCTTCGATGCCCGAGGATTCGTTGCCGTTTGCTGCCGCGACGGTGGTGTCGGGCGATCGGTGCGAGGATGACGCGCAATGTCGGATATGTGGGATAGCGTCGCGCCGGGCTGGGAGGCCAACGCCGAGTTCGTCGACGAGCATCTCATCGCTGCCACCGACGCTCTGCTCGACGCGGCCGGGATTACCGAAGGTGACGCAGTTCTCGAGCTCGCTGCAGGCCCCGGAGGCGCGGGCCTTCGCGCCGCTCAGCGCGTGGGGGTGAAGGGCTCGATCGTGCTGTCTGACGACGCACCCGAGATGGTCACGGTCGCCGCTCGCAGGGGGATCGGCTATCCGCAGGTGAGCACAGCCGTCTTCGATCAGAGCGAGATCCTCGCCGAGGACGGGTACTTCGATGCTGTGATCAGCAGACACGGCTTGATGTTCGCGGATGACGCTGTGGGCGCGGTGAGCGAGGCCACACGCGTGCTATGTCCGGGGGGAGGCTTCGCTGCGATGACGTGGGGGCCAAGGAGCATGAACCCGTGGCTCGGCCTTGTGCTGGACGCCGTCGGTGAGCAGTTCGGCGTGCCGTTTCCGCCCCCCAACATACGCGGACCGTTCTCCCTCGATGACGCAGCGCTGTTGACGTCCGTGCTGGAAGAGGGCGGCCTCGAAGACGTCCGCGTCCAGGCTGTCGAGACGCCGATGCACGCCGCGTCCGTGCAGGCGTGGTGGGACCGCGTGCCGCAACTGGCCGGCCCGCTCGCGGCCGCCCTCGCCGCGATGGAGCCAGATGTCCGTGAGCAGATCGCTCAGCGCGCGATGAACGCCGGAGGCCAGGCCTCACAGCGCGACGGGGACCAGATCGTTTTCCGCGGCTCTGTGCTGATCGCCTCAGGGCGCGCTCCTCAGCACTGAAGCACCGCCTCGACGTCGGCGTCCCCACTACGCGAATCAACGCCGATCGCGCTCGGTGAGCGCCGCACGGTTTGAGTCCAGAGACTTGTTACCTCGAAAATGCGGATGAGAGGACTCGAACCTCCACCTGGTTGCCCAGACACGGACCTGAACCGTGCGCGTCTACCAATTCCGCCACATCCGCTGGCTGATCGGACAGCGAAGATAGCGCACCGCTCGGCAAAGCCAGAATGAGGGCCGGTTCTGCCGCACGTTGAGCCAGACGCGCGCTTGGCCCTTTGCTAGCCTGCGGGCTCAGCTGGTTCGCGCCGCTATCGTCCAGGGGACTAGGACGCCGCCCTCTCATGGCGGAAACCCGGGTTCGAATCCCGGTAGCGGTACTTAAGAAAGCCCTGCTAATCGCGGGGTTTTCGCCGTTCAAAGGGCGGTGCGCGCCAGTATGCGCGCCAGTCCGCACGAAACAGCCGCCGGCGAACGAGCCCACGCATTGACCCCGACCGCACGGACGAGTTGCTCGATATCGCAACGGTCTGCGACGCCCTGCTGAAGCGGATCAGTACCGCCTCTGCCGACTAATGCGATGTGTCCTCGGCGAACCGTCGTGTTCGTAGTGAACGCGCGACTTCAAGGTGAGGCGTGATGGGCGGCCAGGAACGTGATCCAAACAAGCAGGTCGAGATTGCACCGGGGTCACGAAGCGCTTAGGCGACATGACGATCGAAGAGCTCGAGGGCTACGGCAGGATGATCGACGAGCGCCAGCGGCTGAACCAGGAGATCAGCGCCATGCTCCGAGACGCCGAGGATCGCTCGATAACCATCCCTGCGGCCCTTCACCAACGCTCCGTCGAGGCTGTGAAAGCCGAGGGGTCGATCAACCTGCTCGAGCTCGGTCGTATTCGCGATGAACTAGTCGCTGTTGTGAGGCCGGGAGGCCATGCGCGATGGCAACTGCAGGCCTGCTACAGGCGCTCGCGGCACGCGGAAGAGGCACAGGCCGCGAGCAGCCATTACCGTCGTGTCGCG